>DATKSN010000201.1:0-42099 GCA_035531595.1 Pirellulales bacterium | reverse complement strand
GGCACAGATGGGCGTTGCGGGTGAAGAAGTCTTAACGCATCCAAAGCCGGGCAATCCGCCGAGACGGATTTCCTTGTCGGTACAGGTACGGTTTTGCCAGTTTTTTCTTGGGCATTTTCGGCTGCGCCGAAACCGCCGTGCGGCCCCGCGTTTGCGGCGAGGCCTTCTTTTTTGGATCTAGCGAGTGCCAACCGCCCGTTCATGCGGGCGATTCGGCGGCGGAACGCCTGTTCTCAGTACCCGTTGGGCGTCTGCTCCAAAGCGCCGCGCCACCGGCGCCGGCCAGCAGCGACAGCATCGGCAGGATGGGCAGGCGGAAGCGGTGGTATCCGGTGGGACCGCCGGAGAGCAGGAGGAAATAACCCAGCGTGACGACCAACAGCACGACCGGCATCCGTCGCCCGTTGCCCTTGGACAGGCAACCGAGCAGGGCCAGCACCAGATATCCCAAGACGGTGACTTGCAGCGCACCGTGAATCGCCACCACGAGCGGCTTGGTGGCCAGCGCCCGGCGCAGGCGCGCCCAGGCGCCGGCCGGAGCCCGCGCTGGTTCCTCCACGGGTGCTTGATGTTCGCGGAAATAGTCGCGAAAGGCCTGCGTGCCGGGATCGACGAGCGTGTCGCGGATTCCATCCAGGTACACCACCAACGTCGTTCCTGGCGACGTGAGCAGGATGCGCCATGCCTCGCGGCGCAAGAAGGCGTAGTGCTGGGCGGCGGTCCCGCGCCGCGCCGCGGGGTTTCGCCGCTGGAATACTTGCTCGCTGAAATAACCCCATTCGCGCTGCACGTCGCGAAGCGGTCGGCCTTGCCGCGCCGCTTCGACGCCGGCCGCATGCCAGAAATAAAGGTTGACGTCGCCCATGGCCGAGAACCCGTCGTACTGGGCGACGATGTGATTTCTGGCAATCCAGGCACACGGCAACCCCGCCGCCAAAGCGATGAACGCCGCGGCTTCGCCCAGCCGCCGTCGTCGCGGGGTGTGCGGCCGGAACCCCGCCACGATCAACAAGCCCAGCACAAAGGGCAGGTACAGCGCGATGGGCCGGATAAAGATCGCCAGGGCGAGCATCAGCGCCGAGCCGAGCAGGTCGCACCAGCCGCCCCAACGCAGGTGGCGCGCCAACAACAGCAGGACCGCGGCGACGGCGCATGTGAATGTCGTTTCCGTGAGCAGCTTGCCGGCGTAAAGCACCGATAACGGTTCGCAGGCGCAAAGCAGCGCGCCGGCGAGCGCCACGCTCGGCCGCTCGAAGACCTGCAAGGCCAGGCGGTACGTCAAATAGACGGTCAGACAGCCGACGGCGCATTGGAGCGCGATCGTCACGGCGTCGATGTGACCGGTCAGGACGCCGGGCACAAGAAAGCAGACATAGCCCGGCGTGCGTTCGATCTCCGGCCGGCCGAACTCGGTGAAGTGTCCCGTCGCCACCAGTGCCTCCGCCAGGCGAACGTAGCCGGCGCTGTCGGGTTCGCGCACCAACGGTGGCCCAGGCCAGGTGACGGCGAGCGCCGCCAACGGCAAGGCGCCCCGCAAAACGAATGCCAGCCCCAGCACGCCCAAGAGACGGCGGTCGCAATCGTTGGTCATGGGTTCTCGATGCGGTACAAGTGCGAGTTACTGCGCAGGTACAGGGCGCGGCCGGCGACGGCGAGCGAGGCCAAGGTGTCGCCGTCGATCGCATTGGACGCCAACTCCTTGAATTTTCGGCCGGGCGCGATGACCGTCGTCAGGCCCGTTTCGTTGGTCAGGTAGATCCTGCCGTCGGCGAAGAGCGGCGACGCGGAGTAGTTGCCCGGCACGCGCTTCCGCCAATGCCGCTCGCCCGTCTCGGCGTCGAGGCAGGTCGCGATTCCACGGTCGTCGACCAGATACAACTCGTCGCCGACCACCAGCGGCGAGGGGTTCAAGGGCGCTCCCTCTTGCAGCTTCCAAACCACCTGCGTTTCGGTCACGTCGCCCGTGCCATCGGGCCTTATGGCATAGAGCCAGGGCGTGTTGTAGCCGGAGGCCACGAACACGAGTCGGTGGGCGAACACCGGCCGCGGCACCTCGGAGTAGCCGCTGGGATAACGCGCCCGCCATAGCTCCGCGCCGGTGTCCGGGTCGTAGGCCACCACCCACTCGGCGCCGGTGCTCACGAGCTGATCTTGGCCGCCGACACGGATCACCAGCGGCGTGGAATAGGCCATGGCGCCTTTGCGGTCGGTTTTCCAGCGGACGGAACCGGTCGTTTTATCGAGGGCCACGACGTATTGCACGTCGGTTCCGTCGCAACTGGCGATCAACAGATCCTTGTAAAGAACAGGCGAACCGGCCGGACCATGCCCGTGCGCGTATTTGATCTCGTTGGTCCGCCAGACGATCGTTCCGTCACTCGTGAGGCAGGCGGTGCCATTGTCGCCGAAGTGGACGTAAACGCGGTTCCCCTCCAGGACCGGGGTGGGCGAGGCGTGACTGTTTTTCTGGTGGACCGGCCCCGGCTGCTCGAGGTGAAAAATCTCGACGTTGTGGACGACTTGACCGCTCGTAACGTCCAGACAAACGGCCCGCAGCGAACGGCCTTCGTCCAGCGCGGTCGTGAGCCAGATCTGTTCGTCGCGGATGACGGGCGACGACCAGCCCAAGCCCGGCACGGGCGCCTTCCAGACGATGTGCTCCGTTTCGCTCCAAGACAACGGCAGCCCCCGTTGGCTCGCGTGCCCCTCGCCTCCAGGGCCGCGAAATTGCGGCCATTCGTCGGCTGGGGCGAGACGTGCCGAGAGTATGACGATCAGTACGAAGAGTGGGATTCGAGGCATGGCGGGAATTCTGGGTGGGCAATGGTTTTCAGGGGCTAGCATGTTATGTTCGTTCATCGGTTCGCGGAATGCAAGCGACCGTATCGCTGGTGGGCGGTGCCCACCCCACGGCGTAGGACCGGTTGACGGTGGTTTGGCCCGTCGTACAATGAGGGTTTACAGCCCTTTGCCGGTTCAAGCCGGCGCGCGCGACGCGGTGACCGATGCCCGGTAAACGTTACCTCATGATCCCCGGCCGCACGACCAAACAGGGCCAGCAGATCAACATCGGCAAGGATCATGCTGAATACCAGTCGATCGTCAATACTTTGACGATGCACCCGGACGACATGAAAGAAGAGGGGATCGCCGAGGGGACAACCGTGAAGATCCGAACCGAACATGGCGAGACCACCTTTCGATGCCAGCAGGGCAAGATCCCGTTGGGAATGATTTTCGTTCCCTATGGACCTCCCACCTGCAAGCTCATGGGCGGCGATACCGATGGAACAGGCATGCCCACCTCGAAGGGGTGGGAGGTGGAGGTCGAACCGGTAGTCGCGGAGGCCGCCGTGGCGGCCAACCCCGGCGAGCAGTCAACCTGAGAATATAGACCAGGAGAATGTAAAATGGCATTAGCCCTATCTGATAAAACGGCTCAAGAGCACGCCGACGCATCGATACCCCACACCTCGGCCGACGCGAAAGCACAACAGCTTCCGGCGTGGGAGCAGATCGAGATCGGAAGGTTCATGCCGCGCCGCATCCGCGGCAGTTTTCGCGGCGGCGCGCTCGGCTGAACATTCGTCGTGCCGCCCCGTGTGGGCGGGAATATCAATCGGTGAACCGGGGGGATGGTCATGAACGACGGCGGCGAACTGACCGTGGTCAAAAACGCGACGTGTACGTTTTGCGGCTGCGTTTGCGACGATATCGAACTGCACGCCGACGGCGAGCGGATCACCAAGACCAAACATGCGTGCAGTCTCGGGGAGTCGTGGTTCCGCAACCACACGGCCGAACGCCTCTACCCCGACGCGCTGATCGATGGCGCGCCGGCCACCGTCGACGACGCCATCGAACGCGCGGCCGACTTTCTGCACCAGGCCCACATGCCTTTGGTCTACGGGCTCAGCAACGTCACCTGCGAGGCCCAACGGGAGGCCGTTACCCTGGCCGAACTGGTCGCGGGCGTGATCGATAGCCACACGTCGTTGTGACACGGTCCCACTGAAATAGCCGCCCAGTTGGGTGGTAAGGTTTCCTGCACGCTGGGCGAAGTCAAGAATCGGGCCGACTTCATCATTTATTGGGGCGGCAACCCGGCCGAATGCCATCCCAGGCATTTCACCAAGTACACACTGACCCAGAAGGGCAAGTTCGTGCCCAACGGCCGCAAAGGCCGCACGATGGTGCTGGTGGATATTCGCGAAACCCCCAGCGTCCGCGCCGCGGACATCTTTCTGCAAATCCGCCCGACCAAGGACTTCGAGGTGGTGACGGCCCTGCGCGCCCTCATCAAGGGCCAGCGCGTCGACCACCAGCGCGTGGCGGAAACCGGGCTTTCCGTCGAGCAACTGCAGGACTTCGCCGAGCGGATGAAACGGGCCCGTTTCGGCGTGCTGTTCTTCGGCATGGGCCTTTCGATGACCCGCGGCAAGCACATGAACTCCGCCGCGGTCCTGACACTGGTCGCGGAGCTGAACGCCTTCACCAAGTTCGTCGCCATGCCGATGCGCGGACATGGGAACGTGACGGGATCGGACGTGGTCATGCGGTGGACGACGGGCTATCCGTTCGGCGTCAACTTCAGCCGCGGGTATCCTCGCTACAACCCGGGCGAGTATTCCACCGTGGACCTGCTGGTGCGGGGCGACGTGGACGCGGCGCTGATTTTGGGCGCCGATCCGGGGGCGACGATGCCCCAGCCGGCCATCGATCATTTGCAACGAATTCCGACTATCGTGCTCGATCCCAAAGTCACCCACACCAGCCGGCTGGCGCGCGTGCATATCACGACGGCGGTTACGGGCATCAGCGCGCCGGGCACCGTCTACCGCATGGATGAAATTCCGCTGCCACTACGGCCGGCGTTGCGCTCGCCCTATCCGACCGACGAGGAAGTCATCCGCCGCATCCACGAGGCCGCCGCCAAGAGGCCGGCGTGGTCTTCGGCCACCTCCAACGGCAGGTTTGCCACCGCGTAGGGCGGCCCTCTAAAACGCGTAGCGCACTTCGACTCGCCGGTGTTTCAATTCAGGGATGGGCAGCGGCTCGACGGGCCGCGTGGCCGGGGTGAGGCACTCCTCCCAGGGTGGGATCACGCCGGTCTGGTAGAACCGCTCGACGTAGCGCCAATCGGTCGCGACGAAATCAGCGTACCAGCTTTCGAGCCCGGCGATGCCCGTCTCGGCGAGAAGTTGCCGGCCGAACCGCGCCGCCTCGAACTCGTAGTCGCGCAAGACTTGCATGAAAACCGTCTTCTCGGTCGTGTTTCGCAGCGCGTCGAGCTTGTGGGCCGGCGCGGGGGCGGTCCACTGCACGCTGTGCCCGAACAGGTGCAGCAGCACGAAGCACTGCATCTCGAACCCCACGTCGGGGTCGATCACGATTTTCAGCCCGTCGAAGATACCCGTCCGCGGCGGCTCCAGGTCCGCGAGTTCCAGGGCGAAGCCGCGCTTCACCACGCGCGACGCGGCCCGCGTCCAAAGCTCGACCTGCCGGCCCGCCGGCAAGGCGCCCACCAGTGCCGCGGCGCGGTGCCCGACGAGCTCGTGACCTGGCGGCTCGATCATGTCGTGGAGAATCCCTGGCCCGAAAATACCAGGTTCAATAGTACGGCCCCTCGACGGGCAGATCAACACAACGAACTTCCTCATTTACTTACGTCCGCTCGTGGATATACTCGAAGGTTCCGCCGAAGCCGTACATTCCCCGAGGAGAACCGGATGATCCACCGCCGTTGGCTTTTCATCTGTAGCTGCGTCGCGTTGGTGACGTCCGCGTTCACTTTCAGTGTCCGCGGCGACATTCTGCAAGAGATGGGTGATGCGTTCGGTTTCACCCAGGAGCAAAAGGGAGGAATCGAAGGCGCGGTGTTCATCGGGATGGTGATTTCGATGGTCTTCGGAGGCTTCATCTGCGACCTGCTGGGGATGAAGCGGATCATGTTTCTGGCGTTCGGTTCGCACCTTTTCGGCTCGTTGGCCACGATCTTCGCCCCTCATTACGAAAGCCCCGACGCCAGTTACCAATGGCTTTTTTACTCGTCGCTGTTGATGGGGTTCGGCAACGGATTCACGGAAGTCGGCGTCAATCCGTTGATCGCCACGATGTTTCCAGACAAGAAAACGCACTACTTGAACATCCTGCATGCCTGGTGGCCTGGTGGCCTGGTGATTGGCGGGTTGAGCGCCGAATTCGGCGTCCGGCAATTCCTTCCTCAAGGCATTTTTGGCCTTGAGCTCTGGCAAACCAATCTCTGCCTGATCGCGATTCCGGCCGCCATCTACGGCTTGATGTTGCTCCCGGCCCGCTTCCCGCGCACCGAGCGCGTGGCGTCGGGCATTTCGACGGGCGACATGTTCAAGGAGTGCTTGCGGCCGATGTTCCTGATCTGGGGTTTTTGCATGCTCTTGACGGCCGCGACGGAACTGGGGCCGCAGAAGTGGCAGGCGTCGGTCATGCATAACACGGCGGGCGTGTCGGGCACGCTGATTCTGGTCTATACATCGGGCATGATGTTCGTCCTGCGTCACTTTGCCGGTCCGATCGCCCACGCGATTTCGCCGGTCGGCATGATGGCCGGTTCGGCGTTTCTATCGGCTGTGGGGCTGTACCTGTTGAGCTTCGCCGACAGCCCGGCGACGGCCTTTGGCTTCGCCACGATCTTCGGTTTGGGCATCGCCTTTTTCTGGCCGACGATGCTGGGCGTGACCGCCGAACGGTTTCCCAAAGGGGGCGCCTTGGCGTTGGCGCTGATGGGATCGTTCGGCAATCTGTCGATCTCGCAAGTCCTGCCGCAAATGGGCCGGATCGTCGACCGATACGCGGTGCGAAACGTCGAAATGAAATCGAGCCCGCGGACGGCCGCGCTCGTGCTCAAGAAGGACGCCGCCGGGCAATATGTCAGCGTGAACGCGGTCGCCGTCGACCAGCGCGGCCCCGACAGCTACATGGCCAAGCTGGAGAAGTTGGGGTTACTCAAGTCCCCTGGATCGCTGACGATGGACGACGTGACAAAGCACATCGACCAGTTGAATGGAAAGACGACCTCAGCCGAATCCCACGACTTATTGGCCGAGTTGAAGGGTCTGGACAAAACGCCCGGCATCGCGAGCCGGCCGCTCGTGAAAAAGATCGAGATGCTCGACCAATTGGACCGCTTGCGCGCGTTGCGCGCGAAAGAATCGTGGGATTCGGTGGAAAGGAAACGATCGATTCCAGTCCAGATCGAAGCGATCGACAAGGCCACCGAGATAGCCACGGCGGCGCAAACCGAGGGCTACCGCATGGCCTTTCGTTGGGTTTCGCTGCTGCCGGCCGTACTGGTTTTGATCTTCATATGCATCATCTTGTACGACCGTTCGCGCGGCGGCTACAAACCGGAGCTACTGCTCAGCCGCGAGGAGGAAAACGAGCTCATGGCGGGCGGGGTTGAGGCGCCGGTCGAATAGACCTACTTTTTCCGCCGCACATCGTAGCAGTACAGCGAGTCTCCTTCGCGCAGGTACAGCATTCCGCCGACAACCACCGGATGCGCCCACGCGTGCCCGTCCGTTTGGACCTGGAAGGAGCCCGTCTCCTTGTAGCCGTCCGGCGATGCCTTCACCAGCGCCACGACGCCGTTGTCGTAATGGAAGTAAAGCCGGCTGTCCGCGTACGTGACCGATGCCGAGCCCCTGCCCTTAGTGCCGTTGCCCTTAGTGCCCCGGCCCTCGTTGCCCTTGCGTTTCCACAGCACCTTGCCGGACTTCACCTCGGCGCAGTAGGGCTTGCCCTGATCGTCCGTGTCGCCATAGGCGTACTCGCCGACGACCAGCACGCCGCCGTGCTTGTTGGTGAGCTCGCGGTTGAAGTAGACCTCTTCCACCGTCACATCCTTGCCGCTGGCCGCGAGCTTCAGCAGGGCGCCGCCTTTGCCGTAGCCCGCCACTGCGAAGATATGATCCTCGAGGACGATCGGCGTTGGGATGTTGGCGGTGTTGGGGCCGAGCTTCTCGTAAATCCACAGCGGCTTGCCGTCGGTCGAGACGCCGACGAGGCCGCCGTCGAGCAACTGGACGTACTGTTTCACGCCGCCCACCTCCGCGACGACGGCCGAAGAATAGCCGGCCCGCGGAAGCCCCAGGGGAATGGCGCATTTCCACACGGTTTCGCCGGTCTTCTTGTCGAGGGCGACCATCGTGGCGTCCTTGCCGCCGGGAGTGACGATGACGTGCTCGCCGTCCACCAGCGGCGACTCGCAGTAATGCCAGTTGCCGATCGAGCCCCCGAATTCCTTGAGCAAGTTACGATGCCAAACGCGCTTGCCGTCCTTGGTTTGCAGGCAGACGAGATCGCCCTCCTGGCCGAGGGTGTAAACGCGCTCGCCGTCCACGGTCGGCGTGCAGCCCAGGTTGCCGCCGGCTTGACCGACCTCGGCCGACCAGACGACGTTGCCGTTTTCCCGCTCAAGGGCGAAGACTTTCGAGACCGCGCCCTGATTGCCGAGGGTGTAAATTCGGTCTCCGGCGACGCTGACGCTGGAATAGCCGTTGCCGAGATCCTTGACTTGCCAGGCTAGCGGCGGGCCGTCTTTCGGCCACGACTTGAGCAGGCCGGTCTCGTTTGAAATGTCGTCGCGGTTCGGGCCGCGAAACTGGGGCCAGTCGGCGGCGGATAAGGCCGATGAGAGGTTCAGCAAGACGAGAATCGGCAAGAAGTAGCTGGCCATCGAACGTAACTCCTATCGGCGAAAACCCTGGGTTCTTGGAGGAATCCGTGTCACGAATGATAACGCCCGTCGCCACAAAGAGAAAGAGACTGGAGGAAAATAAAAAATGGTGCATCCCTGGGTTGCGTGCGGTAGAATCACATGGGAACGAGTGCAAGCGTTGGCGCTGCGGGTCGTGGCGGATCTCAAAGCACACGGGCCTGCGAGCGAATGATCTGTAGTTGAGGCCATGCTGAACCGCGCAAGGCGTTACGCCCGACGCGCCAACATTGCCCGCAGCCGTTGGCGCGCGTAGAACTTCAGGCTCGCGTAGCACCCCAGCACAACCAGCGCCGTGATACCGAGCCAGGTCCAGTCGGCCCGCTTCGCGGCCTCGGCGCCGATCGTCTCGGCGACGGGGCGAACGAAATCGCGGGCCAGGTTGACCGTGCCGTCGATGAACGGCTCTGGATTGGCCAAGAACGCCGTCAACGCGGCCGTGGCGGCCAGGGCCTTCTTGTTCTTCCAGATGAAATCCATCGCCCGGTTGCCGTAGCGGCCAACCACGCCCAAGAGCGCGTCGGTTCGGCCGATCGTCGCCAGGCTGCCTTCGTCGGCCATCATCGCCAATCGCCGCGCGTTTCGCCCGTCGAGCTGGGTCAGCGCGCGGGCCGCCGGCTGGCGAAACGTCGATACCAACGGCTCGGCCAACGCTTTGTGCTTGAGCATCGCCGCCGCGGCATTGTCGCCGTAGGCGGCAAAAAGCTTGAGCCGCTCGGGGCGCTCGACGATCCAAAGGGCGTTGTCTCCTTCGCGGGCCAGGAGTTTCGTCGCCACGGCGCCCCGCGAACCGGCCTTCTCCACGGCGCGCAACGCCCGCGGCCCCCCCTTGCGCGCCGCCGTCACCGCGTCGTCGCCGTACTTCAATGCCAAGGCTTCGATTCGGACCGTCAGTTTTTCGACGCCCTCCTCCGCCGCCTCCTTGCCGAATTTGCGCAGGATCAACTCAGCCGCTTCCCTGGCGGCCTGGGTCTTGGGGCCGGCCCATGCCGCCGACGGCGCGACGACGGACCATGCCAGTATGGCCGGGATCAGGATCGTTCGGCGGAGAAACATCAGAGCATGCTCCAGTGAAGGCAAGAGGAGAAAGGAGAAAGTTAAAAGGAGAAGGTTCCCAACACGGCGGCGCGTCGTAGCTTGGCGCGCCGCCGCGCGAACTCCGCAAGCGCGGCGCGCAGGCCCCGTGACCGCGTGTCCCCCTCGACGATCAGATCGCGCAATTCATCGAATTTGCCGTTCAACTCGGAGGCGAGGCCGCCGCGCGGGTCGGCCCACCAGTCCCACACCCAGCTTACCAATTGGTCGACGATCAAGCCAATCACCAGGCCGGCCCCCAACGTCGCCCAGGAGCTTGCCGCGCCCACGCCGAGAATGCCGGCGGAAGCGCCCAGCCTCGCGGCGGCTTGCGTCAGGACTTCGCACGCCAGCAGCGACACGAACTGCGTCGCCACGTCCGCCGTCACGTCGTCGCCGACGCGCTGGGTTGCTCGCTTCAGGGCCGCCTCGTAGGCCGCCCGCAGGGTTTCGTCGTCGGCGAATTGCGGTAGCTCCGCCACCGGTAGATCGCTCAAGTCTTCGCGGATTTTCACCAGCATCTGGTTCTCGATGGCGGTCAGTTCGTCGCCGTATCCGCGGACGACCTGCTCGATGGCATGCGTGAGTTCGTCGGGCTTGAACAGGTGCTGCTCGAAAGCGCGCCGCAAGAAGGCGCTGTGGCGCCCGCCCTTGGTACACGGCGTCGCGTCGGCGACGAATCGCCACTTGCTGCCCCAGCCCAAAACGACCTCGGCAAACTCGGGTGTCCGCCGCTTGACACTGGAAAAGAAATCGTCGAGCGGCGCCAGGTCGCCGTCGAGCGCGTCACGGGCCTTTCGCTCAGCCCAAGCGAGGCTTTTCCGGGCCCGGCCGATGGCTTCGCGCCGCGCGTCGTCGGCCGAGCGCGGATCCTCGGCCGAGGACGAAGCCGGCGATGGAGCCGGCGATGGAGCCGGCGGCGACGGCCAGCACCACCAGACGACCAGCGCCGCGCCGCACACGACCGTCAGCGATAATCCCAAGAACCGCATTGGCTTACGTTGGCTCCTTCCGTAGCTGAACTCACCCGAGTTCAGTATAACGGGTTTGCGCGGCGAACAACCGTTTCTTTAGCCCGGATTTTTCATGGTCAGCGGGGAACGAGCGCGGACTGCCGTCACACGAACCCGCGGCGCAAGCCGCGGTGGTCCGTGGCGGCCCACGAAACAGGCAGGATCATTTTTACGAAAAAAGCACGCACGTTGCGCAGCAACGGGCGTGCAAAAAACAAAACCGCAGCGCAGCGAAAAAAAATGACTTCCGAATACCCCATGACGTCTTGAGCCAGCCGCGAAAGCGGCATCAAATTCCCGTGCCACCCTTCGCCCTACCCCACGCTCTTTTGGATCGCTCTGGGAGGGGTTTCGGAATCGTTTTTTTTCGCGAAGTGGCGAGGCTTTGAGGGCGATCAGTCTTCGTACCCCGGACGGCCCCCCGCCGCGGCGCGCTCGCGCTCCAGGGCCCGGTTCAACGAGGAGATCGTCGCGTATCCGGCTACGGCGTCCGCACGCCCGAGTTCGTCAATCGCGCTATCCGCCCCCAGAACGCTTGCGATCCATTCGCGCGCCCGTGGGTCGCCGCAGCGCGCCTGGCAGGTCGCGGCATCGACAAGGCGCTCCCACGCGGAGGGCGTGACGACATCGAAGACCACGGACCAATAATTCGGCTCATCGGGGATCGTCGGCGCCGGCGCGCGCGCCGCGTGGCGGGGAGGGTTTTCGTCTCCGCGCGCACGTTGAGCGCGCGCTTCCGCCACCGCGTCGAGCATGTCGGCGTAAACGACATGCGATTCGACGGCGCGCACTGCACGCTCGACCCTCGCCGCGTCCGCGAGCCCAATCGTGCGTTGAATCCAGACGCGCGCCCTATCGTCGCCCAGAAGAGCCTCCTCGTACGGAAACCACTTCCCGTCGACCTCGTCGGTCGTCGTAACGCCCTCCTTGCGTGCTCGAAATGAAACGTGCTTGACACCTCCACGGGCGTTTGCAACGAAAAAATGCTGACCGACTCACGTCGGCGTAAGATACATTAACAAACTCCCTGAGGTGAACGGAAATACCGTCAACAAAGTTTCGTCGAAGAACGCGCCGCCGTTGGCCAAAGCTTGCAAAGGAGATCGGACGCGGAATGAAGCGCGCACGTCTCAAACAAGGTGAGTGGCGTAAAGGCGGTCAGCATTCGCCGCATCCTAGACAAAACAAACCCGTCAAGCCCAGTTTTGAAAAAAATTCCAACGCGAGTTCGCGCCGCATTCGCGCAGCGTTCGGACGCGCGTCGCGGCTCGGTGCGCGCGGCGAGAAAAAACTGGCAAAACCGTACCTTTACCCGACGAAAGCCTCGGCGCTTGGGGCACAGATGAACGCTGCGTTGGAGGAAGTCTTAACGCGTCTAAAGCCGGGCAATCCGCCGAGACGGATTTCCTGGTCGGTACCGGTACGGTTTTGCCAGTTTTTTCTTGCGCAGTTTCGGCTGCGCCGAAGCCGCGATTTGCGCGTTGGTGTTCGGCGCCGCAGCGGCTTAGTGTTGGACCATGAATAATCCGGGGTAGGGGGAATGTGCGGTATTTCACGGTGCCGCCACGACTCCGACATCGCCTCCGGCCCGCACAACGGCCGGCACGGCGGGCACGGTGCGCGCGGCCTGGCTGGCCTGATGCGCGTCGTTGACCAACGAGCCGGGCATGAATCCGAGCCCGACGACCACCAATGCGCAGGCCACCGCGGCGAACGCCGCCCCGAACCCCCCTTCGGCGCGGACGGTGGCCAAGGGGGCGCGAAAATACATCGTGGCGATGATCCGCAGGTAATAGGCCGCCGCCACCGCCGCGTTCAAGACGCCGACCACCGCCAGCGCGAGGAACCAAACCTGCTCGGGACCGGGCGACTTGCCCCCGCTGAGGCCGAAGGCAAAGGCGCTGGCGAAGATGGTGAACTTGCCCCAGAAGCCGGCCAGGGGAGGAATGCCGGCGAGGCTGAACATGAAGACCGCGATGGCCACGGCCGTCCGCGGATGAGTGCGGCCCAGGCCGGCCAGTTCGTCGACGCCGTCGATCTGCCGCTCCCTGCCGCCCAGGTAGGTCAGCGCCGCGAAGGTGCCCGCCGTAGCCAGCACGTAGACGGCCAGGTAGAAGAGCATCGCCCCCATGCCGTCGAGCGCCGGCGAATCGCCGGCCTGGTCCGCCACGGTGCCGACTGCCAGGCCCACCAGCATGTACCCGGCGTGCGCGATCGACGAATAAGCCAACAGCCGCCGGACATTGTCTTGCCACAGCGCCAGCACGTTGCCGAGGGTCATCGTCAGCGCGGCCAGCACGGTCAGAACCGTGGTGATTTGCCAATCGAAGAGATTCATGCCGGGCATCGCCGCGGCGACGATCCGCGTCAAGGCGATCATGCCGGCGATCTTGGGCAACACGGCCAGCACGCCGGCGTTGCCGTTGGTGGTGCCCTGGTACACGTCGGGGGCGTAGAAGTGGAAAGGCACGGCCGCGATCTTGAATCCCAAGCCGGCGAACACGAGCACCAGCGCCACGGCCGCCAGCGCCTCGCTCCCGACGGGCCCAGCCTCTGATTGGGCCAGGGCGGTGGAGAGCGACGCCAGCTCGGTCGAGCCGCCCAGGCCATACAGGAAGCTGAATCCGTAAAGCGTCAGAGCCGACGAGAGGATGCTCAGAAAAAAGTACTTCACAGCCGCCTCGGGCGATGCCCGGTCGCGCCGCCCCAGGTACAAGAGCACGTAGGTGGGAATCGAGATCAGCTCGATGCCCAGGAACAGCAGCACGAGCTCCCGCGCGCCGGCCACGAGCATGGTCCCGCTGATCGCCAAGAGCAACGTACCGATGAACTCCGGCTCTTGCACGTCGTCAGCGGGCCGCGACGCCGTCAGCACCAGCACCAGGCCGGCCGCCAACGCCAGCCAACGGGCGTAGATTCCCAAGCCATCGATGCGGCCGGCCGCGTCGAGCGCCAAGGGACCAAACGACTCGAACTCAGGGAATTCGTTGACCGCCGCTTGGCTCGCCGCCGTTTGTTGGTAGAGCGCCCCGGCGGCCAGCAACAGCCCGGCGACGGCCACCCAGCCCCAGACGCCGCGCGCCGGCCTGAACGCGCCGGCAATGTAGATTGAGGTCGCCGTCAGGATCAGCGTCAATTCGGGCAATAGCAAGAGCACCGTTTCAATCGACACGCGTCGGGCCTCCCATGGAGTCCTTGATGTAAGTCTTTGAACTGGTGACGGTGTCCACGAGTTGGTCGAGGTGCTGGCTCATCGGCGTGAGGAAATGTTGCGGCCAGAGCCCGATCCAGAAGACGAACACCAAGAGCGGCGCCAGGGCGCACAGCTCGCGCAACGACAGGTCGCGCACGGGCGGACCTTCATGATGCGGCGGCTCGCGCACGGCGCGAAAGAAAACCCGCTCGTAGAGCCAGAGCATGTACCAGGCGCCGAGCACCACGCCGAACACGGCCAGGACGGCGATCGACCGCCACTGAAGCGACCACTCGATCGGCGCCTCGGCGTAACCGCGCTGGAACATGCCGGTAAGCACCAGGAATTCGCCCGCGAAACCGTTCATCGCCGGCAGGCCGATGCTCGACAAAGTGAAGAGCATCATGAACGTGGCAAGCAGCGGAAGCCGGCGCGCCAATCCGCCGTAGTCGGCGATCTGTCGGGTGTGGTATCGCTCGTAGATCATGCCAACCAGGGCGAACAGGCCGCCGGTCGAAAGCCCGTGATTGATCATTTGCAAGTTGCCGCCGTACATACCCGGCTTGTTGAGCGCGAAGATGCCCAATAGGCAGAAACCCAGGTGGCTGACGCTGGAATAGGCGATCAGCCGCTTGATGTCGGTCTGGGCCAAGGCCACGAGCGCCCCGTAAATAATGCCCGCCACCGAAAGCCACAACAGCCAAGGAAGGCACTGGGCGGTCGCGTCGGGCAGCAGCGGCAGGCTGAAACGCAGGAAGCCGTAGGCGCCGATCTTCAGCAGGATGCCGGCCAGGATCACGCTGCCGGCCGTCGGGGCCTGGGTATGGGCCAAGGGAAGCCAGGTGTGCAGCGGAAACAAAGGAACCTTGATGGCAAAGCCGGCGAACAGCCCCAAAAAGATCCACAGTTGCATGCCGCGGCCCATCGGCGATTCGGCCACATGCGCCGTGAGCACCGAAATCGAGAAGGTCATGTCGCCCGTCTCGTGGTAGTCCCAGAGCACGATCGCCAACAGCGCCAGGAACGTGAGCAGGCTGCCGGTAAGCGTGAACAGGAAGAACTTGATGGCCGCGTGGCGCCGTTCCTCGCTGCCCCAAATGCCGATCAGGAAGAACAGCGGGATCAGCGTGAATTCAAAGAAGATGTAGAACAAGATCACGTCGCGGGCTGCGAACACGCCCAGCATGCCCGTCTCCAACAGCATCAGCAACGCATAAAACGCGGGAGCACGATCCGCGATCGCTTCCCAGCTCACCAGAACCGAGGTCAAGGTCAACAGCGCGCTGAGGCCGAACAACCAGACGCTCAGGCCATCGAGACCGAGGCTGAAGCGGACGTCGATACCGGCGCCGCCCGACGTGAGCCAGGGCTCTTCAAAACCGGTGGGCGGGCCGGGGGCGTGGACGAATTGATAAACCAGCCGAGCGGCGCAGGCCAACGTGGCCAGCGACGTGGCCAGCGCGATCCAGCGCGCGGTGTCGCGGCCGGACTCGGCGCGCATCCAGATCATTCCGGCGCCGGCGAGCGGCAGAAAGACGGTCAAGAGTAAGAGGTTGATCATCGTTCGCCCTCATCCCTACCAGGCCAACAAAGTTCCGATCAGCGTCAGCAGGCCCAAGACCATGCCCAGGGCGTAAAATTGGATCAAACCGTTCTGGAGCGCCCGCATCATCGAGCCCACATCGGCCGGCAATCGGCCGCCAAGGTTCACCAGGCCGTCGACGATCCAGCGGTCGAACCAGTACGACATCGTCGAGAGCAGTCGCAACGGCCCGACGAAAAGCAGGTCGTACAGCGGATCGATGAAGAACTTGCCGTACGAAAGCTGGTAGAACCACTTCAGCCGGCGCGTCAGCCCTTCGACCAGCCGCCGGTCGCCCAAATAGAGTAGCGCCGCCAGGCCAATGCCGGCCAGGGCGATGATCGTGCTGACCGTTTCGACTTCGGAGTGCAGGGAGGAGTCGTGCGGTGCGGCGTGCGCCGGCGCGCCGTAGGCCAACGACGGCGTCCGCTGGAGGAACTTCGCGAAGCTGTCGTCGCTTCCTTCGGTAAAATACCAACCGACGCCCAGCGCGCAGATCGCCAGCACGAACAGCGGCACGAGCATGGCCGCGGGCGATTCGTGGGCATGGTGCCCCGCTTCGGGCGGTATGCGGGTTTCACCGTGGAACGTGAGGAAGAACGCCCGAAACGTGTAGACGGCGGTCAGGAAGGCCGTGAACAGCCCGGCGTAATAGAGCGCTTCGTAAAGCGGGACCGCCGTGTCGCAGAAGGGCAACGTCACCCGCGAGCGAACGTGCGATTGTTGAAGTACGGCGGCCAGGATCGCGTCCTTGCTATAGAAGCCGGCGAAGGGCACCACGCCGGCCAAGGCCAGGCAGCCGACCAAGAACGTGCGGTGCGTCCAGGGCATCACGCGCCGCAGCCCGCCGAGCCGGCGGATGTCGACGACACCGCCCATCGCGTGCATGACGCTGCCGGCCCCGAGGAACAACAGTCCCTTGAAGAAGGCGTGGGTGAACAAGTGGAACATGCCGGCGGTGATGCCGGCCAAGGTGCCCGTGCCGACGCCCAGGAACATGTAGCCGAGTTGGCTCACGGTCGAATAGGCCAGCACGCGTTTGAGGTCGTTCTGCGTCATGGCGATCAGGCCGGCCAAGAGCGCCGTAAAGCCGCCCACCAGGGCCACCGCCGCCTGCGCCTCGGGCGCCGCGACCAAGAGCGGCGTGCAGCGCGCGAGCATGTAGACGCCGGCCGTGACCATCGTCGCGGCGTGGATCAAGGCACTCACCGGCGTGGGGCCTTCCATCGCGTCCGGGAGCCAGACGTGCAACGGAAACTGGGCGCTCTTGCCGCAGGCGCCGGCCAGGAGGCCCAGGCAAATCAGCAAGCCCCCCGCGCCGCCCACGTAATCGTGTCGTGAAAGCCGCCACTGGCCCAGCACGCCAGGCACCTTCACCGCGTCGGCCGGCGATCCGTCTTCGACGGAGACCGGCGCGCCGGTCGCCCCAACGTCGTGGAAGTTGAGCGTGCCGTAGGTGGTCCAGATCAGGAACAGTCCCAGGGCGAAACCGAAATCCCCCACCCGGTTGACCAGGAAGGCCTTCTTGCCGGCCGCCGCGGCGGCGGGCTTTTCAAACCAGAAGCCGATCAGCAGGTACGAGCACAAGCCCACCGCTTCCCAGAAGACGTAGAGCAGCACGAAGTTGCTCACCGAAACCAGCATGGTCATCGAGAACACGAAGAGCGCCACGAAGGCGAAGAACCTGGCATAGCCCGGATCGCCGCGCATGTAGCCCACGGAATAGATCGCCACCAGCGACGAGATGAACGTGACCATCGCCAGCATGATCGAGGTGAGCGGGTCGCTACGGAGCGTGACGTCGATCACGAAAGCGTGCTCGCCGCTGGCCGAGTCGTAGGCGTCGCCGATGTCGGCCCAGGTCCAAAGGGTGTAGACCTGTGCCATGCCGACGGGTTCTCCAGCGGGCGGGTTTTCGGATCGCTGCTTGACGTCGAACAGCAGAAACAGGCTGATGACGAACGACGCCACCAGCGCGGCGATCACCGGGAGGTGGCTCCACTCTTTCAAGAGCCAGCGGCCCAAGAGGCCGACCACGAGCGCCGCCAGCAACGGCAGCGCGGGCACCAGGACCATCAGGATTTCAACGCTAAACATGTCCGCCTGTCACTCCGCTCCGGGACGCGCGCCGTCCAATCCTTCTAGATGGCGCCGCAACTCCTCGATGGTTATGGATGGCAGTCATCGTCAAAGCTCGTGGTTGCCTCGGATCATGCGGCGGTTGCCACAGGATTGACCATTACAGGCTTGGTTGTCAAGCCCATCGCCATTCGCTTGCTCCGGCAGTCGCCGACAACTGCAAAGCGCGTGAGGAATTTCACGCCGCGCGTGAAGGAACGCAACGTCGGGTAGTGGGGCAGGAGCAGGGCAAGCAAATCTCGCAAGACATGCGTCCGTGGTACGGGTTGACCGAGTTCTTCCAATAGCGCCTTGAGGTACTTCTCCGCGGACTGCTGACACAAAAAACAGCGCTGGTCGTTAAACGGCGTTCCGCTGCGGACGCTTCTGGTGGCGAACTGAAAGTCGGCCTCCGCCTTGTCCACCCATTCGGCCGTGCTCCTTTTCATAGAGAATCTTCCCCTTTGCCATGATCTCGCGAAGGAATGAGTCGCCATGCGCGAGCCGCGCGGCGAGATTCTTCGGCGTGCGAACGATGAGATCCAGCGGAAACGGCGGGTCCAGTGCGTCGTCGATGCGGCACGCCTGATCGATCTGGTTCCGCGTTGGCATGACCACCATGATATCCACATCGCTGTCGGCATGCGGCCTCCCGTACGCGTACGACCCGAACAAGATGATCTTCTCCGGATCGAACCGCTCCGCGACCTGACGCGCGAAGCGCCGAATGAGTGCCAGCGGCACATCTTTTCCACGATGCCAGCGTGGCCGGGCGGGCGATGAGCGGGTGTTGGCCATGAGTTGATTATACGCCGTATTGTGGTGGCATGCACCGCGTCAATCACGGGCCGAGCGATCGAGCACGTAGAATTCAGCGAAGTCCGTAGAGGTAGAGCACGGCAGCCCAACCACTGGGAAGCGTGTCAGGCGGCTGTTCTAATTCCTTTCCGTACTTGCACACCATTTCGAGAAAATACCGAGCATGGAAGAACGCTTCGAGGATGGGCCGGGTGGCCTCCAACCAGCGTTGGTTCACCTCGATTGAGAACTGCTCGGCGGCGCCTTGGTTGACGATCTGCGTGAACCAAGGGTTCAGTGGCAGATGGGGAGCGAGGCCCCGCAGGGCCTCTACGATCTCGGCCGTTTGCTCCTGAAGGCCGAAAACCTTGAGGCTCTGGTGATAGAAGCGGTAGATCGGGTCTTCGTAGCCCCAATGGCTGTTGCAACCCTTCCGAAGCTCTTCCAGCCGAGGGAGGGCCTCGGCGATGCGGACCAGCAGTTTCGCCTCTTCTTCTTTCTTCTGGTTCATGGTTCTGCGTCACCGGTCGAGCGATCGACCGCCTGTGCCCCACCATGACCTGGAAAGTCAGGCGGCGGATTAGATGTCTCATTTGCCGGCACAGGTCCATCGGGAGGTTCACGTTCAGCGATCCATCGGCGACGGTAGCTCATAAACGCGGTGCGTCCTACGTCGTTGGCAAAAGGCGGTCACCAGCACCATCAGTGTTTCGGGATTGAACATCGTTGGCACAATTCTAGCGAACTGGCCATCGGCCGCAAGGACGTGCTGGCCAAGCGGTTCGGGTAAGCTGGCCGAGGAAGTTGACGTACACCTTCGCCCGCGCGCGGTCGACGGTCCACCGGCGGATGGCGTCGTTAATCTGCTCGCTCGACGTCCGCCGGATCGAATCAACGGGGTTGGGCGCGACCGCCTTCCCTCGGCTTGCCGGTCCCCGTCGAGAATGTGGTCGATGACCTCCGTCCGATCATCACCGCTTTTTTTTCGTTTACCAGTGCCGTTGGCCGCGATAGACTGGGCAAGCATGAACGACTACGACAAGGCCGGGCGGTACTTGGTGAAGCGTGAACCGACAGGGTTCTTTCGTTGGCTGTTGGCTAACCCAGCGGTCTCCCTTGATGCTTGGATCGACTCCAGGCGAGTGGCCCTGCCGGACCAAAACGACCTGACCAACGACCTCGTCGCGGTCCTTCGCAACGGAGACGAGTTGGAAGGGATCTGCCTCGAGTTGGAGGCCAAAGCGAGAGCGGACGCTCTCACGCGGTTGTTGGAATACATGGTTCGGCTCTGGACCGAGCCGGGCAGCCCTAGCAGCCTTCGCGTTTCTTGCGTCGGCGGGGCCGTCCTCGACTTGACCGGGCGGAGTCCCGCTCGCAAGTTGAGCTTGCGATCGACGATAACGCCTAACTGCCGTTTGGAGCTTACCATCGTTCGACGGCGCCTGGTGGAGGAGAAGGCGGCAAAGCTGGTGGCCGATGTCGCGGCGGGAAGAACCTCTCCGTGGCTCTTGCCTTGGGTTCCGCTGATGGACGGCGGAGGCGAATCGGGTACAATCAGTCGATGGCTGCACGAGGCGGCACGGCTGTTAACCGACCCGCATGACCGTGCGGATCTCGGTTTGCTGGTTCGTGTGTTTGCGACGCTGGCTGGGTGCCGGCCGGCCTGGGACCATGGTTTACGAGGGTGGAACATGAACATTGAAACGTCACCGATTTTCGACGAAATTCGAGCAGTGGGCCGCGAAGAGGGTCGCGCTGAGGGAACGCGCTCGGTCGTCTACCGCCAGGGCCGGCAAAAGTTTGGCAAGGCCCCGACCAAGACGCAACAAAGGACGTTGGAAGCCATCACCGAGGTTGACCGGCTGGAAGCCCTGGCGGAGCGCTTGCTCAACGTCGATACCTGGGCCGATCTTCTGAGCGATGTTTAGGCCGCCGGCCCTGGGGCGATCATGCCCAGCAGTTTCGCCTCTTCTTCTTTCTTCTGGTTCATGGTTCTGCGTCACCGGTCGAGCGTTGGTCCGCCTGTGCCCCACTATGCCCCGGAAAGTCAGGCGGCGGATTGGAGGTCTCATTTGCGGGCACAGGTCCATCGGGAGGTTCACGTTCAGCGATCCATCGGCGACGGTAGCTCATAAACGCGGTGCGTCCTATGTCGTTGATAAAAGTTGCATTGAATGACGCTCCGACAACGGCACCGATAATCGGGACCATCTGGAGAGCCTTTCGCTTGGTGAGATTGATGCCGAGAGACTTGGCGAATTGCTTTACGGCCGCGAGCAAGGAGAGGGAGCTGATCTTCTTGGCGGCAAAAGCCGCATTCATCTTTTTCCAGGCCACTTTGAGCAGAATCTCCTCGATTTGCTTTAGAAAGATTACCGCCTCGAGCTTAGCTTCAATGTCGCCCGCGGAAGCTGTCCGCAAGACGTGAATGACGTAATCCCGCTCTTCAGGCTTGGTGGGATCGTAGCCATAACAGACACTCACCTGCTGAATGAGGCGAATCGCGATAGTCAAGAGCGCTGGAATATCGGCGGCGAGGCCGATGATACCAACGGCGCCCGCAGCGCAGCCCTCCGCCGCCGCGTAACTCAAGTTCCAGTTCCAGTAATGCTGGGCTCCTCGGTCGGCGGCGGCAAGCTGCTCCCACATGTCGCACGACTCGCCAAACGTCGCGAGTTCGGTCGCTACCCGTTCGCGAACGTGCGCCGCATCGAACGTCACATTGGACAGGTTGCCTATTCCAATGAGGAATGCCTCGATCGCTTTGCCAACGGCCTCCTGGACACCGTCCGGAATTAGTTGCTCGGCGACTTTGGTCGCGGGCCAGAATATGAGATTGCCGACCTGGGCCAGCCAACTTGGTCCCTCATGTTCCCATTGGCGGATGTCGTGTTTTGCATTCGAAAGGTAGTCGTCGCTCATAAGCAGGGAGTCAGGGTTCGTGTAGGAAGCCCAATTTGCGCGCTAACGGTCTGATTGGTCAGGGCGAATTGAGCCAGTCGGGTTCGTCGAAGAAGCCCGCCAAAGGAAACGTGAATCCCGGCAGAACTTCGCCGCCGTCCAACGTGTCGCCTTCGCGCAGCTCGGTCAGCGCCTGACGCGAGGAGTAGACCGAGACGGTCCCGGCGTCGGGGTCGAAGTACCAGACAAGCCCGACGCCGGCGCCGAAATAATCGTCGAGCTTCTGGTTCATTTCCCGCTCGGTGTTCCCCTCGCTGAGGATCTCGATTGCCAGATCGGGCGCAAGCTCCGGCATCGCGACCCCTTTGACGCGCCGACCCGCCAGTCGCGACCGCGAGATGTACGAAACATCGGGAATGCGAATCAGGCCCGGCGCGAGCTTGAGCATGCCGTCGGGCGCGGTCACGATGCCCAGCCGCCTCTTCCTCACGAAGCCATTCAGCGCCTCGATCAGCAAGCCGGCCAGGTACGACTCGTAGAGCCCCATCGTTTTCTCCACGAGCACGCCTTGGACCAATTCGTATCGACGGTCCTGACGCTCGGCAGCCTCGACGACATCATCCTCGGTAGCCGCGCCCGGCGGCGCGGACCTACCGATGCGGTGGGCGGGGATCGGGCCGAACAGGTCGAGCAGGTCGGCCAGGGTCAGAACTTTGGTGTCGGGGACCGAAATTCGCCTACTGCGCCAGGCGTTCACACATGACTCCTATGGATCATCTCATCGAGGGGCTGTTCGGGCTCGACGCCGGCCGGCGTCAACGTGGGCCAGTGCGCGACGTCGACCGTTTCCTCGAGCACGTCGTCGACGAACTTGGGTTGGTTGGCCTCGCGGAGCGATTGCCAGACGGTGATGTCGAGATTGCCGCTCTGGTGGTACAGCATCAGGATCAAGGCCAGGGCGATCGCCGCCTCGCAGGCCGCCACCGTGAGGATGAAGATCACGAGCACCTGGCCGCCCCAGTCGTTGTGGAAGCGGCCCCAGGCGACGAGGCTGACCGAAATACCCTGCAACATCATCTCCGCGGCCAGGAACATCACGATCATGTTCCTCCGGCTCATGAAACCGATCAGCCCGATGCCGAACAGCAAGGCGCCGATCAGCAGGTAACGATCGAGCCATTGGACTTCATCCATGAGGAGCCTCCTCGCGCCGGCGCGTCGCCGGCTTTCCCTGGGCCACGATCGCAATCGCCCCGACCAGCGCCACCAACAGCAGCGTGCCGGCGACCTCGACGGCCAACAGGTGGCGGCTGAACAGTTGGCGGCCCAGGTGGGCCATGTGCTCGGGGGCCAGGATTTCGGCTTCCCGCTCCTCCATGGTCGCGTGGTCTTCGACGAGCGCCGCGGGCGCCGTCTCGCTCGCCGCCCGCCCCGCGAACAACACGGTCGAGAGCAGGCCGACCAGCAAGGCCCCGGTCGAGGCCGAAAGCAGCGCCTCCCAACTCACGCGGTCGTACGAGGTCTGGCCCTTGGGCTGGGCCAGCATCAGCACGAACAGAAACATGACCAGGATCGCGCCGGCGTAGACCACGACCGTGGCCACGCCCAGGAACTGCGCCCCTTGGTACAGGAACAAGCCGGCGGTTCCGAGCAGGGTCAGCGCGAACCAGATCGCGCAATAGACCGGGCTTCGCATCGTGACCGCGCCCAGGGCCGAAGCGATCGTCGTAATGGCCAGCGACAGGAACACGCCTTCCTCAAAGGCGTGGCCGTGGCGGTAGCGGACCACGAGCGATCCCAACAACCCCACGCCGACGGCGGCGAGCACGGCGCCCAGGGCACGCCCCTGCGCCCGGCCACGGGGCAAGAGCAGCCAGGCGCCGATGGCCAACAGCACCGTCGCGCCGGCCAATGCTTCCAGCGACATCATACGGTGCCTCCCAACTCGTGCGATTTCATCGGCTCGGTGTCTTTGGTCTGGTCGTAGACGCTCAACAGCTTCTCCTTGTCGAAGATCATCTCCTCGCGGCTGCGGCCGGTCAGGTCGAAGAGGCTCGTGAGCTCGATCGCGTCGACCGGGCATGCCTCTTCGCACATGCCGCAGTAGATACAGCGTAGCTCGTCAATCGAGAAGCTCTCGGGGTACTTCTCGCGGTCGGGCCAGGGGCTTTCGACCCCGATAATGTCGATGCAGTGTGCCGGGCAGGCGGTCGCGCAAAGGAAACAGGCCACGCACTTCACGCGTCCCTGTTCGTCCTTGTTCAGCCGGTGTACGCCGCGGTAGATCAGCGGATTCTGGATTTGCGGCCTGGCTTCGGGAAAACTGACCGTGATCTTGGGCGAGAACAGGTGCCGCGTGGTCGTGGTCAAGCCCTGAATCAAGAGCGGCAAGTACATCTTGCCGGCCAGGCCCAGCTTGGGCTCTTCGATCCACTGAATGTCGGGGTCGTCGGTTTTCATAGGCCCGCTCCTTTCGTTTCGCCGCCGGGCTCCAGATTCCACCGCGGCCGGTTGTCGCCAGCCAAGGGCGCCAGCACGCCGGCGGCGATCAACGTCGCCACCGCCACGCCCCACATCACGGCCACGGCCAGCCAGTTCGTGCCGCCGCGGCCATGCTGGAACTCGACCAGCGAGGCGACCGCCACCAGGTTCACCAGCCCCAGCGGCAACATCACTTTCCACGACAGCGCCATGAGCTGGTCGAAACGGAAGCGCGGCCAGCTCCAGCGGGCCATCATGAAAAACAGGATCACGCCCAGCACCTTGATCGAAAGCACCAACACCCGCGCGATGGCCGTCAGCCAGGTGACTTCGTTGCCGGAGCCGGTGAGCCCCCACAGGTGCCAGCCGCCGAAGAACAGGATCACGATCAGGAAGGCCGCCGTGACCATGTGCAGGAACTCGGCGATCAGATACATCAGCAACCGCATGCCCGCATACTCGGTGTGATAGCCGCCGATCAACTCCTGCTCGCACTCGGGCAGGTCGAACGGCAAACGAGCGCTCTCGGCGAACGCGGCGATTAGGAACACGACGAAGCCCAGCGGCTGGTAGACCACGTTCCAGACGCCGTTTGTGGCCTGCACGCCGATGATCGTCTCCAGCCGTAGCGACCCGCAGAACAGCACCACGCCCAGAATGCCCAGCCCCATCGGCAGTTCGTAGGCGATCAACTGGGCGCTGGAGCGCAGCCCGCCGAGGAAGCTGTATTTGCTGTTGCTGGCCCAGCCGCCCAGGATCACTCCGTAGACGGCGATGCTGCCCAGGGCGAAGACGTAAATCAGCCCCACGTCGAAGCCGGGGGCCACGACCAGGTCGATCTGGTGCTCGACGCCCGGAATGTTCGCATCGGAGGGCAGCACGCTGCCAAAAGGGACCGCGGCGAAAGCGGCCAAGCCCGCCGCCAGGATCGAGATCGGCGCCAGCGTATAGAGGAACTTGTCGACCTGGTGGGGCGTGATTTCCTCCTTGAAAATGAATTTCAATCCGTCGGCCAACGGTTGGCCCAGGCCGAACATCTTGATCTTGGTCAGCGGCACACCGACGCGATTGGGCCCGATGCGGTCTTGCACCCAAGCCGCGATCCAGCGCTCCAACAGCACCAGGTAGGCGGCCGCGGTCATCAACCCGCCGATCAGGAGGGCGATCTTCACCAGGGCTTCAATGACGAAAGATTGCGTGAGGTCATTGGTCATTGGTCATTGGTCATTGGTCATTGGTTCGTGGCGTTGGTGGGCGGTGCCCACCCTACGTGGCAGCAAGTTGGTTGAGCTTCAAGTCGATGCCCAGCGGCGGGATTTCGCCCGCGGCCACCTCGAAATAGGTGATCTCGGCGGCCAACTCCTCACGCGCCGCTCGGGCATTGTACAAGCCCGGCCGGCCCAACAGCCGCCAATACAAGGGGCCCTCGGCCCAGGCGCCCGCGGGCGGGCGGATGGCCCACTTAAACGCTTGCAGCCGGTCGGCGTGATTCACGTAGCAGCCATCCTTCTCGGCGAATGTTCCGCCGGGCACCTGGAACGTGGCGCGGTCCCACAGTGGCGTGGCCCAAAGATCCTGCACGACAAGCGTCTTCACCGAAGCGAAACGGCGCGCCGCGGCGTCGTCGAACGCCGGCTGTGGGTAGCCGCCGGTAATCCACGCGCCGCCGATCTCGCCCGACTCGCAGCGGGCCAGGAAATCGTCGAACGACAGGCAGCTTCCGGAAAAATGCCAAATGATCGCTTCGACGCCGCGGCGATTGGGGCACTTTTCGGCGCGGATCGTAAAGCCGCTCTTGAATCGCTCGTCGTGGCCGACCGTCGGCACCGGCCCCAACGCCAGCACCGCCTCCGGATCCAGTTCGCGAATGTACTTGGCCAACAGGTACGCTTCCTCGACCGTGAGGTGCGGTGAGACGACGGCGCCGAGCCGGCCGGCCGACGATAGGCTCGCGCGCAGCTCGTTGGCCAGTACGCCCCAATCGATCGCCACATAGTCTTTACCGGCTTTGCCGTCGTATTTTCGCAGGCCCGTCCGCCGTTGGTCGCTATGGACGTAATGGAACCCGTAACGCCCTTCGTCGCACATCCACCATTGGTTGATGTGCGGGTTTTCACGAGGCTTGAGCCGGTAAACGTGGTCCTGGTTTTCCTCGACCCAGATCGAACAGCCGGTCGAACAGCCGCCGCAAACGCCGGCGTGCCGCTTCATGAACCAGACCCGCTGCTCGTAGAGAAAGTCCTTATCGCCAAGCGCCCCGACAGGGCAAAGGTCGACTACGTTGCCCGACATCTTATTGGCCAACGGGTAGCCGGGGAAAACATCGATCTCCTCGTGGCTGCCGCGGTTGATGACCATCAACTCGCTACCGCCCGTGACCTCGCGGGTGAAGCGGACGCAACGAGTACACATCACGCAGCGATCGACGAACAGCGTGACTGTGTCGCCCATGTCGCGGCGGCGGCTGCTGAAGGGACGGACGTCGGCGCGCCGGTCCTTCTGGCCATGCTCGAAGTGGTAGTCTTGCAAGTAACACTCGCCCGCCTTGTCGCAGATCGGGCAATCGACCGGGTGCCGCAGCAATAGCCCCTCCTCGACCTGGGCGTGGGCCTGCTTCACCTTGTCGCTGTTGGTGACGAACACAGTGCCGTCCTTGGCCGGTGTCTGGCAGGCCGGCGACAGCTTGGGCTGCATGGTGATCTTGCCGGTCTGGGCGTCGAGCGTGCCGGTTTCGACCAGGCACATGCGGCAGCTCGCGACGACCGTGAGGCCAGGGTGCCAGCAGTAGCGCGGAATGTCCACGCCCGCCCGTTCGGCGGCCTGGATGCCGTTGAGACGTTCTTTGTCGCCGATCGTCACTTCGTGTCCGTTGATGATGACTTTAGCCATGCCGGTCCTTTTGATTCCCGAGTTACGGCTTGCGGCACCTTGCGTGCCCGGTTTTCATTCAACCACATTACTTCTCGATAAGGAACAGGAACTCCCGATTTGGCACGTCCGCGTCACGGACCCATTCACTGGTCCATTTCATTTCCGCCATGACATTTCTCTTATAGTCGAGCTCGATGACTTCGAGAATCCTCCCGTTTCCGTGAAGCACTTCATTAAGCTCTTCACTCGTCGCTCTGCCGCCCGAGCTGTAGCAGAGAATCACCCATTTGGCCCGCGCCGACCTGATCAGTCGGTCGATCGCCTCAACCGCCTTGAATCGTCCGGATTGACCGCGTCGGAACTCCTCGAAAATCGAAGGCGAGATTCGATCGGATGAATCTTTCCTGCGTTTCGCCTTCCCAAACAGCGCGGGCTTGTCAAAAAGGCATACTGACGTCCAAAGGTGATAGTATGAAGCATACCTCACTCGCGACGGCGGCATCTTCTCATTGTTGGAGCCATAGGGCGGGTCAAAGTAAGCGAGGTCCGCGCCACGATTCTCGAGCACCTCGAAAATATCGTCTTGTAGGACTTCGTGCCGTCGTTCCGTCATAAGCAATCTCGGTATCTTCAGAACAAGTGCGTTGTACGACCTAGGCGACCACTCCTTGAGATACGACACGAAATGCCCAAGGGTGTTGTCGACTTCATCCAGAGCCCGTATCAGGCTTGTGAGGGCAACGGCATTCTCTATTTCAGCGAGCTTCAGGTTTTCGATTTCCTCCCGAATCCCATCGAGCCGTCGAGTGTTGTGTGCTTGCCACGGTCGTTTCAATCCATCGGCTTGAATCGAGCAACCACCATTGGACAAGCCACCATAGTGCTCTGTGAACCAGCCATCCTTGGGAGGCACCGCATTTAGGTGCTTGATCAGGTCGGAATAATGCGCGGATCCCATCTTGTTCAGAAGGTAACACGTTCCGAACACTTTCGACCAAACGGCAACGTCGTTTGCGATGACTTGGTAGCCCGCTTGGGCAAAGGCTTGCGAAACCCTTGTCGAGCCGGAAAACCCATCCAATATCGTTTCAGCGCCAACGCTCGCCGCGAGACCAATGATATGACGAAGAAGTTTTAACTTGGAGCCTGCGTACTTGATGCCTTCTGTCGCCGGCGGCTCAACCGTGATGCCTGGAAATAGGGTCCGTGCTGTCATGGTCTTGTCAGTCCTGAGCTATTCTTCAAGAGTTCAATATCATCCTTGATCTTCTCCAAAGCTGACGAATGCCCAGCACTGGATGAGATCAAGGCGTGTGAGAAGAGTTTGACCAATATGGTGTTGTGTGAGTAATCAATCCATCCATTCGTAAGACTATCGAAGTACTTCAAGGCATTCCTCGTGTGCGTCCACAAGCCGCGTTGCAAGGCATTCGCAGCGGCATCGCCGTATCGTACTTCACATACATAATCGCCCTCGGCATCGTGAAAACGGTAGACCGCGTGCTTTCTTCCTCGTCCTTCGGCTTCTCGCGCTATACGAACAGTATTTGTCCTTGCCTTGTCATAATCAAAAACAAGAATGTTACACCGCTGTTTCCTCTCGTCGTAAATCAATGGCAGGACATTGATGTTGCTGAATTCGGAAAACGCAGGGTCGTCGAGGATTCTTTTCACTTTGACTCGCCCGCTGATAACCCCGGTTTCTTGCTCAAGCCTGGGAAACATGCGGAAGTTCTTGTCCGTCGATAATTGGAGTGGGCCGTCTCCATAGGCTTTCAAGCTCACGGGAAAGTCTACGTTTGTGATCTCATTGACAATCTGAATATCCTCTTCCTGAGACTTAGCGCGGTAGAGGTCTTTGCCAACGTGAATTGAACGAAAGTCGTACATGTATTGATTGATGAATTCCGCAATCGCGATTTCAGCCAAATCTCCGTGGGTCTTGTTTCCGATGAGTCGCATTGTGAAAATGTTGCTGAGCGTAATGATCATCAGAGTCGGGTGCTTGCTGATCAGTAGCTTCAGTCGGTTGGTAAAATCCTTGAATGCGGCCTTTGTATCCATAGCTCGGAGATTTCAGTGCGCCCCCGCCCCATGCCACCAGGGCGGTTCGACCACGACCAAACTGCCTGGATGCGCTTTCGGGTCCAACGAGGGCACCGCTTCGGTCACCTGATAGCCGCTGGGGTTGGAACGCTTGATGTAGTCCTCGAACTCGCCGCGAAACTTGCGAATGGCGTTCTTGATCGGCCAGGCGGCGCCGTCGGCCAGGCCGCAGATCGTGGTGCCGGGGATGATGCCGATCGAATCGCCGATCTCCAGCAGCAAGTCGAGATCCCTAAGCCGGCCCCGGCCGGCCTTGATCCGCTCGAGCATGTCCAACGACCAGCGGGTGCCCTCGCGACAAGGGGTACACTGGCCGCAGCTTTCGTGCGCGAAGAAACGGCAACTATTGTGCAGGAAATCGACCATGCTGACCGTTTCGTCGAGCACGACCACCGCGGCGGTGCCGAGTCCCAGGCACCCCACCTTGCCCGGCCCGACGAAATCGAGCGGGGTGTCGAACTCGGCCTCGGTGAAAAGCCCCATACTGATGCCGCCGGGTATCGCCGCCTTGGCCTTTCGTCCTTTCCAGACGCCGCCGCCTTGGCCGTCGATCAGCTCGCGGCAGGTGATCCCCAGCGGGGCTTCGTAGCAGCCCGGCTTGTTGACGTGCCCGCTGAGGCAGTAGAGCTTGGGGCCATAGCTGCCCGGATCGCGCGGGTTCTTCGGGTCGGCGGCCACGCCGATCGACTTGAACCACTCGGCGCCGCGGGCCGCGATGTGCGTGACGCAGGCCACCGTCTCGATGTTGTTCACCACCGTCGGCTTGCGGAACAAGCCCTCGACGGCCGGGAAGGGGGGCTTGATCCGCGGCCAGGCCCGCTTGCCTTCGAGACTTTCGATCAGGCCGGTCTCTTCGCCGCAGATATAGGCCGCCGCGCCGCGGTGGATATAAACGTCCAGCGAGAATTCGCCGCCCAGAATCTTTGGGCCCAGGTAGCCGGCGGCGTAGCACTCGTCGATCGCGGCCTGCATGCGCGCCAGCGAAGTCGGGTACTCGCAGCGCAGATAGACGTAGGCCGTCGTGGCCCGCGTGGCAAAGCAACTGAGAATGATCCCCTCGATCACCTGGTGGGGATCGTGGTCCATCAGGATGCGGTTGTTGAACGTGCCCGGCTCGCTCTCGTCGGCGTTGATGCACATGTAGATCGGGCCGGGATGGTCCTTGGGCAGAAAGGTCCACTTGAGCCCCGTGGGAAAGCCGGCCCCGCCGCGGCCGCGCAAGTTGCTCGACTTGACCAGGTCGATCAGCTTGGGCGGGCTAAGCTCCTTGAGCGTTTTGCGCAGCGCCTGGTAGCCGCCGCCGGCCTCATACACGCGCAGCGTGTGGCTGTCGGGCTTGCCGATGTTGGCCAGTAGTACAGGTTCAAACTGGGTCACGATTCGAGTCCAATCTCTCGACGCACTTGATTACGAAAGAGTGTTATACAGCCTTCCTTGAGGTCCGTGCTGGTTTTTTTTCTTCGAAGAAGGAATCAATCACTCGCAGCAGCGACTGATGGCGAGCCGCCCGGCGAGATTTATCCGTCGTTCCCTTGACATGCGCCTGCGCGTAATCGGACACGTATTGAGGCGCCTTCACTTGCGGTGATTGAATTGAGGAATCCACCTGATCCGCGAATCCTTCAAGCTTGTTTCCGAGCACCTCGAATTCCGTCTCGCGCACGACGTGTGTACGCAGTTTATGGGAAATCGCCACGAATAACGAGTAAAAATCCGTCCTGTTTCGCCAACGGGATTCCTTGATGTCCGGAATCAAACCCTGGATGAGGCCAAGGGTCCTCGCGAACCGCCGTTTCGCCTCGCCTTGTCCTGGAAACTCATCGTCGTACTCTTCAAATCGTTGGTAGTATTCGTCGATCACTTCGGACTTTCCGCTTTGCGGGCCGTCAAGCACGCCGATCAGCAACTCGCTGACGAACTCGATGTCACCCATTCGGCGAATGATCGCCGCCGATACGATTCGATTCTCAGCCCAATATTCATCGTCCGTCAATTCGTTGGCCAGCTTCACGAACGGACCTGAATAAATGGCGTTGCGCAATTCCTGTGGGCTGAGTTTCGTCAGATACTTGTTCAATCGCGCGAAAATCTTCCGAACGTCGTCATCATCCGCGTCGTTGATTTCTTGCACAGCGAGCGGGTATGCGAAGAAGTCTCTCTTCCGCTCCGCCGATAGATCCTCGAATGTCCGGTTGTAAAAGTCCGCGATGGGATCAAGATACTGAAGTGAAAAACAATCGTATTCCCGCTCCGCCTCGTCTCTGTCCGCACCCATGAATTGAAGGATGGCTCGAATACGCTGTTGTCCATCGACGATTGCGTACTGGGATGTGCCGTCCTCGTCAATGGTCACATCCATGTAGATCTCTGGAATAGGTAGCTTAAGAAGAATCGTCTCGATCAGGTGCGACTTCTGCCGGCCCGTCCAGACCGGTCGTCTTTGGTACGGTGGCTTGATCGTCAGCGTTCCTTCCTCGCAACGCGCCTTAAACCACGAGACCGTCTGTTGAGTGGGATGGTATTTCACTTTTTCCCCGCTGCATTTCGATTGCGCCGTGCTTCATCGCGACGCGCCAAGTTCCGCGCCAGCGCATCCAGTCCATCGAGGTGATAAACTTCAGCGTGGCTCCAAGTTCGATAGAGTCTCCCCTTCGATTCATGAAACGCCAGCCGCGGGTTTTGACTCAAGCTGCGAAAGGCGCTCACCCAGCGTCTGGCGACGGAAGAAACGGCAAGGAGCTTGTGAGGCCAAATGCGGCCCCAATAAATTTCTTGTTTATGTCCCATGATCGCATCTTTGTCCCGCGATGCTTTCCTTCCCGCACGAGAGTCAGAAACTCATCGCTTGTCGGATAGGGCACCTCAGCTTTCCCCCACTGGGCTTGGGATGGAAACCAGTCCAGGTATCGCGCGCAAGGCATCGCGGTAGAATTCACGACTCCTTTCGATTCCGATGCCGTTGAACCCACAGGCCACCGCGGCGGCGACCGTCGAACCCGAGCCCATGAATGGATCGAGGATCGTGCCCTCGCCCAACGGCAGGGCCGCGCGGCAAATCTGTCGCAGAAAGCGCTGTGGCTTCAGGGAGGGGTGCGAGGCGATCTCGCGCTCGCCGTTGCGGGCGACTGACGACTCGATCACGTCGCGGAAAGGCTCGTCGTTGGAAACGCGGCGCAGTCCACCGGTCTTCCATTGGCGCAGGTTGTCCTGAACTCGTCCCTCGCAAGGCTTTCGAAACAAGCCCCACGGTTCCCAGCACGAACGCGGCATGACGGAAACCATGGGAAACTCCTTCTCGGCGTTCTTGGGCCGATCGCCGCCCCGCAGGGTCTGGACCAGACGGATGATTTCGCCCCGCTTTTCGAAGCCCGCCGCGATCAGCGGCTCGTAAACCAGGTAGGAAACCAAGGGGTTCGTGGCTACGAACAGGTGGGCGCCGGGCACCATGACCCGCATCAGGCCCACGGCCAGCCTCGCAAAGAAGTCGCGCAGGCGCTCATGGTCGTCGCGGCCGAGCACGGTGAATCGCGGCAACGGCGAACGCCGGCAACCATCGAACGAAGGCGGTATCCGCCACACCCCGCCATTGCCGTCCTTGCGTTTCTTCAACTGCTGGTCCGTGTATTCGAGCAGGCCGTAGGGCGGGTCGGTGACGACCGCCTCGACGGAACACTCCGGCGCCGATGCCAGCCAGACGAAGGCATCGGCGTGAACGATCTCGTACGAACCGTTCCGGCCAATGGACGGTATGCCGTGAAGAGGCTCGTCAGCGACGGGGAACAAGTGCCTCGGGCCGCGGTCGTGCGATTTTCGCCTTGGCTTCAGCGACGTTTTCATGACGGAACGCCCCACTGGGTCGAGAGCAACGCCTCAAGATACTCGTCCACTTTCTGAGGCGTGAGGTCTTTGTGTAAGGTTTTGCCGGCGAGCATGCAAGGGGCGAAGTCGCAGGCGCCCAGACATTCGCCGAATTCGAGCGTAAGCTTGCCGTCGGCCGTCGTTTCGCCCGGCTGAATGCCGAGCTTTTGGCACAGGTGATCGAGGATCTCGTCGCCTCCGCGCAGGGCGCACGAAATCGAGCGGCAGACCCAAGCCCGCTCTTGGCCGTGCGGCGCGTCCTGCTTGAAGAAACCGTAAAAACTCAGCGTGTCCTGGACCTCGGCCGGCGCCAGCCCCAACAGCTCGGCGATTTCGACCACCGCCTGATGCGGCACATGGCGCAGCCGGTCGTTGACCACATGCAGCGCGGGCAGCGTCACGGCCTGCCGCGTGGGGTAACGCGGGAAATAGGCCCTGATGGCCTCGGTCATTTCGTCGGTGAGGACGTTCATCGGTCGAGCTCCGCGGCGATGATATTCAAGCTGCCCAGCACGGCCACGATATCCGAGAGCGTGTGCCCCTTGATCAGGCGCGGGAACACGGCGAAATGGATGTACGAGGGGGGGCGGCAGCGGGCGCGGTAGGCCACATGCGTGCCGTCGCCGACCAGGTAAAAGCCCAGTTCGCCGTTGGGGCTTTCGATGGCCGCGTACGCTTCTTCGCGCGGCGTGTCGAAGCCACGGTTGCTCATCGACAACTCGAAGTGCGAGATCAGCCCCTCGATCGTCGAGTAGACCTGCCGTTTGCCCGGCAACGCGGTGCGTTCGTCGATCCCGACGTTCACAGGTCCGGACGGCAGGTTCTCGATCGCCTGCTCGACGATCTTCAGACTCTCGCGCATCTCGGCCATGCGCACCAGGTAGCGGGCAAAGCAATCGCCGTCCTTCGAGCAACAGACCTTGAAATCGAAGTCCTTGTACGCCAGGTAGGGCTCGTCTTTCCGCAGGTCGCGGGTTACGCCGCTGGCCCGCGCGATCGGCCCCGTGCAACTCCACGAGAGGGCGTCTTCCTTGGTGAGGATGCCCACGCCCTTGGTGCGATCGACGAAAATCCGGTTGCGGTTCAAAAGCCGGTCCATGTCGTCGAGCGTCTTGGGGAAGGTGCGGCAGAAGGCCCGGACCTTTTCGATGAACAACGGCGTGGCGTCGTACATCAGGCCGCCCACGCGGGTGTAGCTGTTGGTGAAGCGGGCGCCGCAGACGGCCTCGAAGATATCGTAGAGATCCTCACGGCGGTTGAAGGCATAGAGGAAGTAGGTGAAGGCCCCCGTGTCGAGCCCGGCGGCGCCGTTGCACAACAAATGGTCGCTGATCCGCGATAGTTCGGTGACGATCGTGCGGAGGTACTTGCAGCGCGGCGTGATCTCGATCCCCATCAGCGTTTCGACCGCCTGGTGCCAGGCGACGTTGTTGGCCATCGGCGAGATGTAATTCATCCGGTCGGTGACCGTGACGTACTGGTTGTAGTCGAGGCTCTCGCCGAGCTTCTCGAAACCCGAATGCAGATAGCCGATGTCGGGCATCGCCTCGACCACCCGTTCACCGTCGAGCTTGAGGACGATCCTCAGCGTCGTGTGCGTGGCGGGGTGCTGCGGACCGAAGTTCAACGTCCACAGGTAATCCTGCGCCTCGTCGTGGGCGATGTCGCGCGTCCGCTCCTCTTTCAGCACCTCTTTCCGCGCCTCGGCGGCCGACAGCGGCATGGTTCAGCCCTCGTTTCGCGTCAAGACGGGGAAATTGTGCCGCTCGCCGCGGCCTTGCAAGGGGTAATCCTTGCGCAGCGGGTGCGCCTCGAATTCCTCGGGAAGCAGAATGCGGCGGTGGTCGGGGTGTCCCTGGAAGACGATTCCGAACATGTCCCAGACCTCGCGTTCCAGCCAATTGGCCCCTTCCCAGAGCGGCACGGCCGATGGTACGGCCAGGTCCGGCTCGTTGAGATACACGCGCAGCGTGATCCGCTCATTGGTGGCCGTGGCGGCCAGCAGGTAGACCAGGCCGAAGCGATCGGTCGCGTCGCGGTAGTTGAGGTAGTCGACACAAGTGACGTCGACCAGGAGATCGAAGCCGCGACGGTCGCGCAGCACGCGCAGGGCTTCAAAGATCGAGTCGCGAGCCGCCACCACGCGCGTCTGCCCGCGAAACTCGCTGGTGCGCAAGTTCGGCACGGCGGTCGACAAAGCTTCGAGTGTCTCGGGGAGAACCATGTCAGTTGTCAGTTGTCAGTTGCCAGGTGTCAGTTGCCAGGTGCCAGGTGCCAGGTGTCAGTTGCCAGGTGTCAGTTGCCAGGTGTCAGGTGTCAGTTGTCAGGTGTAAGTTGTTATACTTCATGCGGCCGAGAATGAGACATTCACGGTGGCTGGGGCAGAGCCTAAGCGATGCCCCGGTCGCCATCGAGCCGGGGCATCGCTTAGGCTCTGCCACCAGCCACCGCTTTCTCGTGGCAAAATGTCTCATGGTCGGCCGCGTGAAGTAGAGTTGTCAGTGGGCGAAGATTTAGGGTTCAGAGTTCAGGGTTCAGGATTTCCGAAAGACGTCGGTCCAGCGTCCTGAACCCTGAACCCTGTGTCCCTCCGCCCTAACGCCTAACGCCTATCGCCTATCGCCGGCAGCTCGATCAGCGCCCGCTTCGGCCCTTGCCGGCCGGGCAGGTTGAACTCGGTGCCGTTGACCGTTCCTTCCAATTGAATCTTGTCTTGCAGGTCGATGATCGACTGGATCAACTGCTCGGGCCGCGGCGGGCAGCCGGGCACGTACATGTCGACCGGAATGAAGCGGTCGATGCCTTGCACCACGCTGTACGTGTCGAACACACCGCCCGTCGACGCGCACGCTCCCATCGAGATGCACCACTTCGGCTCCAGCATCTGTTGCCAGATTCGCTGCAACACCGGCAGCATCTTCATCACCACCCGCCCCGCGACGATCATCAAATCGCACTGCCGAGGGCTGAAGCGGAACACTTCGGCGCCGAACCGCGCCAGGTCGTGGCGGCTGGCGCCGGTGGCCATCAACTCGATGCCGCAACAGGCGGTGGCGAACGGCATCGGCCAAAGACTGTTCTTGCGGCACCAACTGGCCAACTCGTCGAGCTTACTGACGACCACGTTTTCGGGCAGATCTATCGCCATTGGAACACACCTTTCCGCCAGGCGTAGAGGAACCCCACCGCCAACAGAGCGATGAACACCAGCACTTCGCCGAACACCAGCCCGCGGCTGGAAACCAAGCCTTGTTCGACGGCGAAGTCGATTCCCTCCGCATGACGGCTGGCGACCGCCCACGGATAGAGGAACAGCAACTCGACGTCGAACACCAAGAAGGCGATCGCCACCAGGTGGAAACGCACGTCGAAGCGCCGCCGCGTATCGTGAATCGGGTCCATGCCGCTTTCGTACGGCATTTGCTTGACCGACCCCTCATGGTGCGGCCCCAAAAGCCGGCCAACCCCCAGCAAGCCCATGGCCAGGGCCGTGGAACAGACGATGAACAGTAGAATGGGGAGCGTTTCGATCTGCATCCGTCAGGTCGCCTCGCAGCGGGTCGTTGAAATAAAATCCGACCAAGAGCCTATCCCAGAACCGCCCGGCAGGCGGTACGCCTACACCACAATGGCGGTTCTGGGATAGGCTCCAAGTATCGAACTCGCCCCGCATCGTATCGGGCGGCACGGAGACGGTCAAGGCTCCGGGTTCAACGAAGAAACGTCCCGTTGCCGCACCAGCGTGGTCACGAGCAAGGCGCGGCGAATGGGGTCGGACAATGCGTTCGCCAGCGGCTCGTGAAATTGCACTTCGCCGGCCTGCTGCGAGGCGACAAGCCGACCGTCAAGCAACGCCAGCGCATTGCGAGTATTGGCGACGATCCGGGGCCCCGGCATAATAATGCCGGCCAGATTCAGGGGATCGGCGGCCGAAACGACGATCCACTGCCCGGCCGAGCAGGTTTCGCGCGTTTGCCGCAACCGTTCGACCACCTCGGGCGCCGCGTATTGCTCGCCCGCCACGCCCGACACAAAACGGCCGCCGCGGATCCTGCCCTGCGCCTCCCAACGGCGGTAGACGTCGGCCAGTTCGCGCCATGCCGGCGCGACCGTTTCGCGCGCCAAAAGATCCCGAAAGATCACGCCGTAGCGACGCGCCAGTTGTTGGGCCCAAAGCTCGGCCCGCTCAGCTTGCGGCACCACGCGAACCCGGCCCGGAAACCGCGACCAGCGTCCGCCTCCGGCATAGCGCCCGCTCCTTGGGTGCTGACCATGGCGGTGGCCGGTCTTACGACCGCCGTCGGCGGTGACCAGCGAGCGTACTGTGGCGAAGCCATCGGCCGTGACCAGCCCCAAAGCGGCCAATTCGCCCAGCGCCATGTCGAGATGGCCCGGCAGTAAGCCGGTCGAAGCCAAGAGATCGCGTACGAAGAGCGCGCCTTCGGCCACAAGCGTGTCGAAAACCAGCTTCGCATCGCCGCGGGCAAACCGCTCGGGGTTGCCACGCTCGGGAGGCAAGAGCCCATCGAGATCGGCCCGCGTCACCAGCGCGATCGGCACGACGCGCGTCAGCCCGGCCGAACTGGGGCCGTCGTCCTCGGCGCGCTGGGGAGGCTGCAAGCGGCCCCAGGCGATCTCGCCGGCCAGCGACATCTCGTCGAGCCAGGCCGGATCGTAGCCGCTCACGCGACCCGGCAGCAGGTCGCGCTCCCAAGCGCCGGCGGGCGTTTCAAAGCCTTGCAACTTGCCGAGTACTTCCCGCAAGCCGACAGGGCCTTCGAGCCGAGCGCCGAGAGCCAAATGTTGATGTGCCAAGAGGAACCGCCAGAAATCGGCCGGATCGGCCGGTTGCACGCGCCGCCGAGCTCCATCGAGCGTGAGCCGGTGGATGCGGGCCAGCAAGCGGCGGTCGCACCACTCGACGCCGGCAGTCCGTGCCGTATAACGCCCGCGTAACACGGCCCCTTCGCCTTCCAGCGATTCGAGTGCCGCTTCGACCGCCGACAATCGCAACTCGAAGTCGCACGAGACCTCGTCGGCCGTCAGCGGACCACGGCACTCCAAACGGCCGCGAACCAGGGCCAGCGTCGCCGCGGTCGTTTCGTGGACAAGATCGAGCGCCGGCGGCAGCCGCGGCGAAGGCACGGCCGGCGCCGTGGGGTACAAGGCACGAACCAGCGGCCAACGCTCCGCCGCGACCCACAGCGTTCGTTCGGGTGTCTCGGCGGGAAGCGTGACCTGGGTCGCTCGGCCCGTCGCCGACAACTCGTCGAACCATGCGGCCCAGGCCTGGCCTTCACCCGCCGGCAGCGCGACCATCGACAACAACGCGTCGTGCAGTTCGTCGGCGTCGCGGACGGTGGGCCAAGCCTCGGCGCGGACACGGTCGATCGCCTCGGGGTCGAGCCGCCCCAGGTCGCCGAGGTTCTCGACCGAGAGCGACCGGCGCGTGGCGACCGCCCGTGCCCGGCGTTCCTCCAAAGGCGCGTCGTCGAGAAAGGCGTAGGGGTTCGCGTTCAACCGCTCGTAACTGAAGGGTGAGGGTTCGCGAGTGTCGCGGGCGATCAGCTCGACGCGGCCGGCTTCGACGTCGCCCAGCAGCGCCAGCCAGCGTTCGAGGTCCATCGCCTCCTGCAGGCAATCGTGGACGGTCTGGTTGACGAGCGGATGGTCGGGAATCTGGATGTCGCCGACGACGTTTTCCAGGCATGCCGTCTGGGCGGGAAAAACGGCGGCCAGGAGGTCGTCGGCGCGGAACCGCTGCAAGTGGGCGGGCACGCGCCGGCCGCCGCGCTGCCGAGGCACGACCAGCGCGCGCGTGACATTCCAACGCCAGCGGACCTGGAACATCGGTACGGCCAACAGGGCCTGTTCGAGCAGGTTGCGGGCGTTCTCGCGATTGAGCATGCGGAACAACTGCTCGATCGGAAAGCTGTGCTGGGGCCCGAGCGAGAGGACGATGCCGTCGTCGTCGGCGCTGGCTTGCAGTTCGAAATCGAAGCTGCGGCAGAAGCGTTTCCGCAGGGCCAGGCCCCAGGCGCGGTTGATCCGCGCTCCGAACGGGGCATGAATCACCAGTTGCATGCCGCCCGATTCGTCGAAAAAGCGCTCGAAAACGACCTTCCGCTGCGTCGGCACCAGACCGATCGCCGCCTGCTGGGCGGCAACGTAATCGCTCGCCTGTTCGGCCGCCCACGCGCTCGCGCCGCACTCGCCGCGCAGCCAGGCGATGGCCGACTCGCGGACTTGCCTCGCCAGATCTTCCCGCAGCGCCGAGACCTCGGCCGAGAGCTCGATCGTCCGGCCGGGCGCCTCGCCGAGCCAGAAGGGGATCGTGGCCGGAGCGGCGTGGGCGTCGTCGACGACCACTTCACCGCCGCGCACATGACGAACTCGCCAGGAGGTGTTTCCCAGCAGGAAAACGTCGCCCGCCATGCTTTCGATCGCGAAGTCCTCGTTGACCGTGCCAACGAACGTGCGGTCGTCGGCGGTGATGACGCGATAATCGGCCAGATCCGGGATCGCCCCACCGCAGGTGAGCGCGGTGATCCTCGCTCCGCGGCGCGCGCGCAGGCGACCGTGAATGCGATCGCGATGCAGGTACGCCCCTTGCCGGCGGCCGCGGGCGATTCCCTCGCTGAGCATCTCAAGCAATGCGTCGAAATCGGATCGCCGCAGCGCGCGGTACGGCCAGGCTTTTCGCACCAGTTCAAACAGACCGTCCTCCGAGCATTCCTCGGCGGCCACCGCGGCGACCATCTGCTGGGCCAGGATGTCGAGCGGGGCTTGGGGGATCTCGATCGGGTCGAGCCGCCCGGCGCGGACCGCTCGTATCAGGGCCAGGCATTCCAAGAGCTCGTCGCGAGTCAGAGCAAAGAGCCGGCCGCACGGCAACGCGCCCAGCGAATGCCCTGAGCGGCCGACCCGCTGCAAGAACGTGGCGATCGACCGCGGCGATCCGATCTGGCAGACCAGGTCGATGTAGCCGACGTCGATACCCAGTTCGAGCGAGGCCGTCGCCACGATCGCCTTCAGCTCGCCCGTCTGCAAACGACGCTCCGCCGATAACCGCGTCTCGCGCGACAGGCTGCCGTGATGGCTGGCCACGGCGTCAGCGCCCAAAAGCTCGCTTAACTTGTAGCCGATCCGTTCCGCCAGGCGCCGCGTATTGACGAACACGAGCGTGCTGCGGTGCGTGCCGATCAACTCGGTCAGCCGGCGATAGATTTCGTCCCAGGTCTCGTGCGAACAGACGGCCGACAGTTCGCTGGGCGGCACCTCGACCTCCAGATCGAGCAGGCGGACGTGCCCCGTGTCGACGATCCGGCACTCCGGCTCGCCGCCGGCATCGCCCGAGCCGACCAGGAAGCGGGCGATCTGGTCGATCGGCCGTTGCGTGGCCGAAAGTCCGATCCGCACCGGCGGCCGCGGGCAGAGCGCCGCCAGCCGTTCCAGCGAAAGCGCCAGGTGCGAGCCTCGCTTATCGCGGGCCAGCGCATGGATTTCATCGACGATCACCGTGCGCACGGTGCGCAGCATTTCACGCCCTTTGGCCGACGTCAACAGCAAATATAACGATTCCGGCGTGCTGACGAGAATCTGCGGCGGCCGTTTGACCATTGCTTGCCGCTGGCTGGCCGGGGTATCGCCCGTGCGCACCATCACCCGCAAAGCCGGCAATGAGTGCCCCGACTCCACGGCGCAGCGGCCGATTTCCGCCAGCGGCACCTCCAGATTGCGGTGGATGTCGTTCGAGAGAGCCTTGAGCGGCGAGACGTAGACCACCTGGGTTTCGTCGGCGAGCGTACCCTCGATGCTTTGCCTCAGCAACTGGTCGATCGCCACCATGAAGGCGGCCAACGTCTTGCCCGACCCGGTGGGCGCCGCGATCAGCGTATTGCGGCCCGAAGCGATCTCGGGCCAGCCGAGCCGTTGCGCCTCGGTCGGCTGGCCGAAACGATCCTTGAACCAATGGGCCACGATCGGGTGGAATACGTCCGGAAGCGTGGTGTACATCAATCTACATCATGCAATCTTGCCACCGTCCCTCCCCCTTCGGGGAGGGACCGCGCAAGGGCAATCGTTTTGACAAGGTCAATAAACTCCGATCCCCAGGTAGGCTCCAGGGCCGTAGCCCCAGCGCGGGCCGTAACCGTAGTAGCGCGGCCTGTAGTACCCCCCACCGTAATAACCCCCCCCACCGTAGTAACGCGGCCCGTAATAACCGCGGTACGGCGACAATACGGCGCGGGCCGCCGCCCGTGCCACGGGTCGCCGATAGTAACGGGCCGAAGCCGACGTGGCAGACCCGACCCACACGGTACACAACAAAGCTGCCACAAGTGCGATACGTTTCATGGTAATGCTCCTTTCGTCTCGCGCATTTGATGCCCCATTCGTAAGTTGGTTACCCTAACCGCGAGGCACTGGTTCGTGCAACCACCCCTGGTGCCATGCCCCGCCCCCCACACTTCATTCTGATAGAGAGCAGATGGTGTGCCGTTCGCAACCAGAAAGAACGCAAAGCATTTTATACAAACGACTTGCGATTTATTGGCGATTGACGCAATTCTGTTGTGTGGCACCGAAAGTGTTGCAAAATCGCCACACAGAGCCGATTCATGGTCCCCACACGGGCTAGCCTTTCAGCGGGTCGTTGAAAAAAAGTTTTTAGCTACTTGACAGGAATCGGCAAGCCGATAGAATGCCTACATCCCTGGTGGGCAATCTGCTCGCAAGAGCCGTTGTCAGCCAGGGATTTTTGTTCTTTGACAATTTGGTAGTTGATCCCAAGTCAATTTGAAGCCAGCACAAGACCGTGCGGAATGGGTCGTGCGGTTTTCCTTTCTGGGGGGTTTCCCCGGCAGGGTGAGCCGTACGGCAACTCAAGCTTTTTCAGTTGGCTAGCAACCTGGCCGTTGCCTCCGGGCCTTATGCCTCGGGACGGCGGCCAGTCAAGCGTAAAACAATTGAAGGGTTTGATCCTGGCTCAGAATGAACGTTGGCGGCGTGGATTAGGCATGCAAGTCGCGCGATAACCCCGCAAGGGGGGACAGCGGCGAAAGGGACAGTAACACGTAGATTACCTACCCTCTGGTTCAGGATAGCTGCGGGAAACTGCAGGTAATACTGAATAACATCTCCGGATCAAAGGTGTGATTCCGCCGGAGGATGGGTCTGCGTCCTATTAGCTTGTTGGTAGGGTAACGGCCTACCAAGGCAATGATGGGTAGTGGGTGTGAGAGCACGACCCGCGTCACTGGGACTGAGACACTGCCCAGACACCTACGGGTGGCTGCAGTCGAGGATCTTCGGCAATGGGCGCAAGCCTGACCGAGCGACGCCGCGT
>DATKSN010000200.1:0-3780 GCA_035531595.1 Pirellulales bacterium | reverse complement strand
GAGGGATCGGCCCCCTGGCCATCGTCGTTTCATGCCGGCGACGGGGCGAACTTCGCGTTCGCCGACGGCCACTTGCGGTTCATCGGGCGGGCCATCGACGGCCGCCTGTACGCCGCGCTCTACACGCCGCAGGGGATCCTTCTGGAAGGGACGGGGCTGGCACAGGGAGTGCTTGACGAAGGCGGAATTCCGTAGGCCTCGCTTCGCTCGGCCGCAACCCAACGCAGAGGTAGGCGGGGCAACCCCATACGTAACACTGGATCCGCACAAGAATGAAACCAACCGAACCACGGATAACTCGGATAACGCGGATAGCACGGATGTTGAGCGCGCGGCGAAATCCGCCGCAGTCGGGAAGAACGAATTCGGCGCGCCGCGGAAAAAAATATGCAAGAGGCGCTTGACAGCTTCCGCGCCGATGCAATAATGACTACTTCACCGCTTTTTTGAATTCGCATCAAAAGCAATCCAAGCGCGAGAGTTGATGGGCCCCTTCGGGCCGCTGGTTGGTTCCGTCAGGCTGGAAAGCCGAACCTACTCGTTGTTGAAAGGGTGGACGGCCGATGCAGGTAATCGTGCGTTCGTTTCGCCGCTTTTCGCGGATTCATCTTGGCCGCTTCGCCGCGATCGTCGGTGCTCTTTTGCTGGCCGCCGTTGGCATCGAGCGGTCACTGGCCACTCGCCAAGCGGGTGACGCTCCACTCGCCGCGCAAAATGCGGAATTTGGGGGGGGGGGGGCAAACTGCGAATGCGCTGACGCCGCGCGGGCGATTTTTCGCGCCCTCTTCACCGGCTGAGGCGGCGATGGCCGGCTCGACGCCACGCCTCGAACTCTCGACCCAGCGCCTCGACCTGGGCGACGGCAAGCCGAACGAGGAGTTGCACGGCGAGTTGGTCGTGACCAACCGCTTTGCCGAACCGCTCGATTTTTCGGTGACGACGACCTGCGGTTGCATGAAGCCGAAGCCCGTGAAAGGGAGCATTGAACCCGGCGGCCGGCAGACCATCGAGTTGGGCATCAAGCTGCCGGGTCATGCCAACTCCGAAAAGAACGCCACGGCCACGATCCATACGACGACCCAACGGCCGGACGACCCGCTGCCCGAAGCCATGACCTGCGCGGTCCTGGCGCGTTGCCCCGCGCCGTTCAACATTTCGCCCGCCTACGTCGATTTCGGCACGGCGTCGCGCGAGAAAGCCGACGATTTGAACCAGGAGGTTCGCGTCCAAAGCGTGCCGGGCAAGCCCACCGTTTCCACCGAGAACCTGCAAGTCGAGCACGATCAGCGGGCTTTTCAGGTCGCCACCTCGACGGCCGACGACGGAGCGGTGCTACTTCGCGTGAGCTTGGCGCGCGACTTGCCGTACGGTGACCACTACGACACCGTCGAGTTGCATCTGGCGGGGTCCGACTACGTAATGCGCGTGCCGCTGCACGCGCGTCTCGCCGAGCCGGTGACAATCGTGCCCGCCAAGGTCTTCTTGCGCAAGGATCCGAAGACCGGCCGGTTTCGCCCCGTAACGGTGCTCGTCATCAGTCGCGCACCGGCCGGCGCGGTGGGGCCTGTCCGGCTGGTCGGCGGGCCAACCGGCATGCTTTTGGAAGACCGGGGCGCGGCGCGGGCGACGCAACGGCGCGTTTGCCTCTCGGCCGAAGGGGAACTCGCGCCCTTCGAGTCGGTGCTGCGACTCGCCGCCGACGGTGTCGAAAACGAACTTTCCCTGAAGCTGGTGGTAAAACCATGAGAGCAATCATTATCCTGACGTTCGCGACCCTGCTTTCGTCGCGCGCGGCGCGCGCCGAGGTCACGTTTGAAGACATCCTCGAGAACGTGAAACGCAACGAGGCCCTCTACGAAAACCACGACGTGAAGCTGACGCTCGAATACGAGATGGGAAACGTCGAGGCGGCGAAAATCATGCAGACGCCTGGCGGGCCGGTGGTGAGCGAGGAAATCAAGGCGATGAGTTCCAGCATGCACTACGTCAGCCAGAACGGATTGTTTCGGCTTGACCGGAAGGGAACCAACACCACGTCGAGCGCCGAGCTTTCAGCCGACTGTACGCGCGCCTTCGACGGGACGACCACGCGGCTCTATGCCCAAGGGGCGATCGGGAACATCATTCCAGGTCGGGAGCAGGACCACGATTTCATGTACCCGCACATGCTCCTTGAACGAAAGGGGGCTCACGTCCCGCTGTCGACGTTCCTCTCGGGGATGAACGCCTTCGAGGCGCATCCGCTTGGGGAACGGCATGAAGGACAACGCTTTGAATACACCTACATGGGCGAAGACGAAGTCGACGGCCTCCGGTGCCACATGGTCTGGAGCACGATCATCCAGGAACCAGATCTCCCCCTCGCTCGCGCGGAGTTCTGGTTGGCAGAGGACCGCAACTACATGCCGGTGCGAACGCGCGGGTTCTATTATAACTACGCCAAAGACATTCCGTGTGAAGAGGGGGTCGCTTCGGATTTCCGCGAAATCGGCCCCGGGATCTGGTTTCCTTTCCGCGCGGAGGTCACGTTGTACGACGGGATGACCCTCATGATGCAACGCAAGCTCGAGGTGCGTGGGCGCTACCGATTCGCCGTCGAGGAAGCGTCGCTTCACCCGAGTTACGAGCAAGCGTACTTCAAAGACGTCGTATTCCCAGACGGAACTGCGGTTTACGAAGTCGAAAACAGCCAGATCAAGAAGATCTACCGGATCGGCGCGCCCGACGCCCACGCCGGCGGCGAGGGTAAATCGAAGCGCTGGTGGCTCATCGTGGCGTTCAACGCAGCGGCTGCGCTCGCCGTCGTGGTCGTCGTTGCGACCTCCGTCGTGCGACGCCGCGCGCGCCGCGCGATCGCCGTGAGCTCCGTGAAAGGCGTCCCCGGCGCATGAGCCGCATGCAGCTTGCAGAGATTTTGTTCATCGTATTTCTAATCAGTCCCAACCGAAAAGGAGAAACTCATGTTGTCCTACCGAATCCGTACCACGTTCGTCGCTGTGAGCTTGCTTGCCCTGCTCGCCACGCTCGCGGGCGTTGCGTTGGCCACGAACGAGTACGACCCGGCGAACTGTGCCCCACTGTCGACCTGTGGGAGCTGCCTCGAAGGGGTGATTGCCGCGGCGCAATGCACGCAGACCGGCTATGCCTGCATCGTCTACCAAGGGACTGCCGGTAGCGCGACGTTCCAAGTTTGCGTTGCCTCCGCGTCTGGAGGCGTCGGCTGCCAAGCCATTCCGGCTCCCAGCCCCTACCTAGTTTGCGGCTCTGGCAACTATTGGACCTGCGGTTGTCGGAGCCAAACCACCGGCGACTGCGCGTTCTCTGCGGTGTGCAACTGTGTCCCTGGCGGGCTGGGCGGCACTCCAATGGCGTCGTACACTGTCAACGCGACATGTTAACGCCTAGCCCAAGCCGACCGACGCGAAAAGCGTTCAAGGGAGGGGACGCCCCTGAATAAATCGGTGTAACATGCGCATCAAACGATCCGCCTTCACGGTCATCGAGTTGCTGGTGGTGATCTCCGTCATCGCCATGTTGATGGCGCTGTTGCTTCCGGCGGTGCAGCAGGCGCGGGAGGCGGGCCGGCGGAACACATGCGAGAACAACTTGCGGAATTTGAGCCTGGCGATGCTGGCCTCTGCCGACGCGATGCGCCGTTATCCGGCGTCGGGCGATTACGGGTTCGACCACTCCGGCAACGTACAGTCGATGCATAGTTGGGTGGTGCCGTTGTTGCCGTGGCTGGAGCGCGCCGAAGTGGCGCGGCAATGGGATCTCGAC
>DATKSN010000199.1:0-21604 GCA_035531595.1 Pirellulales bacterium | reverse complement strand
CCGCAGGCCGCCGAAGGCGGCCTGCGGGGCGACACGGGGAAAGGCAGGTAATCCGGGGAGCCTGCGTGTGTAGATACGAGCGTGAAACTCCACGGGGCAAGCCCGTGGCCTCTTGGAAGATGTGTAGAACAACGAGGGCGTAAGCCCCAGGAACGGCCCGAATAGAATGTTGTAAAGCCCCGAAGGGGCGACACTGCCGCCGCCTCCGGTTTTCGCGGTCCTTTTACCTCGCTGGGCGACGCGTGCGCGCATGATTTTCCGGCTCCTTTTCAATGTTGCGCCGCCGGTTCGCCGACGTCCCGCCGCCGCAATGCCAATTGCAACGTGACGGCTTCGATCAACTCGGTGGCCGACTCCTCGACCGAGAGCACGAAGCGATTGATGACGCTGGTGAAATAGTTATAGGCCGTAAAGGCCGGAATGCCCACGATCAGCCCCAGCACCGTGGTCAAAAGAGCGATCTGTATGCCCGACGCGGCCGATTCGACGATGTTCGTCTCGCCCATGTGCGCCACGATGTCCTTGAACGAGATCACCATGCCTTGCACCGTGCCGAGGAAGCCGAGCATCGGCGCGACGCTGGAGACCGTGGCCAAGATCGGCAGGTGCCGCTCGAGGGCCGCGACGATGTGGATGCCGTAATCGTCCATCGTCTTGACGACCTGCTCCTCGATCTTGCCGGGGTCGTAGTCGAGCCGGCGGAGCACGAGGAACTTGCGCAGCCCGGCCGAGAGGATCGCGGGCACCGGACCTTGCTGGTGATCGCACAACTCAAGGGCCTCTTCGACGCGGTCGTCCTGCAGCAGTTCGAGCACCTGGCGTTTCAATGCCTCGACGTCGGTGCCGAGCATCTTCAGACTGCGGTAGCGTTCGACGATCACCCCGGCGGCCAGGATGCCGGAAAACAGGATCGGCCACATGAAGAAGCCGCCTTCGACCATGTAGCCCAGCGCTCCGGTATGGAGCATTTCGTCGAGCCACGATTTTTCGCTTCCTTTGGTCAGCGGTACGTCGTCCGCCGCGGCATCGTCGGGCTTGGCGGGCGCGGCGGCCTGGTCATGGGCGGCCTTCAGCGCCTCCTCGCCGCCGGCCGGCAGGACGGGGGCTGGCTGGGCCATGACCGACGTGGTCGATAGGCCGAAGAAGACGATCGTGAACGCAAGATTCAGGCAACGCATAAGATAATTCCAAACGTAACGCGGGACCAACAGGGGGCTAACGCCCCCCGCTCGCCTTCTCCGAACCAATGACCAATGACTATTCCTCATCCACACGGGCCTCGGCCTCGAACTGCTGCAACATTTCGGGCAGGGCCAACCGGCCGCGGGCGTACTTGGCCGCCTCGCTGGCGGGAAAGTCCCAGCGGCAGCGGTTGTAGCGGCGGAACGCCTGAGGCACGTTGCTCGCCATGCGGAAGCTTTCGCCCGACCAGAACAACGCGTCCGAGCAGAGTGGGTCGTCGGGAAAAATCTTGGCGAACTGATCGAACGACTTGCCCGCCTGCGAAAACTCCTTGCCCTTGTAATAGCACTGCCCGATGCGGAAGGCCATCTTCGGCGCCCATTCATGACTCTCGAAGCGCTGCAGGAATTTCTCGCCGACCTGGGCCGCCACCTTATAGCTCTCGGTGCGGTAGAAGTGCTCGCTGATGCGAATCATCACGTTGGCGATCAGCGGGCTCTTGGGGTACGTGGCGGCCAACGTCACGTACGCTTCCAGCGCCTGCTCGAAATCGCCGGCCTCCTCGTGGCACTGCGCCAGTTTGTACTGGGCGTCGGCGGCCAACGAGTGGTCGGCGTACTGGCGGACGATCAGTTGGTACGACTCGATCGCCTCGTCCCACTGCTTGAGTTCCTGGGCGAATTGCCCCAATAGGTAGGCGATCCGGGGCACGTACTTGGGGTTCGGATAATCTTCCATCACCTCGCGGAGCACGCGCCGGCCGGACTCCAGGTCGTTGCGCTGTTCGTCGGTGCGGCCCAGGTTCTTGTGGCTCTTGAACAACTCGAAAAAGCTCTCGGCCACATGGAATTGCGTTTCCACGGCCAGCGTTTCATCGTCGAACGACTTGCTGAACGCCGCCACCAGGCCATCGGTGCCAACCACCACCGGCAGTTCGAGGTCCAGTTCCAACTGGCCGGTCTCCGTGCTCGCCGCGTGATCGACGAACCGCAGGTGGACCGAATCGCCGAAGTACGTTTCGACGACCGGGTCGTCGGCCGACAGGTTGCCGGGCGTGGGCTTCTCGGCGGGCTTGAGCGTGACCGAGCCGGTGAACACGCCGCTATGGGCCAGCGTCTCCTCCAACTCGACGGTTTCCTCGTCGCCCTGCTGCGTCGTGATTTCGACGCCGGCGACGTCGCGATCGTCGGAAACGTCCAGGTCGGCGTCGCTGACGACCAGGAACATTTTCTCGCCCACATGCAGCCGCGAAACGTCCTTCTCGTAGTCGCGGTCGGTACAGGCCAGCGTGGCGTTGGCGATCAACCGGGCCTTGGCGGCCAGCTCGCGCGATTCACCGTCAGGTCGGTTGGCGTCGGCGTAGGTGGCCGTGATCACGTCCTTGCCGCTGAGATTCAGCACGCCGGTGATGAGCGCTTCACCGCCCAGGGGGGCCTTGTCGGTTTTTTCGTCGCCGGTGCGGGCGCGGCCGATCAGGTTCCGCGGCATGCCCGCCGACAGCGGCACGATATTGGGACTGTGTTTGCCGCCCAATTGCAGCACCAACTGCCCGATAAACCGGCCCTCTTCCAGCGCCCAGCGCATGGGGTAGCCGGTGTAATCATCGTTGTCGGGCACGTCGGACAAAGCGCTCGACACGGCGCAGTCGACGTCGATCGTCGCTCCATCGGTGGTTTGCAAGTGGACGGTCACGGTACTGCCGCTGTCGCGGACCGCGTCGGGATCGTAAACCTCGACCGTCAACGGCACCTCGAAGGCCACATGGGCCACGTCCTTTTCGTCGGGCTTTCCACTCGCCGGCAAGTAGACGAATGTGGGCGGTTCCTTGGTCCCCTGGGGCGGACGGATGATGCGGGTTTCGACGATCCGCATGCGGGCCTGGCTCGGCTCGGTCACGTAGACGATCGTCTCGCGCGGCACGGCATGGCCAGGAAAGGTGTTCTGGGCGTCGTGGTAGGCGCAATCAATGCGGTCGCCCGGCTTGACGGTCAGCTTGCCTTGCTCCGGCTGGGCACTGGTGTCGACTTCCTTGGTGAATATGCCCGAATAGGGAAGCGTCTCCTGGGCCGTCAGTTCGAGCGGTTCGCCGTCGTTCACCGAGACTTGCATCGTAATCGTGTCGGGCTTGTCGGTCTGATCCTGGTCGTAGTCGACGACTTCGATGATGAACCGGTCGCCCGGATCGATGCGGATAAGTTGCTTGCGGATGGTGCTGATCTGTCCGTTGGCCTCGCGGACGAAGTCGTAGCTGATTGAGTTGACGCCGCCGTTGAAATACGTGGCCGTCAGCTCGCTGGTGAGCAATTGCCCCTGCCCGGAGGCGTTCTGCGTGAATTCGTCGGTGTAGCCGGCGGTGATCACGTCGCCGCCGGCGATTTCCAGGATTTCGTTGCCGGCCAGCGAGAGGACGTCGGCTGTGGTGGGCACGAATTGCTCGTCCTCCTCGTCGCCGCGGATGGTGAATTGGTTGACGGCCACCGCTTCGCCGACGTATTCCTTGACGATCAACCGCACATGCCGCAACTCGATGGGTTCGAACTTGAAGTCCCACACGCCGTCGTCGATTTTGACCGCCGCCGCCTGGCGTACCAGGGCGGGCTTGGCGGCGGCCTGGGCGAGGTCGAAATCGGACGATCGGAAGGGCGCCAGCACCACTTGGACCGCGTTGTGGTTCTCGCGCGCCCAAAGCACGTCGGACCCTTCGGCGGCGGTGTTCATGCCGGCGAAGATCGTCAGGTCGTGTGTGCCCGGCTCCAGCCAGACGTCGACCGTGCGATTGCCCGGCCCGACGGCCATTTCCAAACGGCCGTCGAGCACCAGGGCCGACACACTGCCGCGCACGGCGAAGCGTGCCGCGCCGGCCCGAGGCTGCACCAGCTTGCCATGCCAAACGACCGCGTAGGGCTGCTTCGATGGTTCGCCGCCGTCCGCCTTCTTCCAGGCCAACTGGTCGACCTCGCCCTCCTCGAGGGGCTTGGTGTTCTTCGTGAGCGTGACGATCTGGTTCCACTCGGTGGTGCCCGCGTAGTTCCCGGCATAAACCCGGTACGTCATGTGACCGAACTCGCCGGCCACCGGCTCGACGCCGGCAAGCGGCGGCTGGCTGGCCAGCCGGAACCAGAAGCGACCGTCGTTGCTGCCTTCGATGTCGCCCCGCCGCGGCGCTTGCCGCGCGGCGTTGGGCGTCGAGATGGTGACGTGGTCGACGAACTTGAGATCCTTCATGTCGACCGAGAGCCACTTGGGCGTGGCGCCGTCGGGCTTGCTCAACCAGGTTGTGCCAGGATCCTGGTCGATGGCCATGAGCGGGTTGTGGCCGATCGAGGTGTCGCCGGCCAGCGCGCCGGCCGGCAGTTCTCCGGTCGGGGCCGTGCCTTCGAAAACACCGCTGTGCGGGCCGTTTTCCAGCAAGGCCACTTGCACCTCGTCGCCGCCGCTGGCGGCCAACTTGACCAGCACCCGATCGGGCTCGTCGGAAAGGTCGCGATCCGGATCCTGCACGCGCAGGTAAACCAAGTTGCCGGGCTTGACCTGGTTCTTGGGCCGGTTCTCGGCGATGTGCCGGCGTGCTTCCTCCTCGCGGGCTTCGCGTTGCAGTCGCTCGCTGAAGGTCTCCTGTTCCTCATCGATGATCTTGCCGCTGGAGGCTTCGAACTTGGCATTCGAGGCGATCTTGATTTCGGCGTCGGAGAGGGGGACCGAGCGGAACTCGGCCTTGAATTCGTCGGGGTAGTCGCACTTGATCGTGTCTTTGCCGGTCAGTTCGAGCACCTTGTCGTGCTGGCTGACCTGCCCCAGGCGCGTCTCCAGATCGGCGCGGAACAGACCTTTGCCGGCACCGCCGCTGTAAAGATAGATGATTTCCTCGTCACCGCCCGGCTCGGTCGTCACCTTGACCGGAATCTTGCCGTGCCCGCGGCTCATGCCCAGGTCGCTGTCCTGCACCACGATCGACAGCGCCGTGCCCGGCGAGTGCCAGCGTTGGCTCGTGCGACCCAACCGGCCGACCGTGCGGAGCAGTTCGAGCTGATCCATATAGCGCTGTTCGGCGCCATAGACTTCGGCAAGGTTGAAGAGGGCCTGGTTGGCCAGCTCGACGCTGGGCACCCGGTCGAGCACGCTTCGGAAGATCTCGCGGGCTTCATCGCGGTCGCCGCGCCGATTGGCCAGCACGCCACGCAGGAATTCGGCGCGAATCACCACGTCGCGGTCGAGGCTGCCCGAAAGCTTTTCAAAAACCGTTTCGGCCTGGTCGTAGACCTTCTGGGCCATGTAGCTTTCGCCGATGCCGAAATCGGCCTCGACGGCCTCCGGAGTCGCCGGCCAGCGGTTGAGGACGGTCGTGTATTCGCCGCGGGCGACGTCGAAACGTTGCGACTTGAAGTAGTTCTTGGCTAGAAGCAACTGAATACCGGCCTTGGCGCCGTCGTCGATCTCCTTGACCTCGCTGTTCTTCACCAGCCAGCCGCGCAGGATCTCCTCGGCCCGTTCGTGGTTCTCGTCGCCGCCGGCGGCGATGTGGCTTTCGCATACGAACCGCAAAAGGTCGACGGGCACCTCGCCGCGGTGCGCGTCGAACAGCGGACGGTTCGCGTTGTAGGCTTCGTAGGCCAGCCGCTCGTCGCCCAGCCGCAGGTACAGCGCGGCCTGAAGCAAGGGCGCGATCGGGCTGGTCTCGTCGATCGAAAAGCCGGCCGCGCCCATTCGCGCGTAGCTCTGGCCGACCATCTCGCGCCCGGCCTGCTTGCGTCCCTCGTCAATGTTGGGAATGTTCGCGAGCATGCCGGTCAAGAGCGCCGCCGCGGCTTCGTAGTCCTTGCGGGCCATCGCGGCCTGGCCGTACACCATCAGCCGGTCCCAGTCGAGATAAATATCGCCCACCTCGGTCGTCGTGCTTTGAATGACCAGCAGCCGCTGGATCGGCGCCAGAGGTTTCTTGGGAGGCAATTCGAAGAAGGCCAAGGCCGCGGCGGCCGAGGGACGCCCCAATCGCATTTCGTGGACGACGCGGAACACGTGTCGCTTGTCGTCCTCGCCGGCCTTCAGGTCGGCGCGGTACTGATCCACCCAGGTTTGCGGCGGATACTCCTCCATGCCCCAACTGCGCAAGGGGCGAGTATCTTGCAGAACGCGGGAATCGCGCAACGTCTTTTCAAAACGGTCCAGATCGCCCGCCTTGAGGTAGTCGGCGGCCAGCATCATCGCGTAAGCGCCGTGGAAGTCGCAGGGGGTCTTGAGCAGGTCCAGCAGATAGGCGGTGCGCTCGGCCGCCTCCAGCCGCATCGCGACCCGCTCGGCGCAGGTTCTCGATTCGTGGTAATCGCGGTTCAACGGCACAGCGCGCCGCCAGTACGCCAGGGCTTCGGCCTTCATACCGTGCTTCTCGAGCACGTCGCCGATCGTGGTGGAATAGACCGGGTCGAGGCCGTATTGGGCCTGCGAGTTTTCGATCCACTGGTAAGCTTGTTTGACCAGCGCGGGGTCCGCGGCGCGGTCGGCCGTGCCCATGATCCGCCGCCAAGCGTCGGGCAGGTTCGAGGGGGGCTCGAACGAAAGCATGTGGACCGCCGCGGCCTTGGCCGCCGCGGGCGTGCCATAATCGAACGTCACCTCCATCCACGTCACGGCGGCCTGAAAGTCCTTCGGGAAACGCGCGGCCATGCGCGAAAAGACGTCGACCGCCACGGCGCGGTCCTCGGCCGGCCCGTAGTAGCGATAGCTATGCCCCTGGGCCTGGAAGAGCGCCCACGCCTGCGGGTCGCTGAGCGCCGCTTCGCGCGCGGGAACCAGCAGGCGGGCCCGGGCGGCGCGGGCCGTGGGCATGTCGCTGCTCTCGCCGGCCAGCCAGTCTTTGAAGAGCGGATCCTGATCCTGCGCGTCGACCTGGGCCTGGGCCCAGGCGGCGCGGGCCTTGTGCTCGGGGTTGGCCGAGGCTTCCTTGCACCAGCCTGGCAAGAACGCGCGGTGCGCCGTCCATTGCACGTTGTCGGCCCGCACCTTGAGCAACCGCCGCGCGTCGGCCTGGAATTCCCGCTCGTTGGGCTCGTTGTAGAGCAACCACGACATGGGCCCGGCGGTATAGCCGTCGGGCGACGGCGATAGCGTCACCAGTTCGCGGGCCACCTGCCGCGCCTTGTTGACGTCTTTCATCAGGTCGCGGTAAAGCGTCAGGGCCAGGTGATACCGTAGGTAGGTGGCTTGCGCCGGGTTCTTGGCCAACGCGGCCAACAAAACCCGCTCCGTCTCGGCCAGTTTGGCCGGCTCATTGCCGTTGCTGCGGATGAATACGCCCGTCATGTCGTTGGCCACCGCTTCAACGGGCAACAACTCGGCGATGATCGCCAACGCGCGCGTGGGGTCGTTGCCGCGCACGTACGCCGGCGGCAAATACGACCGGTACGAAAAACGGTCGGGACGCGCCGGGTACTTTTGCGCGTACTCGTTGACCACCGGCTCGAGTTCGGCCGGCGTACAGGCCGAGTTGTGCAGGGCGACGATCAAACGACCGTGCAGTTCCGGGCTGTCCGCCAAGGCGCGCGCTTTGCGCAGGCTCTCGGCGGCGTTGGTCCATTGTCCAAGGTTCGCGTAGCTCTGAGCCATCGTGCCATGGAGCACGGCCAGCAGCTTCGGATCGGCGAGGCTTCCCTTGACCAGCAGCTTGTTGCCGGCCGTGTTGCTCTTGGCGTACTCGGCGGCCCGATACCAGTATTGCACCGCGTCATAGCCGGCCTCGTTGCCGAACTCGCTCGCGGGCAACTGCTCCAGCAGCGCCTCGCCCAAGGTTGCCGCCCGCGAGAGCGTTTCCTTGGAGTTGAGCGCCGCATGGATCGCGATCGCCCGGATCACGGCTTCCCGCCCCGCCGGATCGTTTCCGTGCCGCTTCCAGACGGCTTCGTGCGCCGCCGCGGCCCCGGGCAGGTCGGGAATCTGTTCCAGCGCGCCGGCCAGCACGATCTCCAAACGCGGGCATGGATCGCCGTTGGGATGCCGCTGCATGAATTGCCGGCACATGGCCGTCGTTTCCTTGTTGCGCGACGTGGCCACCAGGGCGTCGATCAGCTTGAGCATCACCTCGCCGTGTTGGGCGTGCGTGGGGTGCAGGTTGACGAAGTTCTGGCCGACGCGAATCAGGCCGAAGACGCGGCCGTGGGCGTGGTACAGGTCGACCAATTCGAGCATGATGTCGGCCGCCTCGGGCGACGTGTCGCGCACCTTGCCCAGTTCGCCCTCGAGTCGCGACGCGTGCGCGCTCACCTCGTCGTCGCTGACGTCGGCCGCCGCCGCGGGGGCTTTCTTGGGCGAGGGCTTCTTGGGGTTGGCCTTTTGGGCCAACGCCACCGCCGCCGGCGACATACACAGGCACCACGCGAAGCAAAACATGAATTGACGCATAGAAATTCAAACCCATTCGTTGGTGTCGCGCCATTCCCCCGGCCGCTCCGCGGCCACCGTAGTCATCACGCTCCGCGTGATGTTCCCTCACGCGGAGCGTGAGGTCTACGGTGCTCGTTCCCACGCTGGAGCGTGGGAATGAGGGACGGAGGGCGTTCCCTACAGAATTTTCATCCTTCATCCTTTCCTCAGAACCCGCTCTTGGCCAGCGCCTCGGAGATCTTCTTGGCGTCGGCCGCCAACGGACTTTCCGGGAACTCGCCGATCAACTGGTCGAACTGCCTCCGCGCTTCGCCCTTGCGCTCCATGCGGTACAAGCAGCGGCCGTAGTTGAACAAGATCACGTCCAGGAACTTGGCGTCCGGATGGTCGGCCAACACGGTCTCGAAAATATCGACGGCGCGGGCGTAATCCTTCTGCTGGTAATAATAGTTGGCCATTTTGGCCACCGCCTCGCCGACCCGGCCGCTTTCAGGGAAGCCGTCGAAGACCTTCTTGTATTCCTGGAAGGCACGGTCGAACAGTTGGGCGGCGCCCTGCCCGGTGGCCTGCTTGGCCATCGTCTCGTAGCATTCGGCGATGCCGAACTGCGCTTCGCCGCGAAGCTGGCTGGTCTTCATTTGTACCAACCGATCGTAAATGCCGATCGCCCGCTGCAAATCGCCCTGCTTGCGGACCACGTCGGCCAGTTGCAGCAGGGCGTCGTCGACAAAGCCGCTGTTGGGGAATTCTTGCTGCAATCGCTGGCACATGGCCGCCGCCAATTCGAGCTTGTCCATTTCGTAGTAGATCTTCCACAACTGGACGTAGGTGTCTTCCAGCAGGTGGCCGCCCAGCCGGCGGGCGTCGTCGGAGATGTCCTCGCACACCGTCAGGGCCTGGGCGTACTTCGCCTCGGCGTTCTTCTTGAGGCCGAATTCCTTGTAGCGGTTGCCGATGTTCGTCAGCGCGCTGGACGTCTTGAGCTGGGTCTGGATTCGCAATTCCTGATCGGAGATCTGCGCCCGCGTCACGCGCACGCCCCCCAGGTTTCCCTCCATGGCCCGTGCCTGGACCGAAATCGTCCGCGGCGCGTCGTCCGTATTCCTCTCATCGAGGTAAGTCACCCGCACCATGTCGCCGGGCAGCGATTGCAAGACGTTGTCGCCCTCAATCACGGTGTCGCTCTTGGCCAGTGAGACGATCGCCCGAAACACGCCCGAGTGGATCGTACCGTCGTCGACCGGCCTGGCCGCCGTCTTGACCGACTTTTCGTCGGCGGCCGTGAGCATCGCCTTGGTGCCCGTCTTGACCGATGACTCCTGGCTCCTGGCTCCTGACTTCTGACTCCTGGCTTCCGGCTCCCCCGACTCCGGCAACGTGGGCAGTTCTCGCGTGATCTTGGCCTCGACCAGCGTCACTTCGACCCGATCGATTCGCTTGTAAGGATCCACCTCCGGCTGGTCGGCCCGTTCAACCGACGGCACCTCCGTGGCGGCGCCTACTTGCCGGGCGACGGCCTGGGCCTGCTCGGCCTCCAACTCGTCGGCGGTCTTCTCGCGGTAGACCTCGACCACGGCCCTGATTTGCTCGGCGGTGTCCGTCAGGTCGTGGTCGGGGTCGGCGATTTGCACGTTCACTTCGCGCCCCAACACCACACCCCGCAACGTCTCGCTGAAGGCGCCGTCGGTGATTTCGACCACGGCATCGCCCACCACGACGATCTCCTTGATGACCGGCCGGTCGAACTGGCGGTCACCGGTGTGGGCGTCGAGGTAGCTGACCTTGACTTTGTCGTTGCCGTTCACTTCCAGTTGCCCATTGTCCGGTGCCGGCTTGCCCAGCGCCGTGAGCACCGAACCGAGCACCACGCGCACGTTCCGCCCCACGGTGAAGCACTCGACCGTTTCGGCGTCGCCGGCCAGGGTTTCGCAGCGCACCTTGACGTTCTGACCCGGTTCGAGCGCGGCGAGGTCGGCGTCGTCGATCTTCACGAACAACCGCTTGCCCATCTCGACTTTTTCGATCTTTCCCTCGTCGCTCGACAGGGCCGTGCCGACCTTTTCCAAGGCATCGATCGCCCGGCTGTAGTGGCCCAGTTGGAAGTGCCCCAACCCGATGTAGTAGTACGCCTGGTTCACCTGCGCGCTGACCGGAAACTTTTCGATCACTTCGCGCATCACGGTGAAGCACTTGCCGAAATTGCGGGCTTCATAGAAGCAGACGCCCAGCTTCAGCGTGGCCTCGGCGCGCACGTCCTCGTCGCGGTTGTCGTCGCCGGCCGCGGCCTCGAAATGAATACGGGCCCGATCGTAGGCCCGCTCGCGCCGCAGCAAGTAATTGCCCAGCCGCATGTGGGCGGGGAATCGGACTTTGCTGCGCGGATAGCGTTCGATCACCGACTGCCAAACTTCCACCGCCTTGGTGAATTCGTCGGCGTCGTAGCGCGCGTCGCCCGCCTCGAGCAGTTTGACCGCGGCGCGATCTTCCACCAGCGAACCTCGCGCGGGCGTCGCGCCGTCGGCGGCGGGCTGGGCTTCTTGAGCGAAGCCAGCCGCCGTCCAGGGACCGGCCGCCATCCAACAACAGAGCCAAGCCGAGACTTGCCATCCTAGCCTTGGAGCGGATCGTCGAAAAAAAACTCTCCGCGGCGGCCGTTTCGTTCGCATCTCCACTCCGCCTTTCGCGCTGCGTCTGTAAGCCCCACGAGTTGACAATCTTCCACCGTAACCTGTCTCTGCAACGCCGACAAGCGGCGCCGCCGCACCGTCGTGCCGTGGTCTTGTGGTGCAGGCGTCCCGCCTGCCCTGTCAGCCGAGACGGCGACACGACCTGGCCTTGTTGGGTCCGCTCGCAGAGGCGTCCGCGGGATGTGGTACGCCAGTGGGTAGGTTGGCTAAGACGCTATTTCGTTGATACGGATGCTATCTCCACCTCACCGGACGAAAACTCCTTAAACTCAAGCACGCCATTCCACCGGAGTGGCGTTCCAGATTACGGGGCCCCACAACAAACGCGGGCTAAAGCCCACGCTACGATGGCTTCTAGCTGACTTCTAGCCGAACAACTCCATCACCGGCTTGCCGTTCTCGACCAGTTTCATCGGCCGCTGCAAGGGAGTCATGACTTCCTTGCTGGGGTCGATACCCAAGGCATGGCAAAGCGTGGCGTGGATGTCGGGCACCGCCACCGGGCGGTCCTGAGGCTGATACCCGTCCTCGTCCGACGAGCCGATGACCATCCCGCCGCGGATGCCGCCGCCGGCCAGGAGGCAACTGAACACGGCCGCGTGGTGGTCGCGGCCCGCGTCCTTGTTGATCTTGGGCGTGCGGCCGAACTCGCTCAGCATGATGACCAACGTCTTCTCGAGCTTGCCGCTCTGGTGAAGGTCTTCGATCAGCGAGGCCAGGGCCGGGTCCATCACCTCGCCGTGCGCTTCCATGGCGGGGAACGCGCGCTGATGCACGTCGAAGCCGCCGCGGTTGACCTGCACGAAGCGGACGCCGTTTTCGACCAACCGGCCCGCCAGCAGGGCGCCGCGACCGAACTCGGTCTCGCCGTACTTCTCGCGGATTTCAGGCTCGACCTTGTCGAACTCGAAGGCTTCCAGCGCCGGGCTATTCATCAGTTTGACCGCGTCGGCCACCGAGGTCTGCGTCGAATCGAGCGTCTTGCTCGGCAGCCTGCTGGTGTACTTGGCGTTCATCCGCGACAGCACGTCGAGCCGCTTGTTGCCGCGGACCTTGGCGATCCCCTCGGGGAACGCCAGGTAGGGATCTTTCTCGCCCGGACGGCCCACGTAATAGGCTTCGCAGGTTTGTCCCAAGTAACCGGCCTTGGGAGCGAAACCGCTGATCGAAATATACGCCGGCAGATCGCCCAGCGGCGAACATTCGTGCGCCACGACCGAGCCGAAGCCAGGGTGTTGCAAGTTTGAACTCTGGTTGTAACTGGTCTGAAGTTGGTAGGTCGCGCGGCCGTGGTCGCCATTCGTGCCGGCGATCGAACGAATCAAAGCCACCTTGTCCATCTGCTTGGCCAATTGCGGGAAAATCTGCGAGATCCGCACGCCCTTCACCGAGGTGTCGATCGGCTCGAACTCGCCTTGCGTCGGCCGGCCCGGCTTCGGATCCCATGTGTCGATGTGGCTCATGCCGCCGCCGTTCCAGAACAAAATCACATGATCCGCCAGCGGCTTGTGGCTGCTGCCCGAAAAGGCCAGCAGATTACGGACTTGCAGCCCCAGAAAGGTTCCGCCCGCGGTGCCCAGCAGGCTGCGGCGGGTGACGCGGTAGTCCAAGCAACTCGACATAAGGAGGCTCCCAAGCAGGGGTTAGGGGTTAGGGGTTAGGGGTTAGGGGTTAGAGGTTAGGGGTTAGGGGTTAGACGGTGGCTGGGGCAGAGCGTCAGCGATGCCCCGGCGTCATGTTCCCACGCTCCGCGACACCCCCGAGCGCCGCCGGGCATGAAGGCTTGTCAAGTGGGACGTCCCACCCTACGTGTCTTGCTCTCCTTGTTCCCACGCTCCGCGTGGGAACACATCTTCGGCCCTTCCGCGGCCGCGATATACGACCTAGCGCCCCTGGGCTTGGGGAACGAGTAGCACCAAGATCCTGACATCTACTCTCTGACCACTAACCTCTCGATTCGATCATCCGAACTATCTTGCGCACATTGGGTTGGTGGGCGGTGCCCACCCTACGGTAAAAATCGGAATTCGTGGCAGTTGAACAGCGCCCAGCGCAGGTCGGCCATTCCCTCGCGCGGGTTCTCGGCATCGCCGATGATTTCCTTGGCGTCGGCCATCTCCTCGGCCGACGGCTGGCGAGTCAAGATCTCGCGGTAGGCCAACTTCACGGCGGCCGCCAGGTCGGCTTGCTTTCCAACGACCAGCTTGAACATGGGCTCGAACTTGCCCACCCGCGACGCTTCGTGCGTCAGCCGGCCGTTGAGCATCATCAATGCCTGCCGCATCGAGGGGCTGGCGTCGCGGTGCTCGCCCAGCGAGTCGCGCGAGGGCTGACCGAAGACCCGCAAGAAGTGGTTGGGCAATGCCGGCGCCGCCATCCGCAGGGCGCTGGTGAACACGGGGTTGTCGTCGATCTCGGTCTCGACGACGCGCTCGATGTATCGCATGTCGCGCTTTGTCATCATCTGCGCTTCGAGCTCTTCCTGCGAAACAGCGGCCATTTTTTCGACCTCGGGAGCTTCGTCCTCCTCGGCCAGCAGCTTGTCGAAATCGACTTCGATGGCCGATTCCAGGTCGTAGCCGGTCTGCACGACGGGCTTGGCCATGGCCTGCATACCGGCCATGGACTTGTCATTTTTGCCGTTCAACTTTCCGGCGACACCTTCGCGCTTGACCGGCACCTGGACGATGGCCCGCACGGTCTTGACGTTCTCGCCGGCGGGGTACTTGGGATCGAACAAGTGGCCCGCCAGCACCATGCTATCGAACATCGCTTCCGAAAGCATGCGCCGTGTCGGGGCGGCCACGAACGCCTCTTCGGCCTCGCGGCGCGCCGTTTCGTCAAGACCCGCCAGGTGACCGCGCTGGTAGGCGTCGCTGGTAACAATCAGTTTGACCGCGGCGCGGAGGTCGAAACCGCGGGCGACGAACTCATCGGCCAGGAAGTCGAGCGTCCGCGGGTGGCTCGGCGGATTGTGGTCGCTGAAATCGTCGATCGGTTCGACGAAGCCACGGCCCATCAACTCGGCCCAGAGGCGGTTCACCAGCGAGCGCGAAAAATAGCGATTGCGCGGGCTGGTGACGAGCTCCGACAGTTCATGCCGCAACTGGCTGGCGCGGTACAGATCCTGCTCGACTTTGAGATTCCTCGCGTCGCGCTTCGCCTCGCCGGCCACGTCGAACGACTCCTCGGCGCCGCTGCCCAGTTGTTGGGCCCTATCGCCCGCATCGGACAACAGGTCATCGACCGTGGCTTCCTTCGGCAGCGAATCCTGAGTCAACTTCTCCGCCGCGGCTGTGCGCAAAGCCACGAACCGCGCGACGTGCGACGGCGTGGGCGATTCCGAATCGAGGGCAAAGGGGAAGGCGGGCTGCATCGGCTTGCGGTCTTCCTCGGCCGCTTTGCCCTCGGGTGGCCAGAGCACCACCGTCTGGTCGCTTTCGGTCGTATAGATCGCTTTGGTCAAATAGCTTTCGACTCGCCGCGTTTTTCCGAAATAAGCCGCCAGAGCGTAGAACTGCTCGCGCTTCCAGACATCGAAGGGATGGTCATGGCATTGAGCGCACGAGATGCGGATGCCCATGAACACCTGGGCCGTCGCCGCGGCCAAGGCCATGGGATCGGCGCCATCGTTGAGCACGAAACCCACCTCGGGCACCTTGCCGGCCTTGCCGTTGGCCGACAGGAGTTGGCGGCACATCACGTCAAACGGCACGCCTTCCGCGATGCAGCGGTGAACGTAGGCCGTCAGGGCGGCCCCGCCGTCGGCTTGGGAGCGCAGACGCAACATGTCGCCGAAGAAGACGGTCCAGCGATCGGCGAAACGCTCGTCGGCCAGTAGCTTATCGACCATCGACGCCCGGCGCTGGGCGACGGGCAGGGCCAGGTATTCGTCGATTTCCTCGGCTTTGGGAATCCGGCCGATGAGATCGACCGTGACCCGACGAAGAAAGGCCAGGTCGTCGACCACCCCGGCTACCTGGAGCGCGCGGCCTTCGTTCTCGGCATTCAAGATCTCATCAAGGCCCGCCGACCGGTCTATGCCCGCCGACCGGTCTATGCCCGCTACCGCTTTGCCGTTTGGCGCTTGTGGCCGTTTCTCGACGGCGGATACAGCGGAAAACAGGCCGCCGGATGCCGCCAGCAGGCCCACCGCCATGAAAAAGGCACGTCGCACGTTGATGCTCCTAAGGGCAAGGCGAGCGGGGGGCGTTAGCCCCCTGTTTGCACGTTGAAAGGGGTTGAAAATCATCCAAGCCAGACCGACAAGCAACGAATCAACACATCTTCATCTATTTTGGCGCCGTTGTACAGCGCTTTATATCAACTTATATCAACGCTCCCTCGGCCGTCATGAAGAATATGACTTGGGAGGCGATATCGTTACGGTTACGACCGAGCACGCCGCTGGAAACGGGGACGCGGAGCGTCCGCGGAGCCGTTCCCACGCAGAGCGTGGGAACGAGAAATCTGCCTGCGAGCGGCGATCTGGGGTATTTGTTGCCGTTGCCGTACTTTGCGTTTTCTGGTGAGATCCCAGCCGATACTGCCGATTGCAAAGATTCTTCCAAGTTTGCCGATTATGACGCCGATACAAAGTTCGCCGATGATTCCGACGAGGCTGCGCTCGGATCGTAGCCTGTGTGGCACAACCGAATCAGGGATGGAAATCGATGAACCGGCGACTTCGCACGATTTGGGCGGTCTTGACTTCGATCATGATCGTCGCGAGCGGCTGTACCCCGAGCAAACCGGTGTACCTGTTCGACGACAAGGACATGTCGCATTACAAGGGGATGGCCACCCAAATCGAGGTGTCCGACGAGGATAACGCCCGCCTCGCCGACGCCGAGGACGCCAAAGAGCCGTTCACGCTGAGTAACCCGAACGTCAAAGAGTATTGGGATCTCACGCTCGAAGAGGCCATGCGAACCGCCTTGGCCAACGCCAAGGTGTTGCGCAACCTGGGCGGTCTGCTCTTCACGCCAGGTCTGCCGGCTTCGAACCAGACGATCGCGCCGACCGGCCAGTTGCTGCAATCCAACACCATTGGGCTTGGCGGCACCGGTTCGCTCGGTCAAGGCCAGACCCAGCAAACGATCTACAACCCGGCGATCCAGGAAAGTTCGTCCACCGGCGTGGAAGCGGCCCTGAGCCAGTTCGACGCGCAGATCAATTCGCAATTGTTCTGGCAGAACACCAACAATCCGCAGAACCTGTTCTTCGCCGGCTTTTCCGCGCCGGTCTTGAACCAGGACTACGCTCAACAACAATCGGAAATTGGCAAGGTATCCGCCTACGGCAGCCGTTACTTTCTGCGGCAACACAACTATTACACCCAGAACAACAACCCCTCGAACCAGTTCCCCAGCGCCTTTCAGAGCGACATCGAAGCCGAAATCCGGCACCCGTTGTTGCAGGGGTCCGGGTTGGATTTCAACCGCATCGCCGGTCCCAACAGCAACGCCGGCATCTTCGCCGGCCAGGGCACCACCGGCCCGATCCAGAACCCGAACAGCCTGCCTTACACCTACAACGGCGTGGTTCTGGCGAGGATCAACGTCGATATCACGTTGGCCGACTTCGAGGCCGGCGTGCGGAACTTCTGCGGCGACCTGGAGCGTTCCTACTGGGATCTTTACTACAACTACCGCAACCTGAACGCCGTTCAGGCCGGCCGCGACAGCGCGCTGCAAACCTGGCGCAAGGTCTACGCTCTGTACGAGAGCGGCACCAAGGGGGGTGAGGCCGAGAAGGAAGCCCAGGCGCGCGAGCAATACTTCCTGTTCCGCGCCCAGGTCGAGAACTCGCTCGGCTTGCTGTACACGGCCGAGAGCCGGGTGCGTTACATGATGGGCCTGGCCCCGACCGACGGCCGCCTGATCCGCCCCAAGGATGAGCCCACCACGGCCGAGGTCAAGTTCGACTGGAGCGAGATCCTGCCCGAAGCCCTCAATCGAAGCGTCGAATTGCGCAAGCAAAAATGGGTCGTCAAGAAAAACGAACTGATCCTGATCGCATCGCGAAATTATCTGATGCCGCGGCTCGATGCTCAGGCCCTGTATCGTTGGGGCGGCTTCGGCGACCAGATGGTGAACTACAACGGTCAATCCTACGTCGCGAACGCCCCGGGCGCGCTCAACCGCGGCTCGGGCTCCGTCAACACCCTGTTCGCCGGCCAGTTCCCGAATTGGCAACTCGGATTGAACTTCACGATGCCCATCGGGTTCCGCCTGGCGATGGCGGGCGTGCGGAACGCCGAGATGGCCTTGGCGGCATCGCGGGCCATACTCCAGGACCAGGAGTTGGAAGTGGCCCACCTGATGACCAACTCCATCCGGGATCTCGACCGCAACTACCAGGTGAGCGTGACCACGTTCAACCGGCGCGTGGCCGCGGCGCGTCAGGTGAACGCGGTGGAGGCCGCCGTCGACGCGGGCACGGCCACGCTCGACATGCTGCTCGACGCCCAGCGCCGGCTGGCCGACGCGGAAATCGCTTACTACCGCGCCTTGGTCGATTACAATGTGGCGATCCTGCAAGTTCACTTTCGCAAGAACTCGCTGTTGGAGTACAACGGCATTCAACTGGCCGAAGGGCCGTGGCCCGCGAAGGCCTACTTCGACGCGCGCAAACGCGCCCGCGAGCGCGACGCGGCCTTGTTCGTCAACTACGGCTTCACGAAGCCCAAGGTCTTCAGCCGCGGTCCCCTTCTGCAGCGTATGAACGAGCCGGGAGGGGAGTTCGAAAACAGCCAAATCATTGGCGACGACGCGAAGCAAAAGGAAGTGGTGCCGACGCCCGACAATGGGATGCCGGATTCGCCCGACGCGACCTCGCCCGGCGATCCGCCCGGCTCGCCGGATGGCAGGCCGACGTTCGACGGCGAAGACGGCAACGACGGCGCGCGGGAGCCGCAGACCTTGCGCGGCCCGCGCTTCGACTCGGCTGGTCCCGATGAGCAGGCCTCCGGCGGCGACCAGTCGGCCACGGCCAACGTCGTGCGGGTGAGTCATGTCGGGGAAGATGACGAAGTAGGAGACGGGGAAGCAGGAGAAAGTAGAAAGGAGAAAGGAGAAAGTGACGCGGAAGCAGGAGAAAGTAAAGGAGAAAGTGATGGATGGCGGGCTCGGTAGGCGACGTTCCTTGTTGCCACGCTCCGCCGACCCACTGCGCGGGTAGCGAGAAGCACTTTCTCCTTTCTCCTTTCTCCAATGACCAGCCTATGTTCTTCTCCTTCGACGGCATCGACGGCGGCGGCAAGACGACCCAGATCGGTCGGTTCTGCGACTGGCTTCGCCGGCGCGGTCTCGACGTGGTCGCATGCCGCGACCCGGGCGGCACCGCTCTGGGCGATGCGGTGCGCACGATTCTGCTTGATTCACGCTCGACGCCGATCGCCCGGCGCAGCGAGATGCTGCTCTACATGGCCGCCCGCGCGCAGCTTGTCGACGAGGTCATCGCGCCGGCGCTGGCCCAGGGAAAGACCATCGTCTCCGACCGCTTCCTCTTGGCGAACGTGGTCTATCAGGGGCACGCCGGCGGGCTCGACGTCGACGGTGTTTGGCAGGTCGGCCAGGTCGCCACGGCCGGACTGGCACCCGACTTGACGTTCGTGCTCGACCTGCCGGAGGCGGAGGCCGCGCGGCGTATGAACCGGCCGCTCGACCGCATGGAACAGCAGGGCGCCGCCTTTCGCGCCGCCGTACGCGCCGGCTACCTGGCCGAGGCCGCGCGGTGTCCCGAGCGGATCGTCGTCATCGACGCCTCGCGTTCGATCGACGATGTGGCGGCTGGGATTCAGCGCGCGGCCGAGCGGGTGTTGCCGCTCGCCTCATAGACTTCTCGCCATCCGCTCCTTTTCCCGCCGCCCTTCCGCCGCTAAACTGCACGGCATGAGTTGGCAAGGCATTCAGGGACACGACGACGTGGTCGAGCGGTTCCGCCGCGGTCTCGAGCGAGGCCGTTTGGCGACCACGTTTCTGTTCGTCGGGCCGCCGGGCGTTGGCAAGCACGCGTTCGCGTTGAAGCTGGCCCAATCGTTGCTCTGTCCGGCGGCGCCGCCCGAGCGACTCGAGCCATGTGGTCATTGTCCGAGCTGCGCGCAGGTGGCGGCGGCCACGCACCCCGACGTGCTGCGCGTGGCGAAGCCGGCCGACAAAAGCGAGATTCCCCTGGCGCTCTTGATCGGTTCCAAGGAACACCGCATGGCGGAGGGGCTGTGCCACGACATTTCGCTCAAGCCCTTCATGGGCGGGCGTCGAATCGCCGTGATTGACGACGCCGATTTTCTCAACGAGGAGGGCGCCAACGCGCTCTTGAAAACGCTCGAGGAACCGCCGCCCCGTTCGGTGCTGATCTTGATTGGCACGAGCATCGACCGGCAATTGCCCACGATCCGTTCGCGCTCGCAGATCGTCCGCTTCCGTCCGTTGGATGAAGAGGTGCTGGCCGCGCTCCTGGTGGCGCAGGGCGCGCGGGGCGAGGCTGTCGAGCCGGCCGAGGCCCGGCGGCTGGCACGCTACAGTCAGGGGAGCTTGGCGCGCGCCGGCGAGTTGGCCGACCCCGCGCTTTGGGCATTTCGCCGGCAACTGCTTGAAAGGCTGTCGCAGCCGCGGTTGGAAAGCGTGCAACTGGCGAGGCTGACGGTGGCCTTCATCGAGGAGGCGGGCAAGGAAGCGCCTCCGCGCCGCGCGCGGGCGAGGCAGGTCGTCGCCTTCGCCGCCGAATTCTATCGCCAGGTCTGCCGCGCCTTGTGCGGCGCGGCGCCGGCGGACGACGCCGAACTGGCCGGGCAGATCGAGATCGCGCGGGCCGCCTGGGGTGGCGACGCCGAGACGGCCGCCGCCTGCGCCGACCGCACGCTTGAGGCCTTGTCGCACATCGACCGCAACGCCAACCAGGGCGCCTGGATTGACGGCTGGCTCGACGACCTCGCCCAGCTCACCAGCCGTAGGTTAGGCTTTCCGGCCTGACTTTCCGGCCCTTTCGACTGTTCGTTTTGAGTCCATTTTCGGCCAAAATCGCTCGAAATCGCGCCTCTTTGCCCCGTTTGAGCAAGAACTCTCCCTCGACACGCCCCGCGGACACCTCAAAATCCCCGAGAAAACCGCCCCCAGGCCGATCAGGACGCTTGATTTCTTGCTAACATGGAGTTGCTAAAGCGAAAAAAAACGCGCGGGAACCAGTCCCTTCAGTGGGGGATGGCAGGGGGCTACAAGCCCAGATGATACCGGCAGCGTTCGACTAATGTTGCGAACGGCAATAGAATATCGATAGGCTTGTACGATGCATCTGAGGTGACCCGTGAAGAGTATTGCCGACCAACAGCCCCCAGAGATCGCCCGGCAAATCCACCCCGACCGCCGCAAGAACGAGGCGGGCTACTGGGCTGTCCGCGACCAACTCCTCGACCAGTACCGAGGCGAGTGGGTCGGCTTTGCCGATGGTATCATGCTCGCCTCCGGCAGCAGTCCCGTCGCCGTGTTTCATGCGGCTTTCCACGGTGAGGATATGTAAGCTATGGCTGCCGGCGACCACGTCTTCATATATCGTCTTGGCTATACGCATCATGGCAATGACAATGCACGGCGGTACGTTTCGCCGTCCCAGCGATCCACGGCGTTGTCCGGGCGGCGCAGCGTCCAGACCGCCAAGTCCAGGCGAAACGGCGGCGGCGGCTCGATGGAAAAAACGCGTACAAAGCCCGTGCCAAGGACCACGAGTTGTGAACCTCGGTGAAAATGAAGAACGATGGTGAATGGCCCAGCAATTGCCTCTGGAGTCATCGCCCCTCGTGTGCGAGCGCGTCAACGCGTTCGGCGGCGAGAATCCTACTGCCAGCCACAGAGAGGTGACCGTTGAAATTCGGAGCGTTCACGACGGAGACGGGAGGCCGCCACGGCCGATCGCGTTCTTAAGGATCCTGCGAATGAGCAATAAGTCGGAGTTCAAGAGCCACGGCGATCAGCACGACCATGACCACGGACGCGGGTTCCTAAGACACTGCACGTTTCTGCGAGGTCGGAACGCAACCGCCCGAAGGCGGATCGTCGACGCTGGCATTCCCAACAGACGGTTAAAATCGAAAGGAGCCATGATGTCGTTGGAAATCACGGAATTCGCCGCGGGCAAGGTTTTGGAAGTCCGCGCCACAGGCAAATTGACCAAGGAGGCCTACGAGGCGTTCGTGCCGCGCACCGAAGAGGCGATCAAGAAATACGGCAAAATTCGGATTCTATTCATCATGCACGATTTTCACGGATGGGACGCCGGCGCGATGTGGGAAGACTTCAAATTCGATCTGAAGCACTTCAACCACATCGAACGGCTGGCGATTGTCGGTGAAACCCGCTGGGAAA
>DATKSN010000198.1:0-4820 GCA_035531595.1 Pirellulales bacterium | reverse complement strand
CGGCAAGGCGCTCTTGGCCGGGAACATGGCCGAGGCGTTGCTCAAGCTTCAACAAGGACTGAGGTCGCCGGAACATCAGACCTTTGTCGCGGAACTGGGCCGACGCAAGGAATAGTTTGCCTTCCCGGCGCCGCCTGAGCGAGGACGGACGATCATGTTATCGATCGTGAGGAGACTGCACGCGGGCAAGAATGAGACATTCACGCTGGCTGGGGCTGAGCCTAAGCGATGCCCCGGTCGCTATTTAGCCGGGGCATCGCTTACGTTGAGCCAGCGGCGAAATCCGTCTCTGGCGGGCTCTGCCGCCAGCCACATCTTTCTCGTGACAGAATGTCTCATTGTCGGCCGCGGGAAGTATAGTGGCACCGATTCCGTGAAGGCACACCGTTTGGAATAGCATGATGTGGATTCGAGATGCTTCGCCCATGTTGGCGGTTGCCGGTCTTGTCGCACTCGCGGTGTCGGGCTGCGGCGGAGACGAGGCGCCGCGCCCCGGGGGCCCGTCGAAAACATCCGACACGGCTGGTACGACGCAAGCGGCGGCGGAACGGCAACCGGCCCATCCGCCGCCCCAGGCGATCGCCAACTCGATCGGGATGAAACTCACGCGCATTCCATTGGGCGAGTTTCTGATGGGGTCGGCCGACACCGACCCGGGCGCGCGCGACGACGAAAAGCCGCGACATCGGGTGCGCTTCAGCAAGCCGTTTTACATGGGCGTTTACGAAGTGACGCAAGCGGAATTCAAAGTGCTGATGGGAACCAACCCAAGCTCGTTCACGCGGGAGGCCCTGCTGAAGGACGCGCCGGCCGACTTGGATTGCTCGCGGCTTCCCGTCGACAACGTGACATGGTACGCGGCGGTCGAATTCTGCCGAAGGCTGTCGCGATCCGCGGCGGAAGTGCGGGCGGGACGCGTCTATCGACTGCCCACCGAAGCGGAATGGGAATACGCCTGTCGGGCCGGAACGACGACCGTGTTCCACTTCGGCGACGCGCTTTCCTCCGCGCACGCGAACTTCAACGGGCAACACCCGTTCGGCGGCGCCGAGAAGGGGCCGTTCTTGAACCGCACCACGACGGTCGGCTCGTACGAGCCCAATGCCTTCGGTCTGTTCGACATGCACGGCAACTTGAACGAGTGGTGCATGGACAAGTTCAACCGCGACTACTATCGAGCCTCACCGAGTGACGACCCGAAGGGTCCGCGAGACGGCGCCTCGCCCGTGATTCGCGGCGGCGACTGGTACAGCGATGCCCGCGATTGTCGCAGCGCGTTTCGGTACGCGGACATTCCCGAAGGCAGGTTCTACGCGCTGGGCTTCCGCGCCGTGTGCGAGCTGACCTCGGAGGGCGCGCGGCTCGACCCGGTCATCGCCGGCGCGGTCAAACTGAATAACGCGTCATCCATACCCATCGGCGGGGCACAACCGGATGAACGCCCCGCGCCGACGGCCGGCGAAGACTGGCCACGCTGGCGGGGCCCGCGCGGCGACGGAACGTGGCGCGCGACGAAACTGCCGTCCGCATGGCCCGCGGGTGGGTTGAAGCGTGTCTGGCGGCGCGAAATCGGCGGCGGGTACGGAGGCCTTGCCGTTTCGGGCGGCCGGGTGTATCTCATGGACCGCCAACCGAAGCCCCACGACGTCGAGCGCATCCTGTGCTTCGACGCGGTGAGTGGTGAGTTGTCGTGGTCGCACGTCTATCCGGCCAACTACAAGAACGTGAGTTATGACAATGGCCCTCGCGCGACGCCCACGGTCGAGGGGGGCCATGTCTACACACTCGGATCGGTCGGCCATCTGCACTGTCTTGACGCGGCCGGCGGTGAGCTGGTGTGGTCCGCAGATCTTGTCGCCGATTTCGGCGCGAAGGTGCCGACCTGGGGATTGAGCGCCTCGCCGGTGGTTTTCGAAGACCTGCTGATCATCCATCCCGGCGCCGGGCCCGATGGCTGCTATATTGCGTTCGATCGAGCGAGCGGCAAGGAGCGTTGGCGGGGCCTGCCCGACGCGGCCGGTTACGCCACGCCCATCCTCATCGACCACCAGGGGACACGGCAACTGATCGGCTGGACCCCGAGCAACATTCGCGGACTCGATCCCCGCACCGGCAGGCTACTCTGGACGGTCCCGTTCGAAGTGAACTACGGCACCGCGATCGCCACTCCCATCTTTCAGGAAGGGCTCGTGCTGGTGAGCAGTTACTACGACGGCACCCAAGCGATTCGCCCCGGCGGCGCGCAGAACCTCGCCAAGGTGGCATGGCACGATCGCCGAAATCTGCGCGGCCTGATGGCCCAGCCGCTGTACCGCGATCGACACGCCTATCTTCTCGACAAGCGACACGGTTTGACGTGCTTCGAGCTATCGACGGGCAAGAAGCTGTGGGACGACGATAACCGCATGACACCCAAGGGACGCAATCCGCAGGCCACGATGGTGTGGCTCGGCGACGGCGACCGCGCGATCGTGTTGAACTCGGACGGTGATTTGATCTTGGTCCGCTTGAATCCGAGCGGGTGCGTCGAGGAGTCGCGGGGCAACATCATCGGCCGCACCTGGGCGCACCCCGCTTTTGCCGGCAACTGCGTTTACGCCCGAAGCGATACGGAGCTCGTGTGCGCGCTACTTTTCGACCGCCCCAAGCAGTTCGACGGTATCGGCGACCAGGTGCCAGTAGACGACGTCCTCCGCGAATGAAGATGTTTCCAAAGCCGGCACTGGATAGTCGGGGATTTTCAGGACGGCGTTGTACTGGGCAAACTTCAAGTCGATGTAGATCCGGTTCTCACCTTGTGGAAGCTGGTCGAACGACGTCGGATGCAAGAGTTCTCCCGCCTCTCCGTACACCGCGGGTTTGGGCGGAACTTCTTGCACGAGCGTGAAACAAAGGATTTGCTTGCCCCCGGCCCTGTCGACCGTGTCGGCAAGCGCGGGGGGATACCAGTTATAGCCCACGAAAAGGGCGACGTCGTCCTTGCCGATTTCGTCGTCCAGTTGCGGATAATGGGCGTTCCCCTCGCTGTGAACCTTGAACAGCCCCGGATCGCCCGGCAACCCGTTCGGGTCGAGGCCATGAATGAGCAAGGCGAAAGTCTTGTGCTTCGTCCGCGCCGCTTCGGCGAGCCACTGCGCCGCTTTTCGGAATTGGCTTCTTTGTTCCGGCACGATACCGCTCACGATTCGTCGCAGGTGACCAAGGTACGTGTCGCCGAACACGCCTTTCTTCACGGGGGTGACGTTGAAAGCGGGGATGAACTTGTAGGAATTCAGCAGGGGGATGTTCCAAACCTGAGGGCTCTCGTAGGTCACGGAAAGTAAGATGCCGGGCACCTTGCCGCGCCGCATGAACGCGCTGATCAGTTCGGCCTCGAAGGTCCACAAATACAAGCGATTGGCAATGCTCCTGCCGGAGCAAATCTTCTCGGGCCGGCCCGGCACGTCGATGATTCCGCCGTCGGGGACATCGTGCGTAATGAAAATGAGATTGCCCTGCCGCCCAAACGTCTGTTCCAACTGACGGGCACGAGCTTGTGAACCGAAGAACACGACCAACGCCCCGTCGCCCAGCAGGCGTTCGACGTGCGACGCCAGATGAAGCCGCTCTTCGTTCTCGTTCTCGTAGCCCAGTAGCACCACGTCATTGCTCTTCGCGGCCTGGACGGTGAAGTGCTCGACGAACTCTTTGGTCCGATAATAGGGGATCTCGCCGTTGGGTTCCGGGACCGCGGCCGCGGCGGCTTGTTTATCGGGCTTGTACTGTCGCGAAAAGGCGATTCCTCCGGCGCGCCAGACCGGTTCGAGCGAGAAACTTTGATCGCCGGCCGAGAGCAGCTCACCATCTCCGCTTACGATTCGATCCGCCGCCACTTCCGCCGCCCGCGTGATCTGGGGGAGTTTCTTCCTTGCCGACTCGATCTCGTCGAGCACGAAATTGACGAAATAGTCGCCTGCTTGCTCCACCGGTAACGGTTCCGCTCCCGAACATACGTTGTGTGTTCCGCGATCAAGCAAGACGCTTGGGTTGAGGACCACCGCGCCCAGGATGAACGAATAAGCTCGTTTCGGAAAAGGGCATCTGCTGATCATGCGTGTTCTCGCTTGGCTGGCCACCAGTTTCTCGTGACAAAATGTCCCATTACCGGCCGCGTGAAGTATAACCGGTGCGACACTGGATTTTAACCCCCGACACCGTGGGGCAGGTTTCCAACCTGCGTGCGCAAGCCCCATGCCCACCTCTTTCATGGAACCCGTAATAACGACGCTGTGCTTACCACCCGGAGGATCCTTGGCGGGCCACCCTCCCTCTGGCTCCGCGATTCTGGTATCGGTTCTCGCCGCCCCTGACATTTTCACATTCAGCGACGGACAGCAGGGCATGTTGAGAAAGTCTTGCAGAAAGAAGGCGGCCCGGCGTTTGCTTTGTCGGAAATGGCCCATCAAGAGGGCGACGAACGCCACCAGCCGTGGCCATGCCAGGACGAGCCTCCCGTGGTTCCGGGCATCGACGACTTGCGCCGCGATGGCTATGCTACGTGAATCAGCTTCCGAGGAAGGGAACGAACTCATGGTCATGACAAGCGGCTTCATTCGCGGCGTCGTGCGGTATAACGAACTGGCGAGCGGACACGAAAACAGGAGCTGGCCATGAAACAAGCTTCGCCTGGCTGTTGAACGCGGAGCGTTCTATCAAGGGATGCGACTCATGGCGCTGGACGGTTTCGTGGTGGACCTTCCCGATACAGAGGAGAATGAGAAGGCTTTTGGTCGTCCCGGCAGTGGACGCGCACCTGGGGCATTTCCGCAGGCGCACGTCCT
>DATKSN010000197.1:0-10672 GCA_035531595.1 Pirellulales bacterium | reverse complement strand
AGGCCCTCACCCATGACGACGAGCCGAATCGCGACCGAAGAACCGGTCAGGCGCCTTGTCGGTCGTCCGGAAAGGTGAATCCCATCGTCGAGAGGTTCGTCGACGACGGGTAGAGTGGCCGTTGGCGTGTTACCGGAAAACGCGGAGATACCCTATGTGGATTCAACGACTGACATGCTGGCTTCGCGGCCATCACGATCTGTGTTTGGCCGCCGCCTATGCCGAAATACTTCCTGGAGGGTCGGGCAAGGAGCTTCATTATTGTATGCGCTGTCGTCGCGGTGTGTGGACATCGTCGCCTCGCGCCGGATCGTCTCCGCTGAGGTGGGCCGATACGGTCGCCGCCGGAAGCGACGCCCCATGGAAGGCTCCGATCTGTTGAAGAAACAACTTGCCTAAACTGCAAGGGCAGCCCTGATGCACTTTCGTGCTTCGTAATCGTGGTACTCCGCCATCTTCGGATCGCTCCAACCCTGGCGGAACGACTCGTCAAGGGCGGGATAGGCGTCGCGAGGGTCAATGCCGATGACGTGTTCCATGCGCTCGTAAACATCTTCGCCCCTGGCGCCGTTGACGCCAAGGGTTGAAGCGAATATCGTGCATCTTAGTACGCCGCTTGCCGCACTGCGGGGATTCGGGGCCGTGTCCCGCATCCCACTCAATCAAGCGAGGACAACGGCGGTTCATGCCGAACGGGCGCCGTTGGCGTGTTACCGCTAGAGAAAGGAAAACCACATGGAATTAGGTATGATCGGACTGGGCCGGATGGGCACCAACATGGTGCGACGGCTGATGCGGGCCGGGCACACATGCGTCGTTTACGACATCCATCCAGAAGCCGTCGGGGTACTCGTCAACGAGGGGGCGGTCGGCACGACGTCGCTCGAAGACTTCGCGCGGAAACTGAAAAAACCCCGCGCCGCCTGGATGATGGTGCCGGCGGGGGTGGTCGAATCAACGCTGAACGCCCTCGTCCCCCTTCTCGAACGCGACGACGTGCTCATCGACGGCGGCAACTCCTACTACCACGATGACATCCGCCGCGACGCCGAACTGAAACCCAAAGGCATTCACTATCTGGACGTCGGAACCAGCGGCGGAGTCTGGGGGGCCGAGCGGGGCTACTGCCTGATGATTGGCGGCGGGGACGCCGCCGTCCGACGCCTCGACCCCATCTTCGCCGCCCTGGCGCCAAGTGTCGACGCGGCGCCACGCACGCCCGGTCGTGAGAAGGCGGACGGTCGCGGGAAGGCGGGCGGCACCGCGGAACACGGCTACCTGCACTGCGGGCCGAGCGGCGCGGGCCACTTCGTCAAAATGGTCCACAACGGCATCGAGTACGGCATCATGGCCGCCTACGCGGAGGGGCTGAACATCCTGCACCATGCCAACGCCGGCAAGCAGCGGCGCGCCGACGACGCCGAAACGGCGCCGATGCGGCATCCCGAACACTACGCGTACGACCTGAAGTTGGCCGACATCGCCGAGGTCTGGCGCCGCGGCAGCGTCATCGCCTCGTGGCTGCTCGACCTGGCCGCCGCCGCGCTGCTCGATAGCCCGGATCTGGCGAAGTTCGCCGGCCGCGTGTCGGACTCGGGCGAGGGACGCTGGACGGTCGTGGCGGCCATCGACGAGTCGGTCCCGGCTCCCGTTCTCAGCGCCGCGCTGTACGAACGCTTCGGCTCGCGCGGCGAGGCCGACTTCGCCGACAAGTTGCTGTCCGCCCTGCGTTTCGAATTCGGCGGCCATAAGGAAAAGGCCTGATCGATCGGTATCTGCGCCGCTACTACGGCGTCGACGAAATCGCGATCGACCGGCAGGCGGAATTCGGCCGGAGGTTCCATTCGAGACGACGTTGATGCAGGACGTGATCAGCGAAAAACCGTACCGCTTCGTGCCGCCGTACCATGGCCGGCTCTGGACCGAGTTCATGCACCCCTTCGTGCCGGCCTACCTGGCGCGGTTTTGGGGCGTCGAAAACGTCGAGTGCCGCGACGTCGAGCGATTGCGGTCGTCGCTGAGCGCCGGACACGGCATTTTGTTGGCGCCCAACCATACGCGGCATTGCGATCCGTTCGTGATCGGCCGTTTGTCGCGCGCGGCGAAGCGGCCGTTCTTTCAGATGGCGAGCTGGCACCTGTTCATGAATGGCGGCTGGCAAGCGTGGGCGCTCCGGCGGCTGGGGGCATTCAGCGTGTTCCGCGAGGGGATGGACCGCGCCGCGGTCACGACCGCGATCGAGATCCTCGTTTCGGCCGAGCGTCCGCTCGTCATCTTTCCCGAAGGGGTCATGTCGCGGGCCAACGATCGGCTCAACCCACTCCTGGAGGGAACCACCTTCATCGCCCGCACCGCCGCGAAGCGCCGTGCGAAGAACTCGCCCGCCGGTGAAGTGGTCATCCATCCCGTGGCCATCAAGTACCGCTTTCACGGCGACCTGCGCGCCGCCGTCGAACCGGTGATCGAGGCCATCGAAGCACGCCTTTCGTGGCGCCCGCGGCGAGAATTGAGCCTCTTGCGGCGGATCGCCAAGCTGGCTGACGCGCTGTTGAGTGTCAAGGAGTTGGAGTACCTGGGCGCCGCGCAATCGGGTAGCCTCGACGCGCGGCAGACGCGGCTGATCGAACACATCCTCAGGCCGATCGAGGCCGAGTGGGTCGGTGGCGAGCGCGACGGCCACGTCGCCGCGCGGGCCAAGCGGTTGCGCGCGGCGATCTTGCCCGGTTTGGTCAAGGGCGAGATCTCCGACGACGAAAAGGATCGCCGGCGGCGGCAGCTTGCCGATTGTCAACTGGCCCAGCGACTCGCCCTGTACCCGCCCGGTTACATCGGCGCGAAATCACCACCCGAGCGCGTGCTCGAAACCATCGAGCGGTTCGAGGAGGATCTGACCGGAAAGATTCGCGTTTACCGGCCATTCAGCGCGATCATCCAGGTCGGCCAGGCGATCATGGTCGCCCCCGAGCGCGATCGCAAGGCCGCCACCGACCCGGTGCTGGAAGCGATCAAGGAGCAGCTCAAGGCGATGCTGGCGGGGTTGGCCGGTTCGGCTTTTTCAGTCCCACAGCCGGCGAAGGCCGGTTTATACGAATGTTCGTCTCGCGTCCCATCGCGAATCTGATATACTACTACGCCGTACCGACCGTACTCGGTTCAACGGCGAGGGCGATTTCGCCTTCCCGGGCCGCCGGCAGCCGGTCGTGGGACACCCCATCTTGATCGTACAAGTAAAGCCACCGCGGCGATCCATATCCAAACGCCCTACCGGCGTCGGCAGGTCGCCGTCGCCATTGGGCCGCGCGGCGCCGCTCTCCAATCTTGATCGCGGCAAACTGCGATGGGATTACGCGCTGCCGCTATTGGCCATGCACCTCTTGGCGCTGCTGGCCGCGGTGCCCTGGTTCTTCAGTTGGACCGGGCTGATCTGCCTGATTGCGGGCGTGAGTGTGTTTGGTCAATTGGGTGTTCCGGTCTGTTACCACCGCCTATTGACGCACCGCAGTTTTCGCGTGCCTAAATGGCTCGAAAGGTCGTTTGTGACGATCGCCTTGTGCTCCGGCCAAAACACGCCGGCGCGATGGGTGAGCTGGCATCGCATGCACCACCAGCATTCCGACGAAACGAAAGATCCGCACAGCCCGCTCGTCAACTTCCTTTGGTCACACGTTGGCTGGCTATTGTTCGACAACCGCGCCACGCACAGCGCCGCGTCGTACTACAAGTACGCGCGGGATATTCTCGACGACCCGTACTACATGTACCTGGAAAAGCACCGCGCCGCGGCGGGCTGCATCTACCTGGCCCACGCGCTCGTGTTCTTCCTGACGGGGCTGGCGGCGGGCTGGGCAAGCACGGGCCGGTCGATCGCCGGCCTGCAATTCGGCTTGAGCTTGTTGGTGTGGGGCGTGATCGTGCGAACCGTCTATGTCTGGCATATCACATGGGCCGTGAATTCGCTGAGCCACCTGTTCGGCTATCGCCACTACGAAACGGGCGAACAAAGCCGAAACAACTGGTTCGTGGCGCTGATCACCGGCGGCGAAGGTTGGCACAACAACCACCACCACGACCCGGCCTGCGCCTCGGTGCAGCATCGCTGGTGGGAGATTGACCTGAACTACTACTTCATCAAGCTGCTCGAACTCCTCGGCTTGGCCACCCATGTGGTCCCCCGACAACATCTTCGGCGCCAATCCCACGACGACCCGCTCAAAGGCTAGCCCGGAACGCCACGGAGGGCGTTCCCCCACGGATGCCGTTCTGGAACTCTCCGACATGCCAATTTCCGTCCCGATCCACAGAGCCGTCGTCTTCGATCTTGACGGCACCTTGCTCGATTCGCTGGCCGATATCGGCGAAGCGGCCAACGCCGTTCTGGCGCGGCTGGGGTTGGCGCCCCACGCGCTGGAGGAGTACCGGCAGTTCGTCGGCGAGGGAGTCGCCGTGCTTTTCCAGCGGGCCCTCGCCGCCGATCGACGAACGGACGAAATCATCGCCCATTGCGTCAGCGAATTCCAGATCGCTTACGGGCGGAACTGGAACATTCGCACGAAGCCCTATGCGGGCATCCCGGCGCTGCTCGACTCGCTGACCAAGATGGGGTTGAAGATGGCGGTCTTGTCGAACAAGCCGCACGAATTCGCCCAGCGATGCGTCGACCATTACTTCCCGGCATCCGGCTTCGAGGTGGTGTTCGGGCAACGGCAAGGCGTTCCACAAAAACCCGACCCGGCCGGCGCCTTGGAGATCGCCCAACGGTTGGGCATCGCCGCGAATGAATCCGTCTACGTGGGAGATTCGGCCGTCGATATGGAAACGGCTCGCAACGCGCGCATGCTCCCAATCGGAGTCGAGTGGGGATTCCGCTCGGTCGACGAATTACGCGCGGCCGGCGCCGTGGCCGTGATCGCCGAGCCACAAGAACTGCTCGGTTTTCTTGAACGGCCGGGGTCGGCGACGGTCCCACACTAACCCGCGGCGCAAGCTCCACCGGTCCGCCGGGCGGCCCACGAATGAGGAAGGATCATTTTACGAAAAAAGCACGCTCGTTGCGCAGCAACGAACGTGCAAAAAGAAAACGGCAGCGAAGCGAAAAAAAACGATCTCCGAATACCCCATGACGTCTTGAGCCAGCCGCGAAAGCGGCATCCAATTGCCTCCCCTCCCTTCGCCTGACCCCACGCTGTTTTGGATCGCCTGGGGAGGGGTTTCGGAGTCGTTTTTTTTTCCCGTAGCGCCGAGGCACGGCCGAAACGCGCGGGGCTATTCCCCCGCTAATATTCGCGGTACGTTGCTAGCAAGCCCGGAAACGCCGGGCTTTCCTGGCTTCCCAAGTCGCCGGGAGTGACAGCATTCGGCAAGCTTACGATCAAGGCCTCCCCTTGCTGCGGGAAACCCCCCATCCCGCCTCTTCACCGCAAATAAACTCATAAGAAAGTTGTTGGGAATTCATCGTCACAACCGTCACGAGCGACCTTAAAGGCTCAAAACGGATCCTCGCCGTCATTTCACCGTCATTTCACCGTCGGTTCGGGCGTTGATCGGATTGTTGCGCATTCTGGCGAGTCCGACCCATATTACCCGAAACTCTCAAAATGCCTCAAAACTCACTCGCAAGGTGCGAATTCATCGTCACAAGCGTCACGCCGCCGATCGCAAGGCGGACCAGCGGACGCGTCAGGGCGCTCGCCTCGACCTGCGCGACGTTGTGCTCCACGACGCCGCGAAGGTAAAGCTCCAAGAAGCTCGCGGCGCAGCTTCCGAAAAAACTGGCAAAACCGTACCTTTACCCGACGAAAGCATCGGCGCGGGGTGGCACGGCTTCGCGTTGCGCTCAGGTTAATTTCGCCATGGCGGCGACAAGTTCCTTGACGGCGTCGACGCTCTTTTTGAAATCGGCCTTTTCCTGGGGGGTGAGGTCCAGTTCGATGACACGTTCGACGCCGCCGGAACCGAGCACGACCGGCACGCCGACGAAGTAGCCGCCCACGCCGTACTCGCGATCGCAGTAGGCGGCGCAGGGGATCAACCGCTTCTTGTCGCGGACGATGGCCTCGACCATCTGCGCGACCGCCGCGGCGGGCGCGTAGTAGGCGCTGCCCGTTTTCAGCAGTCCGACGATCTCGGCGCCGCCGTTTCGGGTACGGTCGACGATCTCGCCGAGCCGTTTTTCGTCGAGTAGCCGCGTGACGGGAATTCCGCCCACGGAGGTGCAACTGGGCATCGGCACCATGGTGTCGCCGTGCCCGCCCATCAATAGCGCCGTGACATCCTCGACGCTCACGCCCAATTCCATCGCCAGGAACGTCCGGTAACGGGCGGTGTCCAGAATTCCCGCCTGGCCCAGCACGCGGGCCGTGGGGAATCCGCTCACCTGCCAGGCCCGCTGCACCATCGCGTCGAGCGGATTGGAGACCACGATCAAGATCGCCTCGGGGCTGGTGTGCTTGATCTCGGCGGCCACGGCGCCGACGATCTTGGCGTTGGTGGCCAAGAGGTCGTCGCGGCTCATGCCGGGCTTGCGTGGGATGCCGGCGGTAATGACGACCACGTCGCTGGCGGCGGTTTCCTCATAGCGGGTCGTGCCGCGGATGTTCGCGTCGAAGCCGACGATCGGCGCGGCCTGCGCCAGGTCGAGCGCCTTGCCGCGGGGCATGTTCTCGGTCTGGGGGATGTCCAACAGCACGATGTCTCCCAACTCGGCCGCGGCGCACCAGTGGGCCGTGGTGGCGCCGACGTTGCCGGCTCCGATGATCGTGATCTTCGCGCGACGCATGGATGCTCCTCATTGGGGTACGTGGGCCGGGGTTTCAACCTGCCCTAGACCATACTCATTTTCGCGCGGGTTTTCAACCGGCCACGAACACATCCATGTTGGTGGGCGGTGCCCACCCTACGTCGCGACGAAATGCTCCTTCACCAACCGCCGCAGGTCGCTCAAGCCGCGCACCCGTCGCACCGCTTCGCGGAAGGCGGCGAAGTTGGGCAGTGCCTTGGCAAAGTAGCAACTGGCCCGCGGCAAACGCCGCAGCGCCAGGTTCGACCCGAGCAGCCGAAACTCGGCCTCGACCAATTGCACGAGCACGCGGCCGCGCTCGGCCAAGGTGGGCGCGGCGACGATCGCTCCGCCTTGCGCCAACGCCCGCGCCTGGCGGAAGATCCACGGGTTGCCCAGGCAACCGCGGCCGATCGAAGCGCCGTCGGCGCCGCTGGCCTTGAGAAACGCCAGGGCGTCGGCCGGCTGGCGGATGCCGCCGCTGCCAAAGACGGGGATCGTCACGGCCCGCTTCACGCGTTCGACGACCGACCAATCGGGGCCACCCACATACGCCTGCGCCACGCTGCGAGCATGCACTTCGACCGCTCCCGCCCCCGCCGCTTCGGCGATCCTCGCCACCTCGACGGCCGTTTCGCGCTGGGCGTCGGGACCACTGCGAATTTTGAGCGTGACCGGAACCGTGACCGCTTTGACGACCGACGACACGATCCGACCGATCGCCGGCGGATCGGCCAACAGCGCGCCCCCCTCGCCGCGAGCCAATAAGCGGCGGATGGGACACTCGAAATTCAAATCGACCAGGTTGAAACCCCGCTCCTCGACGACGCGGGCCGCTTCGGCCATCACCACCGGATCGGCGCCGCTGATTTGCCCTGCCCGCGGCGCTTCTTGAGAAGTGGTGTACAACAGCCTTAGCGCGCGTCGGTCGCGGCGGGCAACGTCGATCGCATCGACCCGTTCGGTGCAAACCAGGCTGGCCCCGAACTGCTTCATCAGCAGCCGGAAGGGATAGTTCGTGTGCTCCTCCATCGGCGCCAGGGCGATGGGGTGGGCGACGCGGATTTGTCCGATCTTCATGCACGCCCATGATAGCAGGTGATGCGCGGCGCCGTCGATTGGACGACAGGTATCGACGATCGTGGACTGGTAAACCTTGCGGGCTGAAGGTCTAAGGGCTTGTAGGGGCTGTGCTTGCGTCGCTCGCGGCGCTGATGGCATGACGCTTGCGAGTCGATGTTGTCAATGCGGCAACGCCAGGGCCAATGCTTTGGCCGCCCACACCGGTCTTCTTCTGGGAGGCCGCCCTCATGCCCCGCCTGAAGTGCCTACTACTTGCCGTCGCTTTGCTTGCCCCGTGTTCGGGTTGCACGATCAGCCGCGAGCCCTGCGGAATACGGATCAGGGCCGCCGACTGGCACCTGCGCAACGGCACGTATCGCCCCTTCGCCGACGTGAACAGCGGCACGCTGCCGCCGCCTTGCGGCTGGTATGGGACGTATGGTTTTGGTCCGGGCGGAGGCTACGGCCCTGGCGGCGCCAGCGGGAATGGCAGCGGTTTCTATTCCCCCTATGGCTCGTCCTGGTAATATTGAAGAAACGCAGCTTTGCGTTCGCTGCCGCCGGAGGCGGCAGCGAACGCGAAATGGGAACGAGGAAACATCAACATGAAAATCTCCTCCATCCAAACCTTCCTTGTGGAAGTGCCGCAGAAATACCCGATCGCGCCGTATCAGTCGCGTTATCGCGCGCAGTCGTCGACCAAGTCGTTGTTGGCGCGCATCGAAACCGACGATGGCACGGTGGGCTGGGGCGAAACGCCGCAGCGCTATCTGGGCGAGCAACTCACGGGACGCGAAGGCGTGGAACTGACGCGGCGGTTGGCGGGCAAGGATCCCACCGCGATCGAAGCCCTGTACGCCGATTGGGAACTCGACGGCGATTTCCTGCAAAGCGCGGTCGAAATGGCCTGCTGGGACATCCTGGGCAAGGCCTGCCGGCAGCCGCTGTACCAGTTGCTGGGCGGGCGGTATCGCGGAGAAATCGAATTGGCGGCCTGCATGGGCATTCGCCCGCCACACGAGGCCGCGCCGATCGCGAAACTCTACGTCGAACAGGGCTTTACCACGCTCAAGACCAAGGCCGGCCGCGACGCCGGCGAAGACCTCGCGATGGTCCGCGCCATTCGCGAGGCGGTGGGCGACAAGCTCAAGCTGCGGATCGACCCGAACACGGGCTATTCACCCGAAGTCTGCCTGCAACTCGCGCGCGATTTGGAGCCGTATCATCTGGAGTACTTCGAGCAGCCCATGCGCGAGGATCTGATCGAAGAATCGGCGCGCATTCGCCGGCAGACACGGACGCCGTTGGCCCTGAACGAATCGGTCACGACGCTCGCCGCCGTTCGGCGGATCTTGCAATGCGAGGCCGCCGACTATCTACTGCCCGACACGTACCAATGCGGCGGCATCCGGGCGGTGCGGCTGATTGCCGACCTGGCCGCGTCGGCCGGCGTACCCTGTATCGTCCACTGCGCGCACGATCTGGGACCCAAGACGGCCGCCATGCTGCACCTGGCCGCGGCCACGGCCAATTTTCCGCTGGCCAACGATTGCACCTATTACGGTCTGGAAGACGACGTGCTCGTCGAGCCCTTCGTGATTCGCGGCGGCAAGCTGCCGGTGCCCGACACGCCGGGCTTGGGCATCGAGGTTTCGCTCGACAAAGTGCGACGATATCAATCCCGTTAAGCGCTATGGGTCCGCCGCCGCGGCCCACGAAACTGTAAGGGTCATTTTTCCTCGGGCCGCGAAGCGCGGCGCGGCAGTTTCGGCGAAGCCGAAAATGCCCAAGAAGAAACTGGCAAAACCGTACCTGTACCGACAAGGAAATCCGTCTCGGCGGATTGCCCGGCTTTAGACGGCTTAAGACTTTCTCCCACGTCTTGCGCAGTCGCACTCTTCGCGTCGAATCTTTCGTCGGGTAAAGGTACGGTTTTGCCAGTTTCTTCTTGGGCGGCGCCTCGCGGCGGCCGGCGGCGGCGTGCGAATCTCGCGGCGCGCGTCGCCCCCTCGTCCTCAACCCTCAGACATTGGTGGAAGCGCGCGATGCACTGAGTCGCGGCGCGCCGCGGAGGCGCGCTCGCGCTCGAGCGCCCTTGCAAGCGTCGACGGTGTCACGTACATCGATCCAGCGTCCTCACGGCCGAGCTCCTCAATAGCGCCGTCCGCGCCGAGCACGCTCGCAATCCATTCGCGCGCCCTCGGGTCGCCGCCGAGCGCCGCGGACGACGCGGCGTTCAACAGCCGCTCCCACGCCGCAGGCGTTACAACCTCGAATATGACCGACCAGTAACTCGGCTCAATGCTGGGCGGCGCGGGTGCAGCGCTACCGACGTCCTCGAGAGGCATTTGTTGGCCGACGAAAATCGCGCGCCGCGCCGCCTCGGACGCCTCCAGCACGTCGACGAGGGTCACGCGCTCGGCGATGGCCCTGGCTGCGCGCTCGATGCGCGCGGCGTTGGCGAGGCCGATCGTGCGCTGGATCCAAATGCGGGCGCGGTCGTCCCCTAGAAGCGCCTCTTCGTACGCGACGTTTAAGATCTCGCGCCACGTCTCCAACGTAATCGCCTGGAATGAAAGCTCGCGATATTGCACGCCGCGCCGAGCTGCGTGAACCAAAATCGTGTCCGAATCGTTGTCCGCCATCCGTATCGTCCTCCATCTAGTCTAGACCGACCCGTCTCGGCGCGCGATGTTTTTGCGTGGAGTGAGTTTCTTTGGCAAGATGTGGCGTGACGAAGGCGTCCCCGGTGGTTGCTTGGGGCGTGGGCGAGGCCGATGAGGCCGCCGCGCGGCCGCGACAAACTGGCAAAACCGTACCTTTACCCGACGAAAG
>DATKSN010000196.1:0-3641 GCA_035531595.1 Pirellulales bacterium | reverse complement strand
ACTGACCGCACTGACCGCGTCGACTAACAAAATAACGAAGCATCTCGCGGCGCGCCGTTAGGGCGCTCAAACGCGCCTCCGATTTGTCGCGCGGGCGTCTCGAAAAAACTGGCAAAACCGTACCTTTACCCGACGAAAGCTTCGGAGCGTGGGGCACAGAAAAACGCTGAGGAGGAAGAATTCTTAACGCGTCTAAAGCCGGGCAATCCGCCGAGACGGATTTCCTGGTCGGTACAGGTACGGTTTTGCCAGTTTTTTCGTGCGCAGTTTCGGCTGCGCCGAAGCCGCGTTTGGGCGTTCGCGTCTCGCGCCGCGGCGCAGCGACGTGTACACTCGACTACGTTACCCGTGTATATATCTGATCGGTTGGTCTCTATACGGTTGGTAGCTGTTTTGGTGTGGTTTGAAAATGACCCAGGGAGCAAGGCAAGATGAACCAATGACTATCGCCGTGGCTTCAAGATCACCGTGGCCAGCGGCGGCAGGGTCAACTCGATCGAGTAGGGCCGCCCGTGGCTCGGCCGCTCGTCGGCCATGACGCCCGGCCCGTTCCCCAGGTTGCTGCCGCCGTAATAGGTCGAGTCGCTGTTGAGGATCTCCTCGAACCAAACGTGTTCGGGCACTCCCAGCCGGTGCGTCAGACGCGGCACCGGCGTGAAGTTGCTGGCGACCACCAGGTAGTCGGCAGGGTTCTTGGCCTTGCGGATGAAGGCCAACACGCTGTCGTGGTAGTCGTGGCAGTCGATCCACTCGAAGCCGTGTCCCTCGAAATCGACCTGGTGCAAGGCCGGTTCGCGGCGATAGAGGTGGTTCACGTCGGTAACGATCTTCCGCAGCCCTTGGTGCGACTCCCACTGCAAGAGATCCCATTGCAGGCTCGTATCGTAATTCCATTCGTTCCACTGGCCGAATTCGCCCCCCATGAACAGCAGCTTCTTGCCGGGGTGGGCCCACATATACCCGAACAACAGCCGCAAGTTGGCGAACTTCTGCCAAAGGTCGCCGGGCACCTGGTCGAGGAGCGAGCCCTTGCCGTGGACGACTTCGTCGTGCGAAAGCGGGAGCGTGAAGTTCTCGGTGAAGGCGTAAATCAGGCTGAACGTCAGCTCATCGTGATGGTACTTGCGGTGGATCGGCTCGTGACGCAGGTATCGGATCGTGTCGTTCATCCAACCCATGTTCCACTTCAGGCTGAAGCCCAGTCCGCCCAGGTACGTCGGCCGCGACACGCCCGTGAAGGCCGTCGATTCCTCGGCGATCGTCAGCACGCCGGGGTACTGCAAGTGCGACTGGATGTTCAACTCCTTGAGGAAGTCGATCGCTTCCAGGTTCTCGCGCCCGCCGTACTGGTTGGGAATCCATTCCCCTTCCTCGCGGCTGTAATCCAGGTAGATCATCGAGGCCACGGCGTCGACGCGCAGGCCGTCGATGTGGTACTTGTCGAACCAGAACAGGGCGTTCGACAAGAGGAAGTTCCGTACCTCGTGCCGGCCGTAATTGAAGATCAGGGTTCCCCAATCGCGGTGCTCTCCCTTGCGTGGGTCGGCGTGCTCGTAGAGCGCGGTGCCGTCGAAGAGCCGCAAGCCATGCCCGTCGCGGGGAAAGTGGGCGGGCACCCAATCCAGGATCACACCAAGGCCGTTCTGGTGGCAATGGTCGACGAAGTACATGAAGTCCTGCGGCGAACCGTAGCGGCTCGTCGGCGCATAGTAGCCGACCGGCTGGTAGCCCCAACTGCCCGAGAAAGGGTGCTCGCTGACCGGCAACAACTCCAAATGCGTGAATCCCATTTCCTTGGCGTAGTCGACCAGGCTGTGGGCCAACTCGCGATAGGTGAGCCAGCGGTTCGGGTCGCCGTCCGGCCGCCGCCAACTGCCCAGGTGAACCTCGTAGAACGCCTGCGGCGCGTCGAAGGAATTGGCCTGGGGCCGCTGGGCGAGCCACTTGTCGTCGTGCCAGTGATAGCGGTCGAGGTCGGCCACCTTGCTGGCGGTGCGCGGCGGCAGTTCGGCGGCGAAGCCGTAGGGGTCCGACTTTTCGAACACGGCGTCGCCGTGCTTGATGGAGAACTTATAGAGCGTTCCCTCGCCCAGCCCCGGCACGAACAGCTCCCAGAAGCCGCTGGGGATGTGCTTGCGCATCGGGTGCCGGCGGGTATCCCACTGGTTGAAGTCGCCGACCAGGCTTACGGCGGCGGCGTTGGGCGCCCACAGGGCGAAGTTCACCCCTTCGACCCCGTCGATCGTGCGCAACTGGGCGCCGAGCTTGTGATAACTCCGCCAGTGCGTCCCTTCATTCAAGAGGTGCAGGTCGTAGTCGCTGAGCAACTGCGAAAAGGAGTACGGGTCGTGCATGGTCGCTCGCTGGCCTCGCTGGTCGGCGAATTGCAATAGGTATCGTTTCGTGCCTTCATTCTCGGCCAACGGACAGATCGCTTCGAACAAGCCCGCCGGATGAATCCGACGCATCGGCCGCGGCGCATCGACATGCGCCTGGTCGAGTACCCAGGCTTGCGCCGAATTCGGCAGGAACGCGCGTACCGCCAGCGCGCGCCGTCCCGCCTCGACGACCTCGTGCGGTCCCAGCAACTCGAACGGGTTTTCGTTCCGCCCTTCCACCAGGCGACGAATTTGATCCAAGGGAACCGCGGTCCGCATGTCTAACCTCCTTGCAAGGCACATTGCCGATTGTGGGATATGTCGGGCAGGTTTTCAACCCGTAGGGTGGGCACCGCCCACCAATCCAACTTCATCCGATCCAAGGCTTTGGCAGTAAACAGGTTCCGAGTTGTGAGCAGCACAGTTTCCAGGTCTCGATTCGCTCTTTTGCCCCCCGGCGGAGACGGGCCGCGGTCCAAGCCAGACGGTGCCGGCGCGCTCGGCCACGCGCTGTTGCCGGTCGTGGAACTCGTGAGAGTTCCGAACTTGCCCGCGAAACGTCGGAATTCTCACGAATTCCGCTACTCGGCGCGCCTCGCGGCGGCGCGTGGGCCTCATCGAAGCGCCGGCGTCGGAACTCGATCCGATGGAAGATCAGGGCGTGGTCGAGCCGCTGCCAAAGATCCCGGTTCTTGACCGGGACGATTTCGCCGAATCGCTCCCAGGTCCAACCGTTGGCGCGCCAGTCGTCGAGCCCGTAGGCGATGCCTCGATTGACATACTTGCTGGGCGTGAACAAGGTCACGCGCGACGGCTGGTCGAGCGCCTCGAGGCCCCGGACCACCGCCAGCAGTTCGAGCCGCTCGCCGGTCGTGCCGGGCTCCGCGTCGGCCGCTTTGATGGTTGCCGATCCATCGGCCGCTTTCAGGACAAACCTCCACTGGTCCTGACGGTTTTCCCCCCGTGCTTCGGAGAACAGGAGAAAATGCGGTGTTGGAATGTTCATCGCGTTCAACGTACCTTGCTTGCGCTGGCTGGTGTATCGCTGCTCCGTCTTATCCTATCGGCACACTCAACGTGGTTTCCGCAGTTTAACTCGCTCCTTGAAGCGGGGCGTGGTTTCTGTAATTCAGACGTAAGCGGCCGGTGCCGCGCGGCCGCGTGAGCGGCCGCTGGACGCGGGGCGGGGGGCTGCCGCGGGTTTCCCTTCATTTCCCGGCTCGGCACGTCTGGGGGCCTCCTGGGGCCGCGGGCGCCTCCCGG
>DATKSN010000195.1:0-23227 GCA_035531595.1 Pirellulales bacterium | reverse complement strand
GCAAACCGCCCATCCCTCCTCATCGCCCCAGACAGACTAATAAAAAAGTTGTTGGGAATTCATCGTCACAAGCGTCGGCAGCGTCACAAACGGCTAAAAACAGGCCGCTCAGCGTCACTTCACCGTCGCTTCATCGTCATGGATCGTCACTCATGTCCCAAAATCGCTCACCTTTGAGGACGACGCCGATCTCGTTAAGTTCGTCTTCGGTAAGGCCGACCCCCAATTTCCGTGGCAAGGCGGCGACAGCGCCGCGGTGCCGGGCAAAAACGACGCCGTCATCCGACGAGCGCTTCGCACCGCGGGGCATCCAGACGCGAAACGTGGAACTAAGTCTTAGCGGTCATCCGGGCGGGCAGCCGCCGAAACGGCCGCCTTGTCGGTGATCGGCGTCGTTTTTGCCCTTTCTGGCGAAAGCTGTACACCAGTCGGCGGCGGCGAATTGAACCGCCGTGCCAAATTCCGGCGTGTCGCCCGCGCCCAGCAACGTGCGGACGGCTGGAAGTTGGAAGTACAAGCGGATTTGCCGATCGACGACTCTTGATTGAATCATCACCCCCGCCTCCCAGCGTGACATCGACTCCTCGGCCACGCCCAGATGGGCCGCGAATTATTGCTGATTCAAGCCCAGCGCCTTGCGACCCGCCCGGATTTGGTCCAGCTGCAACAGGCCCAGTTTGGCGCGAAACGCGGCGCTGATCGTGGCGCCGGCGTCGACGTCGAACAACTGCTCGCCACAGTCGCCGCACTGCAGCACTTCGAGCGAGGGAACCTCGAAGTCGTACTCACGGCCCTCGTACTTCATAGCGGCCTGGTAGTCAATCAACGTCGGCACGACGGTCGCCCGGCCGCAACGCGAACAGAGCCAGGGAAACGGTTCAGGGGGTCGCGGAGATTTGGTCACGCTTGGAAAAAGGAGGCGATTGCCGAGTGTCATGGCAAAAAGAAAGGCAATGGCCAGTCCTTGCGAACCGACCAAAGCCTCCATAAACCATCATCGGTTCCTCGCAACGATAAGTCAAGGCCGGCAACGTGCGCGCGGTTGAAAACAGCGCGTGGCGCGGTCGAGCCAACATCAGGTCACTTGAAGTTCGCGTGTGTCCACGACGACGTCGGCGAATTGCCCGATGGAACCTTCAAAGCTCGCCGTCGCCGGGTCGTCCGGCGGTGCGACCAGGGCAAACTCAAGGAAAATCGTCAGGTGTACGTTTTCCTTCTGATGATCCAGGACGAATCGTTCCATGCCCATCCGTTCCATTCGCCGCAGGATCCGCTGAACGCCTTTGATCTTGAAGCCGACGAGGCTATCGTCTTCCGTGGCGAGGAAAACGGTCAAGAGCGGGTTCAGCCGTTTCGCATACGATTGTTCGTCGCGCGCAAAGTAGAAAAGCGTATCGCCTGGGGCGTCGTAATAGGGTTTGGCCGTGAAGGGACCGGTGTCGGCAAGCCCCTCCTTCAAAAAGCCGAGGAATTCCGTCAATGCTGAGTCCACAATCGCCTCCCATACCTGCTCGCGTGGTCGATCGGAAAATCGCTCCGTTGCGGGTCGGCCTCAAGCCACTCCCACGAGTCGACGACCAAATGGCCGCTCGTCGCTCTCCTGCCGCCGATGTATACCGCGAATACTTGTCCCGGAGGGCAAGGAATCTCGATCGTGGGATCTTGAAGAAATTTCCCGCGTGGCACGCCGGCGTAGACCATCCAATCACGCTTTCCCGCGCTCAATAGGTCGATCCAGATCGCCGAAGGATGCCGGAGCACTTCAGGCACCAAGAAGCCTTCCATTTGCTTGGTCTTGTTCCTCGCGTCTCGGAAGTGGCCGAGTATTCCGTCTTTGGCGATCACGAATTGTTCTTGCCGACTCCCGTCCGACGACTTGCCCGTAAACGCAAGAAATCCAGGAGGCGGTGCTGGTATGTTAGTCATTAGCGGTCCATCAGACAAGTTAGGAAGGAAGAAGGAGGAAGGAGGAAGGAGGAAGGAGGAAGGAGGCTTTTCGTCAAGGAGGCCGTCACTGATCGGAGCATTCGTCGTTAGCAAGGCTCTGCCGCACGGCCTGAAACGCCTTTCGGCATCGAAGGGGGGGCAGATTATTCTGCAGGCCGTTGCGACCAACGCAAAAAACAACGTGCTCAACGCCCGTCGGGCATCAAAGCGAAAAAAACGGGCCATGGGATTGACATTTCACGTCGTGTTGGTATGGTTGTATTTTGAGTTTAGCGCGGCGGCCCGATCTTAACCCGGCCGAACGGCTTTTGTCAACAACCCGACAACACGCCGTCTGCTTAGCCCGTATTATTCATGATCCCTGGGGAACGAGCGCGGACTGCCGTCGTCACACTAACCCGCAGCGCAAGCAAGGTAAGTCCAACGCTGGACCTTGCTTGCGCTGCGGGTTAGTGTGGGACCATGAATAATCCGGGTTAGCCTGGGTTAGCCTCCGTTCCGAAAGAAACCAGTTGACTGTACGCCTGCCACCCTGGACACTCTCTGACTGCGGCTTCTGCTAGCATCCTGATTGCAAGCGAGGCGGCGGCCACGAAACCAGCGCAAGACCCATGACAAAACAAAAACGACGCCCCGCTTCACGGCTAGGACTGCCGCTGGTTGACCTGGGGGCTCCACGTTGCGCGGGGCCGGGTGAACGGCAAAGTAGTAGGCACACTCCGTGTGCCGTAACCTTCGGCGAGTGGACGTCTGCACGCGAAAAGCGACGGCACACCGAGTGTGCCTGCTACTTTGGGCTTCCGAACCGATCCTAGCCTTAAGGCGGCTGAAAAAACGATCCACGATGACCATCGTTGAACTCCAATTTCCCGTTATCGGCGCGGCCATCCCGGCCGACCACGGCTACGCGCTCTATGGCGCGTTGGCCCACCATCTGGCTACATTGCATGCAGACGGAAACGGGTTGGCGATTGCGCCGATCAATGGTCAATACTCGGGCAACAACCAATTTGCCCTCAACGTACGCTCGTCGCGGCTCAGGTTTCGGCTGCCCGACGATCGGATCGCGTCGCTGCTGCCGCTGGCGGGCAAGGCGCTGGATGTCGCCGGCCATAAATTACGGCTCGGCGTGCCGACCGTTCAGGCCCTGACACCAGCCCCGTCCCTGGTGGCGCGGCTGGTGACGATCAAGGGGTTCAAAGAGCCGTCGCCGTTCCTGGAGGCGGCTCGCAGGCAGCTCGACGCTTTGGAGATCAGGGGCGAAATCGGCATTCCTCGCATTGCGGCCGGCCCGCACGCGGGCGAGCCGCGCCGCCGGATTCTGCGGATCAAGGACAAGAAGGTCGTCGGGTTTGCGTTGCGGGTCACGGAACTCACGGCCGACGAATCGCTACGGCTGCAAGAGCACGGTATCGGCGGCCGACGGAAGATGGGCTGCGGGTTTTTTGTGCCGTTGCGGGCGAGGTCGCCATGAGCGAATTGCTTGCGAAATCACGACGCGAGGGAACATCTAGCAAAACGCTTCGTGAGCACACGGTGGACGTAATGGAGGCGGCGCGATGGCTGTTCGGCGTGACCACGGCGCCTACGCGGCTCGGGCGCGAATGGATCCGATTCTTCAAGCTGGACGCGCGGCACAACGACGCGTTTTTCGACTCGCTCCTCATGGCGGCCGGGCTGCATGATTGGGGCAAAGGAAGCACTAGCTTCCAGATGGCTTTATCGGCCCATGCGCCTCAAGTAATTCGGCACGAGCACCTTAGCGGACTGCTGCAAGTTTTGCCGCAGGTTGAGGAGTGGCTGCGGCATCGGCCGACAGTGGACTCCGACGTGGTTTTGGCGGCGGTCATCTCGCACCACTTGAAGGCGGCCCGAAAAGACCTCGGCACCCTGCTTCCAACGTCGGCGGCGTCCTTCGGCGCGGTAAGCTTCGGTGTCGCATGGGAAAGCTCGGACTTCCAAGGATTGCTCGCAGACGTGGCAGCGCGGCTCGGCATCAGTGCGGTCACGATGCCGAATCCCCCGCCAAAAATATGGGGCTTTGGCCCCGGAAGACACCATTTCGATCTGTCGGGCACGCGACGCCGACTCTTGCAGCGGCTCGACGCATTCGAGGACGCACTGGCCAAGGACGAGCGACGACGTCGGCTTCTTTGGGCGGTGCGCTCGGCCTTAATCGTCGCCGATGCGGCGGGCTCCGCGGTTCCACGCATGGAGCCTCCCGACATAAAAAAGTGGATTGCCGACGCCTTCGATGAATCCAAAATTCTCACTAAAGACGACATCTGGACTAAAGTGATCCGGCCCCGAATTGGCCGCTTAAAGCGGGCGGGCCGGTGGAATGAGGACAACGGCCGCAAGGGGTGGAACCAGTTTCAGGTGGAGTGCGGGCGACTAGCCTCCCCGGGGCTCCTACTCGCGCCGTGCGCCGCGGGGAAGACCCTCGCCGCTTGGCTATGGATCGCGGAAAAGCTCGGCGAACGACCGGCCGCGCGGGTAATTTTCCTCTACCCAACCCGCGGGACAGCGTCGGAGGGGTTTCGCGATTATGTGTCGTGGGCCCCCGAGGCCGACGCAGCTCTGATTCACGGCACAGCCCGATATGACCTGGATGGGATGTTCCAGAACCCCGATGACACGGCTCGAAGGTTTGCGGTGGACGAGCGGCTTTTTGCCCTCGCATATTGGCGTCGCCGCATCTTCTCAGCCACGGTTGACCAGTTCCTGGGCTTTCTAACCCACCAGTACGGTGCGACGTGCCTCCTCCCGGTCCTTGTGGATTCCGTGGTGGTTTTCGACGAGATCCACAGCTACGATCGCGGGCTCTTTGCTGGGCTGAAGGAATTCCTGCGCATATTTGACGTGCCCGTTCTCACGATGACTGCGACTCTTCAAAATGCGCGGCGTGAGGATCTTGAACGCACGTGCGGAGTACATGTCTACGGTGACCGAAAGCCTGTTGACCTCCAGAAGCTTTCCGACACCGCACGGTATCGCGTTGCGACGCGGACGGCCCATGAGATTCCGGCCCTGGTTCGAGCCATGTTGGCGAACCAAAAGCGGGTACTTTGGGTCGTGAACACGGTGAAGCGCGCCCAACGCTGGGCCGAGGCACTCGCCGCGGCATTTCCGGCAGAGGAACTGCGGGACAGTGCTGGCGTTCCAATCTACTCTTACCATAGCCGATTTAAGCTCCGGGACCGCCGGGAACGCCACCGCGCGGTCGTGGACGCGTTTCGGGCAGACCAACGGGAGCACACCGCGGTATTGGCGGTCACAACTCAAGTCTGCGAGATGAGTCTCGACCTTGACGCCGACGTCCTCATTACAGAGCACGCCCCGATCACCGCCCTCGTCCAACGAATGGGTCGATGTAATCGCATCATGCTGCCGGACAAAGGGTATCTCGGCGAGGTCTTCGTCTATCCAAGCGAGGAATCGAGGCCGTACAAGCTGGACGAATTGCGAGGGGCGGCGGCCTTTGTCGCCGACATGGCCGGCCTTGGGGTAGTCTGCCAGTCGGACCTGGAAAGCTTGCTTGAAAAGCACGACTCTGCCCAAGTAGAGCCCGATCGAATACACCCCTTCACAACAACCAGTCCATATGCGTCGTCGCTCGGGTTTGACCTCCGCGACATCGACGATTTCTACGCTCCTGCTGTGCTCGCTGGGGACATCGGCAAGTACCTGCGCGCCAAGAAGCCGGAGCGGGCGGCGTTCATTGTGCCTGTCCCTCGCCGGTCGTGGCTGGCCGTCGATAAGCCCAAGGGGTTTCCGGCATACCTGATTATCGCGCCGGACGATCACTACCATGCGTCGGTGGGCTTCCGCGACGAGGCCCTCGCGTAGCGAGGGATACTGAACATGGGAAAACGACAAAAAAAAGATCCGGTGGTGCGATCGTCGGTCACCATCGAGTACGACCTGTTCGACCTCCCGACAGCGTTGCACAAAGCGGGTTTAGCCGGCCTGCTGCTCCAAGTCCAGTCAATGCGGTCGCGAGGGTTTTCTCGTGATGCCGTTCCAGAGGTACGCGACGACGGGGGGTCAACCCGACTAACGGTTGTCTTTACGGAAACCTCGGCCCAGGCACTTTTTAACGACCTGTACGCGGCAATTCCGGTCGAGAGCGAAGAGAAGTCTCTTAGGAAAAAGATGGATCCCAAGACAGGGAAGAAAACGCTGCTCGTGCAACCGAAGCGAACGGTCCCCCACGACGAGCCTGACGGGAAATCTGGCCGGACGAAGACCGTCGAGCGATACGTCTACGATGTCGTACAGCCTTGCGGCGCGGCTTTGGCCGATGTCTTCCCTGGTGGGACAGAGGGCCTTTGGCACAAGCTCTGGAGGGAGGCGTTGTACGCTATACCGCGTGAGAAGCCCTTGACACGGAAGCCTTACGAGGACTGTGCCAACGGCCGCCCATACTCCGAAGGTAAACGAACTGTTTGGGAGGACCTCCTCGCTGTCGACACGGCGAGGGCGACAGGAAAGCCCGATCTCTCGAAGATTAAAGCGGGGCTTGCCTTGGGCGTTCAAGAGGAAAACGCCGAGCAGATCCAGTGCCTGGGGCGCACGGACCAGAATCTCCTGCTGCACTTCTGGCCCTTGACCACGATGATTTTCGTACCGCAGGTAATTTCGTCCGATGGCGACTGCCAAATCGGCGAGGACAGGAGAACCAGAACCCGCTATTACACCCTTGCGATACCGGAGGTGTCGAATCTGGTCCGGTTTTGTCGACTGTATCCGCAAATGTTGCAAAGTCTGGATGCAAGAAAGCGAGGCTATCGTCCCGAAGGAGCTGTGATTGACATCCCGGCGCAAGGAGCATTGGAGTTCTTGGAGCACCTCGCGCGCCTCGCCAAGATGAACGCCGAAGGACAAGACTGGGCTCCTGCCGTATCGGCCATCCAATTCTTCCACATGGCGAAATCTGGTAATAACGTGAAAATCGCTGCGTGCGATCGTCTTGTTCCTAGTCACGCGCTGCTTGAGCGTTACAAGGCGATCGTTGGGTCCGCGTCAGACCGCCCTTTCAAGAACCCGCTTTTTAGGGGGAGTTTGCTCTTGTCGGCGCTTAAGGACCGTGTTTGGTACTCGGAACTGGTGCGATTGTTTCAGGAGCGTCCGTGGGTATTTTTCGTTAGGGGCGAAAGGGCCCCGAGGGGAATTCCCTGGTTCGCCACCGACGCCGCTACGCTGTTTCGGAATCTATTCCAAAAAAGTAACATTGAGTTGGAGGTTGAAATGAACATTGATGAATCGGGTGTGAGCCAGCAAAAAGGATCGGCTACGCTCGACGAGTTGATCTATCGGCTGGTGCGGAACTTTCTCCTCTCGAAAGCCCAGGAAAAGTCCGGCGTCGACCTCGACAAGTACAAAGTCGACGGGGCGGTTCAATGGGAGAAATTGCCAGCAGAGTTTCACGATGCCAAGACAAAGCTGGCTGCGGACGTGTTTCTTTCGGTGCGTCCGCGCAGGGAACGAGATTTCGTGAACTACTTCTCGTCGAGGATATGCTCCGTCAAACAGTTCCTCAGCAAAGAGCAGTACTGCACCGTGGCAAATGCGCTAGCCACGAATTCGGAGGATGTGAAGACGCTTACGATGCTCGCGCTCTCCGCCAACTCATGATCCACCAATTGCTCCAGGAGCCCACTATGCATCTTTTCGCAACAGTCTTGACTTACCCCGCCCCATCCGCGAATTACCGCGGCGAAAGCGAGCTCAATCGTACTGTGATCCAAAAGGTCACGGATGGTCGTTTCGACTACCCGATCATCTCGCCCGAGGCGATGCGCAACGCGCTGCGAGAGATCCTCCGCGGGTACGGGCTGCCGTCCAATCGCTCACGGCTGGAACCGCGCGCTGGAGCAGAAGCGCGTGACGGGGAGAAGGAGGAAAAGCAACAGCTTGCTGTAAAGTTCGCGGATTTTCCAAATGCGAATGAGTACGCGGATGATTTCTTTTTTGGGTATCTGCTGGCAGTGAAGGGAGCAACACTGAAGAAGGTACGGTCTGAACGGGGTAAGGATTTTCCCCTGAAGCGCGACTCGCTCCTCCGCATGAACCTGGCGAAAGCCCTGGAACCTTACCGACACGACGCTGTCTTTACCCAGTCGCCGCAGGTTAAGGAGAGCCCGTGGAGCGTCCAAGAAGAGCGATCCCAGTCCGCCTTGCTGCACCGGGAGACCGCGGTCACCGCGTTCCAATACCCGTTTGCGCTGAACCTGAACGACTGTCGCATGAAGCAGGAATGGACGAAGAAGCTGCTCCAGGCCATCGGCGAATTGAACGGCGTTGCCGGCAACCATGCGCGGAGCTACTATGAAATGGCGCCGGCGAGCGTCGTCGTCCGACTGACCAAGCTGCTGGTTGCGGGCTATGAGACCTACGGTTTCAAGCCGGACGGGAAGGCCGGCGGCTACATTTTTCCTGAGGTCATCAACGGCATTCTGCACGATCCGCCGGACTACCCAGGCGAGGAGTTCTATCTGGGCGGGAAGCTGGTCAAGGATATGCCGCCGGAACAAGTCAAGAAGCTCGCGGAGCGTGGTGTAACGCTGGAACGCGATCCGCGTAAGCTGATCGAGGCGGTCTCGAAGAAGGCACTCGGAGACTGAAGCCCATGCTTTACGTTTACCTTGAGGCACCCTTTGCCGCTTGCCGGACGTTCACCGCCGGCTGGTATCGGCCCTCCGCGACATTTCTGACGCCCTCCGCCGCGTATGGGTTGCTGCTAAACGTGGCCGGCATTGAGTCACGGCTGCGCGAGGAGGACGAAAGCCACGACGGGAGGACCCCGGCCAGCCTCATGCGTCATGGGTTGCCAGCAATCCGTATCGCGGTCGGCGTCCCGTGGCGGGATGGAGATTCTGAAGAGGTGTTTCCGCAAGTGCAAACCATCTACCAGCAGTTGCACAACTACCCCGTGGGCAAGGATGCGGGAACGCCAGCCAAACTCACAAAAGGCAACAAAAACAACATTACCCCGGTGCGTCGGGAACTGCTGTCGGGACTAAGGGCATTGGTTTGTCTCAATGGGAATGCCGACCTTGAGGATCGCGTGAGGGCCGGGCTTCGCGGCGAATACAACCAAGGACGTTACGGATTGCCGTTCTTGGGCGACAACCAGTTTCTGCTTGACCGGCTGGAGGAGCCGCCAGCCGTGCCGACGGCGCGTTGGTACGAACGCGTTGAACAAACGGCCGGGACCGGACCACGGCCGCGCACGACTCGACTCACCATCTGGATCGACCGCGCCGACATGTCGCGCACACGATCGGCGCTTTACGCGCCGTCCGACGAAGCAAGCGCCGAACCGCCGCCAGGAGCGTGGACCGAGATTGTGCCGCCCACGCCGGTCGCGGCGGCAAAACCGAAGCGCGGTACTGGGAAAAAGTGATTGGGGTGCTGCCGCCCCGCAACGACGGAGGAATAAATCATGGCGTTACGGCTGTTCCTCGTGCCATTCGGCGTCCTTGAAATCCTCGATCGTCGACATTCCGCCGGTCGCGTACTTGCCGAACGGCAGGAGCGACGGCGGCGACTTCGGCTGTTCTTCGGCGATCAGGATCACGCGAACGGGCCCTTCCTGCAAGCCGCGGGGTGGTTCCGAAAGCTCGATGTGGCCGTCTCGATAAAATCCTTCGACGATGGTCGTCATGGAATTCACCTTGCGTTGCTATTCGCCAGCGGCTTTTGGCAGGTGCGGGACATTCGTAATTCTACTCCGGCCGGGTTCGTAGAGGAAGACTTACGATGCGTGCCGCTTGGTTGCCAAACAGGGGGCTGACGCCCCCCGCTCGCCAAATCTGTTCCCTGTAACCTGTCCCCTTCCACGCGTAGCCAGCGAGATGGACGACGCTTTTCATAACCTGGACCGACGGGGCGCGAACCGCGCCCGGCGCGGCGGCGGATGCCGCCGCGCCGGCGCGAGGCCCCGTAGTCCGACTCGCACGAGTTCGTGGAGTCGCTGCCGATACCAGCCTGAATTCTTGCGAATTCAGCTACATGCGGCAGTAGCCCCGACTCGCGAGAGTTCGGATCGCACCTGGAGTTGCACCCATGATCGACGCTACCTTGTCGGCCGACGCGCCCCCGCTGCGCGTGATGGCCCTGCATGCCTTGGCCTATTGCCCGCGCTTGTTTTACCTTGAAGAAGTCGAAGAGATCCGAGTCGCCAACGCGGCCGTTTACGCCGGCCGCGAATTGCACGCCGGGCTGGCGGCCGACGACGACGGTGAATGGACCAGCCTCGAATTGACCAGCGAAACGCTGGGCCTGACGGGCAAAATTGATTGCGTCCGCCGCCGCGACGGCAGCCTCGTTCCGTACGAACACAAGCGTGGCCGTGCCCGCCAGGCCGACGACGGCGGCAACGAAACCTGGCCCTCCGACCGCTTGCAAGTCGTCGCGTACGCCGCCATGCTGGCCGAGGCGTTTGGCCAACCGGTGCCCGAGGGGCGGGTGCGTTACCACGCCTCGAACGTCACCGTTCGCGTGCCAATCGACGTGGCGGCGCTCGGCGAGCTCGACGCGGCCATCGTCGAGGCGCGCCGCTTGCGGGCCACGGTCGAGCGGCCGCCGATCGCCGAGAACGAACGGCTCTGCCAGCGTTGCTCGCTGGCCCCGGTCTGCCTGCCCGAGGAGGTGCGCCAACAGCAAGAGCCCGAACATGAACCCGTGCGGCTGTTTCCCGCCGAACGCGACGGCGCCACGCTGCACGTCGTTTCGCAGGGCGCGCACGTCGGGCGCAGCGGCGATTCGCTGGTGGTGCGGCCGCGGGATGAGCCGGAGTCGAAGCACCCGATCCGCGGCGTCGATACGCTGATGTTGCACGGCTTCTCGCAGGTTTCGACCCAGGCGCTGCGCTGCTGCACGGAGCATGGCATCGGTGTCCACTGGCTGACGACGGCGGGCTACCACACGGCCAGCCTCGTGGCCGGCGCCGGCCGCGTTCAGCGCCGCATCCGCCAGTACCGGGGCCTGACCGATGAGGAAACGTGCCTGCGCCTTGCCCGCGCGCTGGTTCAGGCGAAGGTCGAGGGGCAGCACCGCTACCTGTTGCGGGCGACGCGCGGCGAGTCGGCCGCGCGGCAGCCGCTGGTGCCACACCTGGCCGCCATCCAGGACGCGCTGGCGGGCACGGCGCGGGTGGCCGACCGCGACGTGCTGCGCGGGCTCGAGGGTACGGCGGCCGTCCATTACTTCCAGGGGCTGCGCTCCTTGTTGGCCGAGCATGTGCCCGACGAGCTGCGCTGGACGACGCGCAACCGCCGGCCGCCGTTGGACCGCTTCAACGCGCTGTTGAGCTACGGCTACGGCCTGCTGCACGCCGCCGTGATGCGCGGCGTGCTGGCGGTCGGCTTGGAGCCGGCCTTGGGCTTCTTCCACACGCCGCGCAGCGCCGCCTACCCGCTGGTGCTCGACCTGATGGAGTTGTTTCGCGTGCCGCTCTGGGATCTGGTCGTGATCGGTTCGCTGAACCGCGGGCAGTGGCACGCGGCCGACGATTTCGCCGTGACGCGCGCCAAGGTCTGGCTGTCGGACGCGGGGCGCAAGAAGGCCATTGGGTTGTTCGAAGCCCGGCTCGACGAGACCTGGAAACATCCGGTGGTGAAGTACTCGCTTTCCTACGCGCGGACGATCGAGTTGGAGGCCCGGTTGTTGGAGAAGGAATGGACCGGCGAGCCGGGCTTGTTCGCGCGGTCGCGGCTGCGCTGAAAGGGGGTGGGCCGATGAACGGTGTTCGCTGGTGGCTGGTTTGTTATGACGTCCGCGACCCTAAACGGCTGCGCCGGGCGGCCAAGCACCTGGAAGGGTACGGCGAGCGGGTGCAGTATTCGGTTTTCCGCTGTTGGATGACGCAAACGCAGATGCAACGCCTGCGTTGGGAACTGACCGAGATGCTCACGGCCGACGACGACGTGCTTTTGATCCCGCTTTGTCCGCAGTGTGCCCGCGCCATCAGCGTGACGCACGCCGCGAGCAAGCGGCCCGACTGGCCCGACGAGCCGGCCGGGCACAAAATCGTGTAATACGGCCAATCAAGCATCTTCGCTTGTTTCGGTCGCTTACGGGGCCGCAGTGCGTTAAACTGTTACGGACACGGATGAATGTGTTCTTTGGAAAGATGGTTAGATCCTTGAAGGGAGCTGAAGTTGATGGTACGACGGTTGTTAAGTGTTGACCTAACGCGGGTTGGCGGAGCGCAGCTTGCTCCGGCCAGCCCGCATTGGGCGGTGCTTGAATCCGTGCGTCGCAAGATCCGCCGTCGTAACGAGTTCGAGAGCCGAGCCTGCCCCCCCCTTCGATGCCGAAAGGCGTTGAGCACACGGCTTCCGGTGGGGTCTCGGCGTTTTGCGCGCCTGCCCCCCCCTTCGATGCCGAAAGGCGTTGAGCACAACGGCGACAGGCCCGCGAGGACCGCGTGTTGGACTGCCCCCCCCTTCGATGCCGAAAGGCGTTGAGCACACAGGACGCTCAGATTCAACGCTCGTTTCGGACTTCTGCGCCCCCCTTCGATGCCGAAAGGCGTTGAGCACATGCTCGCGAAAGAGGGCTTCATCGCGACGCGCGTCTGCCCCCCCCTTCGATGCCGAAAGGCGTTGAGCACACTCCTGGAGGCGCCTCGATGCCGATGCGGCACCCTGCCCCCCCCTTCGATGCCGAAAGGCGTTGAGCACGCAAATGCCCTGCTGGAGTTGGATCGGCTTGGGACTGCCCCCCCCTTCGATGCCGAAAGGCGTTGAGCACCTCGCTCTCGTCCATGCGGTCGGCACACTCACTGATCTGCCCCCCCCTTCGATGCCGAAAGGCGTTGAGCACACCGAAAACCGAAAACTATCAACTTCCACTGCCCCCCTGCCAATCCAACATCACCCCCCCAACACGGCGTAAAATCGGCGCGCATTTTTTGCCGTTTAGCAACTCCATGTTAGCAACAAATCAAATGCCGGTAGCGGCCGACATGCGTAATTCCCGTTGATTTTGATGGGACACCTGGGCGCGGGACGAGCGGTTGTCGCTGAAATGGTGTCGAATCGAACGATTTTGCAGCGATTTGGACCGAATTCGAGTGAAAATGAGTGCCGTTTTGGCCGTCGGGACGGATCGTGCGCACCGGCTGACTTCGGCGAGTTTCGCTTTCAGCTCAACGGGGCAATGGGCAGACTCGCGGCCGGCGCGGCGGAGGCGGCGCCAAAGCGCAACCGAACACAGTGTCCGGATTCGAGCGCGTTTTTTTTGCTGATTATACCTTCCCATGGTTATACCTCGGGCGGGTTCGGTTGAAGCTGACCGCACGTAGTATAGAATGATGATCTGGCAGCGCCCACTTCCCATCCCAGCGAAACCCCTCTCGATCGTATCGAGCCATGACGACGCGTGCCCGCCAGACGACGCTGCCAGGCCTCGAACCAGAGCCGGACGAGCCGGATCTCACGGAGCCAAAGGGTGGCGAGCGGAAGGACACGGTCGCCACCGCCGTGGAACACAAACCGGGGGGCTTACGCCGGGGCACCCGCGAAGTGGGTCGGCTCGTCACTGCGGCCGTGGCACACCAGGCGCCGTCGCCAGGCAGTGAAACCGTTTGGGTCATTGACGCGAACTCGTTGATCTTCCAGGTGTTCCATGCGATCCCGGAAATGACCGGCCCGAAGGGCGAACCGGTCAACGCCATCTTCGGTTTCGTCCGCGACGTGCTCTATATCCTGCAGGAGAAGCGGCCCAATTACCTGTTTTGCGCGTTCGACCTTTCCGGCCCCACCTTTCGCCATGAGCTCTACCCCGATTACAAGGTCCACCGGGCGGAGACGCCCGACGAACTGGTGCCGCAGTTTCCGGCCATTCGGCGGGCGGTCGAGGCGCTCGCCGTGCCGGTGCTGGAACTGCCGCGATTCGAGGCCGACGACATCCTGGCCACGGTCGCGCGGCTGGCCGAGGAGCGGGGCTGCGAGTGTTTCGTGGTCACGGCCGACAAGGACTGCCGGCAGTTGATCAGCGACCGTGTGAAGCTGTTCAATGTCCGCAAGCAACAGGTTTACGACGCCCAATCGTTAGCGGACGATTGGGGCGTGCGTCCCGACCAGGTGGTCGATTTCCAGGCCCTGGTGGGCGATCCGGTGGACCATGTGCCCGGCGTGCCGCTGATCGGCCCCAAACTGGCCCGCGAACTATTGCAAAAATACGGCACGCTCGAGGCCGTGCTCGACCACGCCCACGAGGTATCGGGCGTCAAGCGAAAACAGAACCTGGTCGAGGGGCGCGAGCAGGCCCTGTTGAGCCGGCGGCTGGTGCGGCTCGACACGCATGTGCCCATCGACGTCGATTGGGCGGCGGGCCGCGCCGGCGGCTTCGACATGGCGCGGGTGCGGGAGCTGTTTGGCGAATTCGGGTTTCACCGCTTGATCGAGCAGGCCAAGCGGCTTTCAGAGGTTATCCGAAAACCGACGGAAATCGACGGCGCGCCTTTGTGGGACGGCCTTCCCAGGCCGTCCGCGGCGGAAGACGGCCTAGGAAGGCCGTCCTACGGTGAGTATTCGGATAGCCTCCTCAATCCGCAATCCTCCGATTGGTCCGTCAGCTACGAAACGATCGACACGCCCGGCAAGCTGGCGGCGCTCGTCGAGGCGATGTCGCGGCAAGCGAGGATCTCGATCGATACCGAAACCACCAGCGCCTCGCCGACTGCGGCCGAAATCGTGGGCTTCTCGTTCGCGTGGGAGGACGACAAAGCCTATTACCTGCCGATCCGCGCCCCGGAGGGCGAGCCGCGGCTCGATCCGCGGGCGACCTTGGCGGCCCTGCGGCCGCTGCTGGAAAGTCCGGCCATCGGCAAGATCGGCCAGAACCTGAAGTACGACATGATCGTGCTGCGGACGGCCGGCGTCGAATTGGCCGGTGTCGAGTTCGACACGATGGTGGCCAGTTACCTGCTCGACGCCGGTGAACGCAACCACAATCTCGACGAACTGGCCGAACGCTATTTGCAACACACGAACATCAAGATCGAGTCGCTCATCGGCAAAGGGAAGAACCAGAAACAGATGGACCAGGTATCTGTGGCCGCGGTCGCCGACTACGCGGCCGAAGACGCGCTGGTCGCCTGGCGGCTGCGTCCGTTGCTGGCCGAGAAGCTGGCCGAGAACCAACAGATCGAGCTGTTCGAAACGCTGGAGTTGCCGCTCGTCGAGGTGCTGGTGGAGTTGGAGTCCAACGGGATCCGTGTCGATGTCGACAGGTTGGCCGAACTGAGCCGCCAGTTTGGCGAGCGGCTGATACGGTTGGAGGCCGACATTTACGACCTGGCCGGCCATCCTTTCAACATCGCCTCGCCCAAGCAACTGGCCCAGGTGCTGTTCGACGAGCAGAAGCTGCCGGTCGTGTCGAAGACAAAGTCCGGAGCGAGCACCGACGCCGGCGTGCTGGACGAGCTGGCGCGGTTGCACCCGCTGCCGGCCAAGATCATCGAATACCGGCAGTTCGCCAAGTTGAAAAACACCTACGTCGACGCCCTGCCGGCGATGGTCAACCCGCGCACGCGGCGCGTGCATGCCTCGTTCAACCAGGTGGTGGCGGCGACCGGCCGGCTCAGCTCGAGCGACCCGAACCTGCAAAACATCCCGATTCGCAGCGAAAGCGGGCGTGAAATCCGTTCCGCCTTCTTGCCGGGCCACGACGATTGGCTGCTGCTGGCGGCCGATTATTCGCAGATCGAGCTGCGAGTGCTGGCGCATTTTTCGGGTGACGAGGCCCTGTGCCTCGCCTTCGCGCGCGATGAGGACATTCATGCCCGCGTCGCAAGCCAGGTCTACGGCGTGCCGCTCGACCAGGTGACGCGAGAAATGCGGCGAACCGCGAAGGCCGTGAATTTTGGCGTGATTTACGGCCAAAGCCCCTTCGGCCTGGCCAAAACGCTGGGCATCTCCCAGGAGGAGGCGGCGAAGTTCATCGACGGCTATTTCCAGCGGTATCCCGGAATTGAAGTGTTCTTGACGAAAATACTAGCGGAATGCCTGCGAAAGGGTTATGTACATACGGTCTTGGGGCGCCGGCGGGCTATCCGGGGCGTTCGCCCTGGTACATCTCGCCAGCGAAACCTACCTGAGCGGACAGCCATCAACACCGTGATCCAAGGTTCGGCGGCGGACTTGATCAAGCTGGCGATGATCGCTGTTCAGCGCCGATTGCGGCGCGAGGCGCTGGCCGCCAAGATGCTGTTGCAAATCCACGACGAACTGGTCTTCGAGGTTCCCCCCGGCGAGGTCGTCCGTCTGGCGATGCTCGTATCCGAGGAGATGTCGAACGTACAAAACCTGGCAGTACCCTTGAAGGTGGACGTGAAAACCGGACGGAATTGGGCCGAAACGGAACCTTGGGAAGTCGGCGCGTAGCGGAATTCGTGAGAATTCAGGCCGTGCGACCTGGGGGCTGGTTTGCCGTCACACCAACCCGCGGCGCAAGCAAGGTCAAGTCCAACGCTGGGCCTTGCTTGCGCCGCGGGTTGGTGTGGGAGCATGAATAATCCGAGCCAGCGGATCGCGGCACGGGCCTTTTCGTCCAAGGGGACGCTATGAAAGATCCGAATCCGCCGTTTCCGGGCGTGGCCGCGCCGGATGTGCGCGCCGGCGACGTCCGCCTCGCGGCGGCGGCGTTCTGGTATTTCAGCGGGCTGCTCTTTGCACTGGCGTTGTCGCTCGGCTTTTCGTTTTTGACCCCTGGCCCCGTTGCGCACTCGCCGCGTGGCGACGTGATCGACGCGCTGGCGATCCACGACGGCCGCTGGTACAAGCAGATCGCCGCGGAAGGCTACTCGTACGACCCGAACTCGCGATCGAACGTCGCCTTCTTCCCGCTGTACCCCTTGCTGGGCCGGGCCGTCGCCGCCGCGCTGCCGGTGCGAATGGAAACGGCGCTCTTGATCGTCTCGAACACGTCGTTCTTTCTGGCGCTGATCGTCCTTGGGTTGTACGTGCGCGCCCGCTATCGGGACGCGGATGCGAACGTGGTGGACTTTGTTCTGCTGTCGGCTTGCCTGTTTCCGACCGCTTGCTTTTTCCGGCTGCCCTACTCCGAATCGACGTTCCTACTGCTCACCGTCGTCGCGATGCATGGAATTCAGCGGCGGTGGCCCACGATCGTCGTGGCGCTCGTCGTCGGCCTGGCCACGGCGTCGCGGCCGGTCGGGGTGGCGCTGCTGGCGCCGTTGGCCCTTGATCTTTGGCGGCGCCATGCCGGGCTCGGGCGGCGATTGTGGCGGCTGGCGGTTTGGCTGCCCTTGGCCTGTTGGGGACTGGCCGGATACATGGCGTATCAGCATTTCGCCTTCGGCGACGCGTTGGCTTTTGCCAAAACGCAACAGCACTGGGGCGTCCGCACGGCGCCCGATTTGCCCGAACATTTTTTGGCGCTGCTCACACTCGAACCCATCGCCGCCGTCTACGACCACGAATCGCCCGCCTTTTGGGCCCGCGCCGACGCGCACGGCCTCCCCTGGTTGAGCTTGCAATTCGCCAACCCCCTGTTTTTCCTCGCGACCCTCGCGCTCGTCGTAGCGGAATTCGCAAGAATTCCGACTCGCCGCCTCGTAGCGGAATTCGCAAGAATTCTGGCCGGGAGACGAGTACGCGCCGCCATCGCGCACGTCGAATCCGCGACGGCGCCGCTCCGCCGCGTTCCTCTCCTCGATCGCTTTGAGATTTCCCTTTCGCTACTGTTGCTCGCGATTCCCTATTTCACGCGCGGCTACGAGATGGGCATGGCGTCGATGGGCCGGTTCGTGGCCGTCGCCTTTCCAATCTATCTGGCGTTCGGCCGCTGGCTCGCGCTATTGCCGCCGGCAGTGGCCGCGGCCTTGTTGGCGCTATCGGCGTTTCTGATGGCCGCCTACTCGGCCCTGTTCGCGGCGGGCTATCTGATCTTCTGATCGCGCCCCACGGCCATGACACTAACCCGCAACGCAAGCTCGACGGGTCCGCGGAGCGGCCTACGAATCGGGATGGATCATTTTCACGAAAAAAGCACGCACGTTGCGCAGCAACAAGCGTGCAAAAAGAGAACGGCAGCGAAGCGAAAAAAAACGATCTCCGAATACCCCATGACGTCTTTCGCCAGCCGCGAAAGCGGCATCCAATTGCCTCCGCACCCTTCGCCCTGCCCCACGCCCGTTTGGATCGCTTGGGAGGGGTTTCGGAGTCGTTTTTTTTCGCGTAGCGTCGCGGCTCGGGGCGCGATGCGGATACAGAACAGGCATTCCGCCGCCGAAACGGCGGGGATTTGTCGCTTTCGTGCCGATCCCGAAGCTGTTGTGCCGCGATTCACCCCGCTCGTCGGGGTCGGCGAAGGAGATTCTCTGGCACGCTCGGCGCCGGACGCTGAAGCCCACCATCTGATTCACCATCGAGACAAGCTCGAAGGGGTCTGGCACGCACGGCGCGGAGGCGTGGTAGCGCGCCGTCTTGTTCACCATCCAGACGAGCTGGATGGGGTCTGCGCGATGAAACGCGAATGTCTCGTCGCGGTAGCCGAATTCGCAAGAATTCGGGTGGCTTGCGGTGAGTCGCGGCCTGAGCTCTTGCGAGTTCTTTCCGAGCATGAGCGGGCCATTCTCTGGGCTGACGCTGGCTCGCCCGACGGTTTCGTCGCAAGCGACGACTTGTCGGCTGAGTTAGGCCTCGCCGAATCGACGGTACGCGTTTATCGCGCGCGCGCCAGAGCGAAGATGAGGGCCGAACTTTCGCGGCTCGGCCATACTTGGGCCGCGGTTATGCCACTTGGGGGGGGTATCTGCAGATGGTAACGCGGGGCAGGCACACTAACCCGCAGCGCAAGCAAGGCCGGTCGTTACGAGCCTTGCTTGCGCTGCGGGTTAGTGTCGAAGCAGCACCCTCGCAGTATTCCAGCTACAATCGAGCGGGCAACGACGGTTTCTGCAAGGAACGCCCTTCGTGGCGTTCCGTGGGCTGCGAGCCGACGCGGCGCCCACCGTGACGGAACGCCACGGAGGGCGTTCCCTACAGGGCGATGCGGAATCCTGTCCATTGAGGGGCAGTTCGCATCTGCCAAGGGAGCCGCAAACACGATTCGCCATGTTTCGGAACGCGACTCTCCCTGCGTGTTTGCGTCAATTCGCAGCGTCAACTCAATTTCCCGTGCCGCGGCGGTGATCGCGGCGCGCTCGCTTGAGCTTGCCGAAAGCCAAACGGACGCGAGGTCATTCAAGGCGTCCGGCTGCCATCGAACGGCGTATTTCACAGGCTCTCCAGGTAAGCGATGACCTCCTCGGTCGTGTACCCGGGCCCCTTCGCGCGACGCCTCAACTCTTCCTCACTGATCGGCGGTTCGCCGTAGTCGTCTTCGGCCGGGCTGACCAGCGGCATGAACGTGCCCAACACGCGGCCCATTTCGTCGCACAGGTCCAGTGGCTGGGTCAGGTTCAGCAGCTTACTTCGCGTGTCCGCATCAAGAATAATTTTGGTCATCGCCGTCTCTTTGCGCTTCGGAGCTTACTGACGAAGGAGGTCGTGCGTTCCTATTCTACCTTGCCCGGCCGCCGATTTCCAGGGAAAGGTTCATCCGCTTCATCCGGCGGAAGCGTACCAAACGACCAGCCCTACCGTAAGTCCGACGGAATACCGGTGGCCTCTCCTCTGTTGGGCTACTAATCTAACGGTCGATTGAAATGGCACTGCCGATTGTTTGAACGGAGAAGGCGGATCATGACCGGCGAAACGGTGGTCATGGATGGTGGGGTCTAAGACCCGACGACGTCGCACAATCTGCTCGGAACGCCACGGAGGGCGTTCCCGACAGAACAGACATTTTGCCACGAGAAAGTGGTGGCTGGTGGCAGAGCGTCAGCGATGCCCCGGCTAAATAGCGGCCGGGGCATCGCTTAGGCTCTGCCCCAGCCACCGTGAATGTCACATGCTCGACCGCGTCATACCCCCAGCGCCTGGAAGACGCCGCGGCAGAAGTCGGGCAGGTCGTCGGGCTTGCGGCTGGAAACGAAATGCCGATCGACGACGACCGGCGCATCAACCCAGATCGCGCCGGCATTCGTCAGGTCGTCCTTGATGCCCGGCGAACCGGTTGCCCGCACACCGCGGTACACGCCCGCCGAAATCGGAATCCATCCGCCGTGGCAGATGGCCGCCACCAGCTTTCCCTGGCCCGCGAACTCGCGCACGAGATCGAGAACCTTGGTGTCGCGGCGAAGTTTGTCGGGCATGAAGCCGCCGGGCACCACTACCCCGTGGAAGTCGGCGGCGGCGATGTCGCGGATCGCGGCGTCGCTACGGCAGGGATAGCCGTGCTTGCCGGCATAGGTTCTCTCGGCCTCCGGACCTGCCACGACCACATGCGCCCCGGCCTCGGCCAGCCGTAGCTTGGGATACCAGAGCTCGAGGTCTTCGTAAACGTCGTCGACAAAGATGAGGAAATGTTTGCCGGTGAGCGGTTGGGTTTGCATTGTGGGGCTTGGTTCAAAACGGCCGGTTTCGGGGTAACACGATTTTGGCACGGCTGCCCCTAATTCTGCAAGCTCTGTTTTTTCTCCTTTCTCCTTTTTCCTCTCCTTCAGCCGCCGCCGGCCAGAACCAGCCGCCATGGAACGATTCCTTGTAGGGCTCGATCCCCACTTCGCCGTTTTTGGCTTCCCGCGGGAAAATCGTCGTCGGCCAACCAGCGCCGCGCGCGACGCGCGCCGCGCGATCGAGCGCCAGAAACGTCTTTCCGACGCCGCTGGGGCCGGCCAGCACGGTGAGCGTACCCAGCGGGAAGCGGTCGGACGAGAGCTAGGTGGTTGGTTCCGACTCGATCTCGCCGAGCCACTGGGCTCGGATTTCCGGGCACCTTACTTCGGCGGTCGGTCGGCGTCGGCGTTCGACGGGCCGTCGAGCGCGTCGGCGTCCGAAGTTTCGGGCGTATCCGGTTCCGAAATGTCCGGACGAGGCGGGGCGCCGGTTCGGGTAGCCGTACGCGATCTCGCTCAGTGGAAGCCCGCGCCGGCACCGGCGCGGGCTTCCCGTCGCGAGTGATTCTCGGGGATCCACATGGCATAGCCATTCGAGCAGATTGGTTTGCCTCAGCAACCCTCGTCAGGGAGCTCTTGGCATGCGTCGTCCCCAACCAACCCAAGCCCCAACCCTCCTTAGGCGGATTTCGCTTTCCGCTCAACGGGGCGAAACCCGCCTCGCGGTTCGGGCCATCGGGTGTCACCGGTGTCACCCCGTTGGGGTGAATGGGTTGATGTGCGTTCGCGAACCCAGGGCGTTGCCCTCGTTGTACTACACATCTTTTGGTTGCTGGTGGCGAAATGGGAATGTTGGGCAATCGCGGGTTTCTTCGTAAGAGGCCAGGGGCTTGCCCCCTGGAGTTTCACGTTGGTCTCTACATCAAATGCCCCCCCCATCCCCCGTCGTCCGTGTCGCCTCGCAGGCTGCCAAAGGCAGCCTGCGAGGCGACACGGACGAAAGCAGGTAAAATAGGGAGCCGGCGTATGTAGAAACGAGCGTGAATCTCCAGGGGACAAGCCCCTGGCCTCAAAAAGATGTGTAGAACAACGAGGGCGTTGCCCTGGGCTGTGGAATATGACCCCCTTGGGGTCAGTGACGGCGTGGGTTTGCGGGTGATGTCTTCCGAGTCATCCTCGCTCATCTGCGTCATCCGCGGTCGAAGATTCCTTCCCCTTGACCGCTTGACGGATCGCGCGCCCGGTCGCGCAGCGCGTCGAGCATGGCCAGCTTCTCGGCCACGGGCCGGCTCGCGAGGTTCCGGCGAAGGGCGCGTTTGCTCTCGAGAATTCGCCGCAGGTCGAAGGTCATGGCGGTTCCCTCAGGAAAGTTCGTTCAAATTCTTGCCAACATTCGACGAGGTCGTGCCGGGCCAGGATGGTTTGAAAAACGTCGGCTTGGATCGCGCCGGTCTCGATGAACTGGAGCAGACGAGCTTTATGCTTGCCCCGTCCTGTCTCAAGGGCGATGGCGGCAAGGTGTTCGGCGGTGAAAACCCGCGCCGGCATACCATCGATATCCACCGTGACGGCCTTCGCCAGTGCCTCTTCGACCAACAGGCTGGTGGGTGGAAGAAATTGAACCGGCCATCCGGCGACGATCATGTACTCGCCCTCCCGCACACCCCCTCTCGCGGCAAGATAGTCGAAAATGGGTTGAGGGCTGATCAGGAACTGACCTGGCTCCTGCCGGAACGCGACGAAGATGTCGACGTCCAGTGTCGCAACCGGCTCCAGGTAGAACGTGGCGCCCACAGCCCCACCGACAGCGTACCGCGGGATAATGCCGTCGGACTCCATTTGGTTGATAAGGGCGATAACCCGTGAAATGCTCACTGTGAACCTCTCGTTCCTCTTCAGGATACTACGCCATCGACCCAACCGGCAACTCTGCAGCCCCCCCTTGCCCGCATTTCGATAGTCCCGTCGATCCGGTTGGCGAACCCTGGATCACGGTCGATTAGCGGCCTGCGAACTCGGAGTATAATGGCGACGGAGGTGTGAAGTGACAGCCAGCTTCGAGAACTCCTTGGTGATCGAGGAGATTAACGACCCCGATCAGGTTGGGCTGCGAGTACGGCAGGGAGCAAGGGCCAAGCTGGAGGCGGATCGTGATATGGCCCCTTGGAAACCTACCCCACGGCCGGCTCGGCCTGGCCGACCGGCTCGAATGTGAACTCGCCGTCGCGGCAGTCGACGCGCACGCCGCTTTCGGCGGTGAACGTCGCCCTGAGGATCTCCGTGGCCAACGGATTGGCGATCCGCTGCTGGATCACCCGCTTCAGCGGCCGCGCGCCGTAGGTGGGGTCGTAGCCCGAGGCGGCAATCTCGTCGAGCGCGGCGGGGGTCACCTCCAGTAGCAGGTCACTGGCCGAAAGCTGCTTCTTCAGCCGGCCAATTTGCACGTCGACGATCTTGCGAAGGTGCTTCGCATCGAGGGGATGGAACACGATCGTCTCGTCGATGCGGTTGAGGAACTCGGGCAAGAAATGGCTTTGCAAGGCGGTTCGCATCGCCTCGCGAACGTCGCGCTCACCGCCGCCTTCACGCCGGATCTCCTGGATCGCCTGGCCGCCGACGTTGGAGGTCATGACCACGATCGTGTTCGTGAAATCGACCGTGTGCCCCAGGTTGTCGGTGAGCCGACCGTCGTCGAGCACCTGCAACAGGATGTTGAACACGTCGCGGTGGGCTTTTTCGATCTCGTCGAGGAGCACGACCGCATAGGGGCGGCGACGGACGGCCTCGGTGAGCCGGCCCCCT
>DATKSN010000194.1:0-4878 GCA_035531595.1 Pirellulales bacterium | reverse complement strand
TAGCCGGCGAAGCCGGCCCAATGGGCGACCGTGCCGCTCTCGTAGACCACGTTGCCGAACGAATTGCACACGATGTGGTCGACGACCACGCTGCTCGTGTTGACGATGTCGCGGACGCTGCCCAGGTTGTCCGCCAGCGCGGCGAGAATACCGATCGCAGGCAAGCCGGCACCCTTCCGTCGTCCCAGTGCTTTTCGCTTGCATCGTGGGGCCACCAGCTTACACTTGCCCATCGTCGCGAAATACCCGCCGAAATGTTTAGACCCTCACACCATACATTAAGGAGAAATCAAGATGAGTAGTGCTGATTTGCCAGGGGCAAACGATGTGCCACCTCGGATGACCCTATCCGGTTTACCGACCTATAACACTCGACGCGATCAGCGCCTTACGGCTGAAGAGGTTAGGCTGTTGCTGGTCCACTTGCTCTGGCTGCCGGGGTTGGCCAGCGCCGCAGAAATGATACGAATCTGCCGCGATTGTTTTGTCACGGCGATCGAAGCGGGGCACGCCTTGTTGCTTGGCATCGTGATCCAGCTTCGCCAACAGTACGGCGACACCCAGGTCACCTGGCCCATGATCGAAGCCGAGCTTCAACGTCACTTCGTGGGCGAGAATCTTGCAAATCCGTCTGGCGCGTATCGAGACATCTACTGCGAGGGGCATCTGCTCGCATGGCTCCAGGCGTTCGACGGTCGGAGCGGTGTCGCGCAAGGACGACCTGGACAAGCTCGCGGGCCAATTGCAACAGCATTGTCACTTCCATTCGACCTGACATATGTTCCCAGATGTCAGTGAACCTCTGATTTGATTCGAGTCGCTCAGCGCTACCGCAAGCGACTACCGCACGCGAACCACCCGAAATCCGAGGTCCGGATGAAGGAACACGCGCCCGCCGACGCCTCGGAAGGCGGAACGACACAAGGCCGCAGGGTAGCTCCAGCCACCGCCGCGATGAACGCGCAAGGAGCCGACGGCCGGCCCCCGCGGATCGTCGGTAGGCGACTTGGAGTAGTAATCGAGGTCGTAATAGTCGGAGCACCACTCGGCGGCATTTCCCGCCATATCGTAGAGGCCGAACGCGTTGCCCGGAAACCGGCCTACCGGGGCCGTGAAAACGTAGCCGTCTTTGCCTTTTATGGTAAAGTCGGCAAAACCGAACTTATCCCCAGCCGTCGCGTCGCCCACGTTTCCGATCTTCACCAGCCCCTCGGGATCTTCGCCGATGTAAAACCGCGTGGTCGAGCCCGCGCGGCAGGCGTATTCCCACTCGGCCTCGGTCGGGAGTCGATACCCGTTCCCCTCCCGCTTGCTGAGCCACGCGCAAAAGGCCGTCGCGTCATTGAAGCTCACGTTCACTACAGGGTGGTCGTCCGCTTGCTCGAAGCCGCAACTCCGCCAGTTGTATGACGGCTTTTGCGCGAGCTCGCCGTCCTTTTCGCTCCACCCCCAGCCGCCATTGCCGTCGGTCTCGGCGTCGGTCTTGTAACCCTCGGCCTCGACGAACATGGCGAACTGGGCCTTGGTCACCTCGTTGACACCCATGTAAAACGGCTTCGTGATCCGCACCGCGTGCTTGGGGTGCTCGGCCGCAATCCACTCCGGCGGGAACCAATCGGGTAGCTCGCCAAACGCCTGTTCCAATTCGGCCACCGACTCACCGCCGCCCATTTTGAACTCCCCATCAGGGACGACCACCAGCTTCATGCCAATCGTGTTGCTGATCGTCTCGCCCGGCTTGGTCAGAGCGAACAGATTGGAATCGAGCGCGCTGGCATTGAGATTACCGCGCAGCGACGGCCGCTGCGAGGCGTTGAATTTCCGCGCGACGTGCAACTGCGTCTTGCGGGCCGCGTAATCCGAGAGTTCCCGCAGGCTGACGTGGCGGTTGTTGTCGGCGTCGGCGCCGCCTTGCAGCCCTTCGAGCACGAAGTGCATGAACACTCCGTGCCGTAGGCTGCGGTCGTCCTTGGCCGCTTCCCCTGGGGAGCAACTATGCAACAGCAGGAAGCGCGGGGGTGGTCCAATCCGGGCAAGACCGCGTGACACCTCGCGCGGTTCCTCGCCCGCCGGGCGGCCCTCGTCCAGGCGCGCATCGCCGCGGCAGGCGTCGACGAGCAGAAGGTTGAGTGTTGCCGGCGACCGCTCGAGCTTCTTGCACACTGAGTCGAGCGAGATCATCGTGCCGGGGTCGTCGAGGTTCCCGCCGGCCGGGTAGAGGTAGGTCGTGTTCTCCACCTGCACGCCGTGGCCTCTAAAGGCCACGATCAGCACGTCGCCGGGCTTGACCCGCTTGAGCAACCACTCGAGTTGTTGCTCGATGTTCGTCTTGCGGGGGAGGTACTTGCCGTCCTGTGCCTGGTCATGCAGCAGGAACACGCGGTCGCGCTCGAAGCCGTTGTCGATCAACTGCGCGGCCAAGGCGCGTTGGTCATCGCCGCAGTAGCTGAACTCCTTGGCGCGCTGCGGGCGGTCGACTCCGATCAAGAGCGCCCACCGATGGGTTGGCTCCGGGGCGGCCGCGGCGCCGGACTGGTCGCGCAACGCTTTGTCGAGCGATAAAACGACCCGGCGTTGCGTGCCGCCTCGACTTACCTCCAGCACATGACGCCCCTCGACGCAGAGAAATCGCTGAAACGCGAACAGGCTCACCTCGCGAGTGCTCACTCCGTCAATGGCCACGATGGCGTCGCCGTTCCGCAGGCCGGCCGCGGCGCCCGCTCCACCCGCGTACGCCTCGGTGACCACGATCGCGCCACCGCTTCGCGCGACGACTAGGCAACTTAAGTCGTAAGCGTCCGGACGCGCGAAGGCCTTACCTGGGCGCAGATACATGACACTGTTGGGGAAATCAAACGCCACGACATACCGCGACAGGAAGCCCAGGCACAGACAATTGACCACAAAGCGCCCAAAGATCGCCCCTTCATGGGTGTACCCTCCCAAAGATAGGCGGCGCGCGCGGCCAAGCTTCATATCAACGCTCGCGTCGACAGTGAACATTCTGAGACGAAAATCCGTCATGTCCGGATCCTCGCGAACGAGTCGCCCTTCCTTCGAGAGCCGATCATAGATGCTCGCCTCGAACGTGCCGGAAAATGTCACCACGCCTCCCGTATCCAAGAGGAATTCTTGCGTTACGCCACTGTCGAGTTCGGCGCACACCACCGGACACCCGGGATGCGCGTCGTCAGTCCAGACCAGCGGAACGCGCACGCCGAAAGTGGCGTCCAGCGAACTGTGGAATCGAAGCCTGCCTTCATCGAAGTCGATAGAGAACACGAGACGACGCAGAACGTCCATGCCGAGAATTCCGTCAATCTTTTCGGCGTAGCCGCGCGCCATGCGCGACAAGTCGAAACAGGCGACGTCGCCGTCCGCGCGTACGGTGACGCTGCCGATGCTCATTACCGGCGCCTTGAATGTCTCCGCCTCCGCCGCATGAACATTCACTTTGCCGGTCGGTTTCCCAAACGATGCGCGATGTCGGATGTGAAAGAAAGTGTGCGTTGTCCCGGTGTCCAAAAGCATCCTGCAAATTGTTTGACGCTTCTCCGACCGCCGGCCCGCGTCGCGCCACTCGACCCTAACCGGCACAATCACGGGGCCGCCGTCCCTTTCGATCGGAAACTCAGCGAGAATCCTCGGCGGCGTGCGTACCGCCGAAGGCTCCTCGCCGGGAAGGTTCTGGCACGCTCTCGGCGCGACGACTCCGAAGCAGCACAGCAGGAGCGCGGCTAATGCGATGCCGCGCCCTTGATGAAGGCATTCGCGCGTCGCGCGCCATTTTTCGCATCCGCGAAATCGCGTACGTTGGCCGTCGGGCCGGCGTTGCTCTGAATTGTATCCAATAACTGGGCTCGGCATTGCAAGTCCCCCCAACGGTAACGCATCGCCCTGCACGGAGGTGAGGCCGACGTTGGTGTTTACGCTCCGCAGAGCTCAATCAATAGCGAGGAGAGCCGCGCGCGTGGTGTTGACCGCCCGAATCTGCTGGTTCCACTTCAAAAGAACCCGCGGCCACCGCCTCGCGATCCGCCCCCACGCCGACGAAGGCCCCCCCGGTTGATCCAGATTCCTATTCCGGCTCCGCCCGCGCCGGGGCGAACCGGACCGGGAACCCCGCCACCGCGGCCAAAGCCACCGATCCCCATCTGAGGCGGATCCGGAACCTTTCTCCAGGGCTTATATTCCTTTTTGGGCACGCGAGTCTCAATAGAGCGGCTGTGCGGCGTTTGCACATAATAAGAACTGTAGTACGTGTACGTGACCGCCTTGCCATTAGGATAGATCCACGTTTGCAAGACGGGCTTCCACTTGAGATCCCACGTCGTCCACGTCACGGTTTCGAGTTTATAGGTGTCCTTCCATTGCCAAACCTTCACCCAATGGAATCCGAGCACGGCCGGAGGCTTGGGCGGTTCTGTCCAACTCCATCCAGGATCGGGCGTATTGGCGGGGGTATTTGGCGGCTGGAGGCCTCTTGGATCCACGCGATTGGTCGCGGAGTTCCCCACGTAGCGGCTCACGTTCGTGTCGCCGCCGCCGAAGCCGAGGGGATCCTCGCTGATCCAACGGCCCACGGCCGGATCGTACCAACGGTGATCCGCGTAGTCCAGCCCCGTATTGGCGTCGGGATGGTATCCGGCATAGCCGGCCCAGTGGGCGACCGTGCCGCACTCGGCGACCACGTTGCCGAAGGAATTGTACACGATGTGGTCGACGACCACGCTGCTGGTGTTGACGATGTCGCGGACGCTGCCCAGGTTGTCCGCCAGCGCGTACGTTGTTGTGCCCGCGCTGCCCTGGGTCGTGATCGCCTCCTCGCCCATGACGGCGTCGACGCCAGCGGCGCCAGGACCGTTGAGGAAGCGGTAC
>DATKSN010000193.1:0-8413 GCA_035531595.1 Pirellulales bacterium | reverse complement strand
AGCCACAGATCATGGTCACCGAATTGACGCCCGTGCAGCGTCAGGTCATCGAGCTGCTCGGCCTCTCGCCCGATGAATATGGCCGTTGACCGCGGGCAGAAATTGCCGGAAAATTACCATCGGCACTTGCGGAACGTAGGGGGGATGCTTGTTTTCCTTGGCATAAATCTCGATGTCGACGATCTCGACGATGTCGCCTTCCTCGATCACCTCGACGATCTCGCCGATCTTCTCCAAACCGCCTTCCGCCCCCTCGGGGCCGATCACGTTTTCTTCCATGTCGTTTCTCCTCAATGCCACACACTTCGGTAAATCAACGCTGGTTCCCTCCGACGAAACCAGTTTACGGAAACAATCGTTCAGCCATCCTTCGGTGGCTTCCTACAATGAACTCGCACGAGCCCGTGCTATCGGAGTATGGCTTTCCCGAAAAAGTCAGTTGTCCGGGTCTTCGAGGGTTAGGTAGGTGAGCACCAGGCCCGTGTTGCCGAGTGGCATCGCCTCTTCCCAGAGCCGGCCTCGGTACTTGGGATACGGGAACCAGGTGGTCGTCTCGATGCTGCCTTCGATCACCTCGCCACAGCCGTCGCCGATCATGTCCCACAGCTTTTCCGTCTTGCTCCCCTTCGGCACGGGCGCGTTGAACTTGATGTACTTCATGTTCCGATATTCCATGTCTTCGGAATACACCGCCCATCGGACATCACCGTTAGTCGAGAGCACCACGGCGCACGCTTCGATGTCGCACTGACAGTACCGCCGGGCAGTGCTCGTAATCGAGGTTTCAAACTTCTTGTCGGCCATGCTGCATAGCTCGCGTAGCGTGCAGACCCGGTTGTAGTGACGATGCACTTCCTGGACGAACAGCTCTTTGGGCATGAGGAGCGAGGCCGCAAAGTCGTCGGCCTCCTGCTCACGCGGGTCGCGCGATCGGAAGTCGGACTCCGAGTTGTGGAGCTTACCTTGGAGGATGCACTCGCGATGCTCTGGTAGGTAGAAATGCCCGAGCTCGTGCGCGATTGAGAACCGAATCCGGCCATCGGTCCGGCCGGAATCACGGTAGTAGATGACGAACTTCTTCACCGCCGGCAAATACTCGATCCGGGCGTCGAACCTCGCACCGTACTCGCCGGGAGCGAGTTCGATACCTTCCTCCTTGGCGATCGAAAACGGGTTGACCGGGATCTTCCACATTTCCAGCGCCACGAGCACGTCTTTTGCCCGATCGGCTGGACTACTCATTCTGTTCCACTTTCTTATTGTGCTTTTCGATGATTTCATTCCGCTTGCGCTCGATTTCTTCAGCGGTCCCCTCGTCGATGTCCGCCCGGTTCATTCCGTACGACATGCCTCCTGCGCAGAGAAGCTCTTCGTTCTCCACGGGCGAATCGTCCCGGATGGGTTGGACATTTCCTGCGAGGAGACGTCCTATAAAGTCCGGGCCGAGCGATTCCAAAGCCTCTTTCTCTTCCTTCGTCAGTTTCGGAAGGTGGTCAACGTCAACCTCGTCGCATCGTTCGTGCCGTCGGAGTTGCGACACGAAGAGAGCGTCCAAGGCACGCTGATCGCGTTCCTGCTTGCTCCTGTCGGTCATGATTCACTCCGTTTCAAAAAAGTTGAATCCGCGGCGAGTCAATTCCCTGACAATCTTTGCCTTGGCTTCATGCCAGGCACTCTTCACCCCGGCGACCGTCTCCGCTTCGCCGGTGACCTTGCTGACCAATTCAGCCAAGGGGCCATACGTATCTCGTTCTCGAAAATCCTCGTAATTATCGACGAACACGCGGGCCACGATGAGCTGTTTGCCCGGCAGGGTGGCGATGATTTCATGCAGAGCCTGCCGAAAGTCTTCCCAGTGGATGTTATCCGCGTACTTCCATTTCATCGCGAATTCCGACCCGGCGTAGTCCTTCGCCACGTAATCCAAAATGGCGTCCGGATCGGAATTCGGCTGGTGCTTCTTGCGCCGCAGCTTGTCCTTGATCCTGCGGCTGGCGATCGTGAAGACAATGGACAAGGGCTTTCGATGGTCGAAGCCGGGTGAGCGCGCTTTCACGGTCAGCTCCAGCATCGTTTGCTGGAGCACGTCAAGCCAGTCTGCATGTTGCAAGCCCCACCCATGCTTCTTGATGTATCGGAAGACGGTTTCGCCGTAGTCCTCGAACAGCGCTTCGACCCCGAAATCAGGATCGTTTTCGAAGACCGCCTCTAATTCCGCTTCTGACACAGGGTTATGTGCCGTCATAGCCACCCCCGCGTACTGATCGAACCATCCTGTTGCCGCCGGCATATAGACCTCGCACGACGGCATTACATCGGAGTACGGAATTCGCGGAATTTCTCCACAGTTTCCGCAGCCCAGGTATCATTGCCCTTTTTCCGCCGGCGTTCAATCCACGCTCGACACCAAGAACTGGTGCCCGCGCTGAACATCGCGATGGCCGGGCACATCAAGGAGGCGGGCCTGTACGCCGCCCCAGCCAGCCAGCGAGCAGGGCAAAGGTCATCTTTTTGAGCCCAGGTGGCCCCCCTTTCGGCGCGCGACTCCCTCCACCCCCGTCATCGGCTTCTACCCCGGACGGCTTCGAATCATCCGGCCTAGCGGGACGGGCGGACCCCGGACCGGAGCAAGAGCCGTCCGGGAGGCTCGCGGCTCCCATGACCGTCAGCCTCTCCCGGAGATGCCCGGTTTCCCGGCGTCTTCAGCGACCGAACCAATCAGCTACAGACACCACAATTCTGACGGGGCTCGTCCGCGTGCGAGGCATAGCGAACGACACACAACGAGGACCAAAATAGGTCTCCGTGGTGTCTGTAAATTCTTGCGGAAGCATCCGTGGTGTGCTACCGGTCGCCGGATGGCATTCATCGTTTTACGCAAATCCCGCAACACGCGAAACTACTACCTTGTCGAGAGCTACCGCGACGATCAGGGGAAGACTCGGCGGCGCACGCTCTGCTATCTCGGCCGGGAGCAGGACGGCACAGACACGCTCGCCAGGGCGCTCGCGCATTGGGAACAGGTGATAGTGCGGGCGAAAAAGGAAATTCGGAAAGCACGGGGCGAGCCCCGGCAAGTCATTCGCCGCCGCATCGAGGCGACTGCGATACGCATCAACGTCATCAACAAGCACATTCAACTGCTGGCTCAGGCTGAGGCCGAACGCAGGAAGCGTGAGCAGCAAGCTGAAGAGGCGCATTACTGGCAGAGCTTCGAGCGGCTGCGCCGTCACCCAACGGAAGAGAACGCCAAAACCGCGAGGCGTGCGTTTCTGTGTCTGGCGAAACGCCATCACCCCGACCAGGGCGGTAGCCACGCCGGCTTCCTTCGCGTCAAAGATGCCTACGACCGGGCACTTGATGCGTGGCGGCGGTCCGCCGCATAGGAGGTCTCCGTGCCGAGCCGGGAAACGACGCCAAGCAACAAAGCTTTCCGCCCGGAAAATGCCTGAGAAACCGGCGACTTACAGCACAACCGGAGGCGATGCATGGCCGTGCGTCTTCAATTAACCAGTTGACACCCATACCCGACCTGTGGCACTCTTTACGTATAAACATACGTATGGACTCGACATGACCAGAAAGCTGACCATATCCATTGACGACCGGGTTTATGACGGCCTGCGAGCCATCATCGGACGGGGCCACATCGGTAAGTTTCTCGAAGGCCTGGCCCGGCCATTTGTCGTAACCGACAGCCTGTCGGCCGCCTATGCCGAGATGTCCGCCGACAAGGCACGGGATGCGGAGGCGGAACAATGGTGCGAATCCCTCGCCGGCGACGGGCTCGATGCAACGCGGTGAGGTGTGGCGGGTAAGCTTCGCGGGAAGCTCGGGAGGCGAAGTGCGGAAGACCAGGCCCGCCGTCATCGTCAGCAATAATGCTGCCAATCAGCACGCCAACCGGGTTCAGGTCGTGCCGCTCTCCAGCAAAACGGATAAGCTCTACCCATGCGAGGCGCGGGTCACGGTCGAGGGAACGGAATCGAAGGCGATGGCCGACCAGATCATGACCGTGGCCAAGGAGCGGCTCAGCGAACGGCTGGGGTCACTTTCCCCACATGACATGCACGGCGTTGACATCGCGATTCGCATTCAACTTGGACTGGCGGCCTGATTGGCCCGCCGTCCGGCAGCCACTTGATTGAGCCGGAGCCCGCGAAACCACAATCGCACACCGCCAAACTGTCCAAGATGCCCCATGAAAACCCGGCTTTTTCGCCTTCCGCAGGCACAAAGAATTGCACAAAGAATTCATGGAAAACGGTGGAAAACAGGCCAAAACGGTGGGAACCGTGGAAACCATGAAAAATCACAACTGCCTAATATAATTGGAGTTATGTAAATGATAAGGGTCGGGATTGTTGGAATTGGTTTCATGGGCATGATCCATTACCTCGCGTACCAAAAGGCGCGAGGGGCGAAAGTCGCGGCGATCGCCACGCGCGACGGCAAACGCCTGGCGGGCGATTGGCGCGGAATTCAAGGCAACTTCGGCCCGCCGGGCACGTTGATGGACCTGGGCCCCATCGGCCGCCACCCGCGCTGGCAGGATCTGCTGGCCGATCCCAAGATTGATCTGGTCGATATCTGCCTGCCTCCCTCGCTGCACGAAGAAGTGGCCGTGGCGGCACTGGCCGCCGGTAAGCATGTGCTTTGTGAAAAGCCGATCGCGCTTTCGATGGCCGAGGGGAAAAAAATGGTCCAAACGGCAAAACGGGCCGGCAGGCAGTTGCTGGTCGGTCATGTGCTCCCCTTCTTCGCCGAATATGCCCACGCGCGGCGGCTCATCGCCGGCGGCAAGTATGGAAAACTCTTGGGCGGCCACTTCAAACGCATCATCTCCGATCCGCTCTGGCTCAAGGATTTTTACGATCCGCGCGCCGTCGGTGGTCCGGTCGTCGACTTGCACATTCACGACGCCCATTTCATCCGGCTCATCTGCGGCATGCCTAGGGCGGTGTACAGCACGGGACGCACCCGCGGTGGAGTCGTCGAATTCATCCACTCCCAGTTCCTGTTCAACGACCGCGATCTGATCGTCACCGCCGCCGGCGGCGTGATCCAGCAACAAGGCCGTGGCTTCACCCATGCCTTCGAGATCTACCTGGAAAGGGCGACGTTGCTCTACGATTTCGCCGTGCTGGGCGGCGTACCCACGGCGAGCGTTCCGTTGACCGTGCTCACGCCCGACGGCAAGGCCGTGCGGCCCAAGCTTGCCGAGATCGACGCTTTTGCCGCCGAGTTGACCGAGGCCGCGCGCTCGGTTCGAGGCGGCCGACCATCGGAGATTCTTTCCGGCGAGTTGGCCCTCGACGCCCTGGCCCTCTGCCACCGCGAAACCGAGTCGGTTCGTCAAGGGCGGCTGGTGAAGATCTGAGATGGGCCGGCGATGTTGCCGGCCGGCGGGAGCGGCCGCAGGTAGGGCCTGAGTTGTTCGAGCGTCTTGGGTCCGATGCCGCGGACACGGCGCATGTCGTCATGGTCGACGAACGGCCCTTCGCGCCGCCGCGATTCGACGATCCGACGCGCGAGCCCCTCGCCAATGCCTGGCAATTGCGCCAGCTCCGCCCACCGCGCCGTGTTCACATCGACCAGGAAGCGCGCCTGCCGCGGCGGCTCGCGGTCGATCTCGATCAATCGCCGCCGCCAACCGCCGTGCGCCGTCCAATAGCACGCCAGCGCCACCAGCGCCGCCAGCGCCAAGCCGCCGACGGCGGCCTGGTCGGCGCGGCGCAGCAGCCATGCCTGGGGCGGCTTGGGCGGTTTGCTGGGGTGCGTTGACATCTCAAGGGGTATTATCCAGAATTTCCATGCAGATGGCTACCAGGGACTTCCAGCAAATCGAATGGGACGCGGCGATCATCGACGATTGCCGGCAACTGGTTCGTCTGGCGGTTCGCGAGGATCTCGACCGCTGGCACGACTGGACCACGCTGGCCTTGGTGCCGGAGGGCGTGGCGGGCAGAGCCTTGGTGGTTGCGCGGCAGGGGGGCGTCGTCGCGGGCCTCGCCGCCGCGCCCGTGGTATTCGATGAATACGACCGGCGGATCGAATGGACCAGCTCAGCGCGCGACGGCGAGTGGGTCGAGCCGGGCCAGGCCGTGGCCGAGTTGGCCGGCCCCGCTCGTAGCTTACTCACGGTCGAGCGGCCGTTGTTGAATTTGCTGGGTCATCTGTCGGGCATCGCCACGTTGACGCGGGCCTACGTCGATGCGGTCGCCGGTACGCCGGCCCGCGTCTACGATACCCGCAAGACGACGCCCGGCTGGCGGCGGTTGGAGAAGTACGCCGTGCGTTGCGGCGGAGGCGCCAACCACCGGCTGGGGCTCTACGACGCCGTACTGATCAAAGACAATCACCTGGCCCTGTGGGCCGGCTCCCATGGCGCCACGGCGGTGGCCAAAGTCCGCGAGTTCCTCAACGACCTTGAGCCGGATGACCCGCGTCGCGGGCTGATCGTCGAGGTCGAGGTCGACACGTTGGAACAACTCGACCTCGTGTTGCCGGCCGGTCCCGACCTTGTACTCTTGGACAACATGTCGCCCGCACAGCTTCGGGAGGCCGTGGCGCGCCGCAATGCGGCCTGCCCGCAGGTACAGCTTGAGGCCTCGGGAGGGATCGACCTGACGACCATCGGCGAAGTCGCGCGCACCGGCGTCGAACGGATCAGCGTCGGCGCCTTGACCCATTCCGCGAAGTGGCTCGACGTCGGGCTGGACTGGTAAGCCAAGCAAAGTGGGAATCTTGCGTTTACCGGGCATTCCACGTCAGCGATAACGGTCCATCCGAATTGATGAGATATCCAAGGTCTAACGGGTCGATCGGTTATCTACCGCACGCGAGCGATTATTGCGATAGCCCGGATTATTCATGGTCCGGGGAGGAACTCGCGCACGGTGCTGTAGCAGAATTCGCAAGAATTCTGGCGTAACTCGCGTCCACGGCCTGACTTCTTGCGAAGCCGGCTACGGGACCATGAATAATCCGCGATAGAGGATAGGAAGGTCTGCACCATGATGACTTTTCGAACAGCTTTATGCTTCGTAACTTTGGCCTGGGGGTGCATCGCGATGGCCGGCCAAGGAACCGTGCGGTTTGCCGCGTCACGAACGCGCCAGCCCAATACCGAAACGCCGCCGCCGGAAGAAACCGAGTTGATGCCGCCGCCGGAAGAAACCGAGTTGATGCCGCCTTTGAACCCGACGGAAAACGACGACACCCCCGAGGGTGTACCCACCGAAAAGGTGGATCCCAGTGAACCTTCCGGCACGACCGTCAACCCGTTCGACTACGGCACGAGGCAGGGCAGCAACGTGCCGTCGTCGCCCTACATCGCGGGGCTATCGTACATGATGACGCCGCAGCCGTTCCGAGTGCCGATCCCGGATCGGTTTTACTATCCTTGCCCGCACTTTGTGCGCCGTTGCCCTTATTATCCAAAGGGCTTCTATTGGGGCGCCGATTGGAACCGCCGTTTCCTTCCGCCGAACAACTTGATCCACGGAAACTTCCGATTCAACCCCTATCTTTCCAATCACAAGGCGCAAAAGCACGGCGCCCGCGGTGGCCACTCCGGCAACCGTTGCCCGAAGGTCGTGGCTCAGGCTCATACCGCATCGGCTACGACGTCGCAACCGATGGCGAGCGGGGGGCGTAAGCCCCCTGTTCATTCCGCATCGGCTACGACGTCGCGTTAGCCGCGTGATACTTCACGCGGCCGACAATGGGACATTTTGCCACGAGAAAGCGAATGTCTCATTCTCGATCGCGTGAAGTATAATCGAACACGTCCAGGAACCGCCCGCCGCTGGTGTACCACCCTTCGCCGGCCGACTCGCACCAGATGACTTGGGTGCGCAGTGACAGCGTTTCGCCGTTGGCGCCGCATAATGTGACGATCACCTGGCCGGGCTCGAGCCGCATCATGTGCAGAAGCCCGACTCCCAGGGGTGAAATGTCGCGGGCGAAGGCCGAGAAGCGAGGCACCTCCTCTCCCTCGACGCTGATCGTGACCGGCCCGGAAAAGGGCGATCGCCCGGTTCCGCGGCGGTCAAATCCCGTGGTTCCCAGCGAACGGTCAAGCAGGCGATTGATCGCGTCGCGGACGCGCCGCTCGGCTCCGCTACCGATCAACCAGGCACTGACATCGGACGTTTGCGACATGATGTTCCCCTCATGGTGAAAATCGGAGATGAACCGCGTGGCAACAGAAGTCTAGGTCATTTTTTCAACAACTCGCTCTACTTCACGCGCCCGACACGAACCCGCGGCGCAAGCTGCGGGGGTCCGCGGAGCGGCCCACGAAACGGTAGGGATCATTTTCCCGAAAAAGCACGGGCGTTGCGCAGCAACGAACGTGCGAAAAACGAAACGCCAGCGAAGCGAAAAAAAACGACTTCCGAATACCCCA
>DATKSN010000192.1:0-15426 GCA_035531595.1 Pirellulales bacterium | reverse complement strand
AAGAAGTCTTAGCGCATCTACAGCCGGGCAATCCGCCGAGACGGATTTCCTGGTCGGTACAGGTACGGTTTTGCCAGTTTTTTCTTGCGCAGTTTCGGCTGCGCCGAAGCCGCGTTTTGTGCGCCCAACCTAGGGCGATCTATACGCTTGTGCATACGGAACGGACGAACACGTCGGTTGCTACGTTGATACGGTTGGTCAGTAGCGAGCAACAGTACACAGTCGTATTTCAAATCGTCATAAGGCTATACGGCGTAACGTTTTGTGCCCCGATGCGTTAGTGTACGGTTGGTAACTGTTTTGGGGTGGTTTGAAAATGATCCTGGTAGCAAGGCGCGTAACGACTGGCCTTGCTTGCGCTGCGGGTTCGTGTCGCAGCGGGCCGTCGGGCAAAGTAGTAGGCACACTCCGTGTGCCGTAACCTTGGGCGAATCGACGTCGCCCGGCGGAATGCTACGGCACACGGAGTGTGCCTGCTACTTTGCTACTTTGGGCCGTGCTTCTGCCTTCTGCCTTCTGCCTCCTCCGGCGAGGGCTTTTCCCAGGGGTAGACGGGCGCTGGCAAAGCCGTCGATGGCGTCCGCTTTGCGTTTGGGAAAGAGGGCCTGCCGGTAGCGTTTGTTGCGTTCCGGCTCACCGATGAGCAGGGGTCGTGGCAAAAGATGTGTAGAACAACGAGGGCTATAACGCCCCCCGCTCGCCATAGGCAACCGACCGCCACTTGCCCGCACGCTCGTACAGCGGTAGAATACAATGGGGTTGGTTGTCCGTGGTCAGCCGAGCCTATCCCATAACCGCCCGGCATGCGGGATGCCTACACCACAACCGCTATAAACTCCATAGAAAATAGATTTTCGCGTCAAGGATTTGCCAGCCGTTTCAGCCACGACCGATGCTCGGCCGATCGTGCTTAATTCTTGGGCAGGCGATGCCCCGCGCCGCGCACTCACATGACGGAATTGGATCAAGGAAGGGTCATATCACGCGCAGATCGAGCGTGTGTAAGTCTATAAAGATTCCATAGAAAACAACTTTTCGGGTCAAGAATCGCGAGTCAAGTACGAACCGCGATCCAACGTACTCGGATGCCGCACGGCTGCTCAATTTTTGCGCAATACCGGCCTTCTTCGTAAGAGGCCGAGGCCAGGGGCTTGCCCCTGGAGTTTCACGTTGGTTTCTAATGTCGCCTTTCGCTCCGCGAAAGAACGCCCTTTCGCGGAGCGAAAGGCGACGCCCCAGGCTACACTGTGCCATCCCTTCGGGACTGTCGTCCGGCAAATTCTGGAAGAACACTGGGGTCAAAACCGATGATCGCTAGCCCGACATCTTTAGCAGTTCACACTCCGTGTGCCGTCGCTTTGCGGGCCAACGGCCGTTGCGGGGGGCGGTTACGGCACACGGAGTGTGCCTACTACGTTGCCGTGCGCGCAAAGAGGCTGGTAACACTGCTTGCGCTGGTCGGTGTGGCCGGTTGGACCCTTCTCACGCCGACTCGATCCAGCGCCCAGGACGCCAAGAAATCAACCGACCCGGCGAACCGCCAGTATGCCGCCGCGGCGGCCCTGCAAAATCGCGATCAATACGAACTGGCCGCCGACGAGTGGACCACGTTTCTCGCCACGTTCCCGAAAAACGAGCGGGCCGACCGCGCCCAGCACTACCTGGGGATCTGCCGGCTCAAGGCCAAGCAATATCCGCAAGCCCTCGAGGCGTTCAACAAGGTGGTGGCCGATTATCCCAAGTTCGAGCTTCTGCCATCGACCCTCCTGCATCTGGGTTTGACGCAGTTCAACCTTGCCCGAACGGGCCAGAAGGAGCTTTACGCCAAGGCCGAGGCGACTTTCGCGAACCTGGTCGCCAAATACCCGCAAGATAAAGGAACAGCCCAGGCTCGCTACTATTGGGCCGAATCGCTTTACGAACAGGGGAAAAAAGGCGAGGCGGCCAAGCTCTACGGCGAGTTTGCGCAGAAATACCCCAAAGACCCCCTCCTGGCCGATGTGCTCTACGCGCTCGGCGTGGCGCAAGAGGAACTGGGGCAGTCGGTCGCCGCCGGAGCGACCTACGATACGTTCCTCAAGCAGTTCGGCAAGCAGCCGCTGGCCGCCGAGGTGGGCATGCGGCGGGGCGAAACGCTCTTCGCCCAGGGGCAATTCGCGGCGGCGGAAAAATGGTTCGTGGCCGCGGCCGCGAAGAAAGGCTTCGCCCAGGCCGATTGGGCGACCTTGCGCCAAGCGGCCTGCCTTTCGGAACTGCGGAAATACGACGAGGCGGCGGTGGTTTACGCCTCCTTGCCGGAACGCTTTCCCGGCTCGCAATACCAAGCCGCGGCGCAGCTCGCCCACGGCCGATGCGCCTTTCTGGCCGGCAAATTCCCGGCGGCGCGGGCGGCTCTGGCCAAGGTGCAGGCCGCGGGCGGCGCCGAGGCCGTTGAGGCCGCCCACTGGCTGGCCCGCTCGTGGCTCAAGGAAGGCCAGCCCGCCGAAGCGCTCAAAGTGATCGAAGCCGCCTTGCCGAAGGCAGACGGAACGCCGCATGCCGTCCAACTGGCCTTCGACCGTGCCGATGCCCTCTATGAGATACCCGAACGGCGGCGTGAATCCGCGCCGCTCTACGCGGCGCTGGCCCAGCAGCACCCGCAAGATCCGCTGGCCGCCGAAGCGCTCTACATGGCCGCCTTCGCGTCGATGACGACCGGCGATTACCAGGCCGCATTGGCGCACGCCGATGGCTTTCTCAAGCAATACGCCGACAAAGACCTGGCCGCCGACGTGTTGAACGTCGCCGCCGAGAGCAACTTGCAGTTGAAGAAGTACGCCGAGGCCGGCCAACTGTACGAAACACTTTTGAAGCAGCACGCCCGCCGGGCCGATGCCCCGGTCTGGAAAGTCCGCCGCGGGCTGATCCTGTTCCTCGAAAAGAAGTACGCCGAGACCGTCGCCTCGCTCGAACCGGCGCTGCCGGCTTTGAAGTCGAAGGAGTCGCTGGCGGAGGCCCTCTACCTGATCGGGAGCAGCCAGAACGAACTGAAGCAGTACGCCGCGGCGGCCAAGTCGCTGGCCGCGTCGCTGGCGGCCGCTCCGGCGGGGAGGCAAGCCGATGAGGCCCTGTTGGCGCTGGCCTTCGCCTACCGCCAGACGAACGACATGGCCGCGGCGAAGACCCAATTGAACCAGCTCATCAAGCAGTTCCCGGAAAGCCACTTGCTCGACCGGGTGCATTACCGCCTGGCCGAAGACGCTTTCACCGCCGGTGAATTCGCGACCGCGGCCGCGGAGTACCACATGGTTGAAGAGAAGTACCCCACGAGCGCGTTGGCGCCGCGCGCGGCATACGGATTGGGTTGGACGCAAATCAGCCAGAAGGATCCCACGGCCGCGGTGCTTACGTTGGACGCCCTGCTGGCCAAGTACGCCACCAGCGACGTCGTCCCTCGCGCCCGCTACGCCCGCGCCGTGGCGCGCGAACAGATCAAGCAATTCGCCCCGGCCATCGAGGATCTGCAAGCCTTCCTCAAGACACAACCGACGGGCGCCGAATTTTCCGACGCCCGCTTCGTGCTCGGACTTTGCCAAGCGGCCTTGAACCAGCACAGCGAAGCGGTCTCGACGTTTCGTTCGATCCTGGGCGACGATCCCAAGTACGCCGGCGCCGACCGCGCGCTATACGAGCTGGCCTGGTCGCTCAAGTCGCTCGACCAGGCCGGCGAGGCGGCGGAGACCTTCGCCAGGCTCCCCAAGGAGCACCCGAACAGCCCCTTGGCGGCCGAATGTCTGTACCTGGTCGGCGAGCACCAGTACCAACAGGGCGAGTTCAAGCCGGCGGCCGTGTCGTATTACGCGGCGATGCGAAAAGCCGGCAAGTCGGAACTCGGCGAGAAGGCCGCGCACAAGCTCGGTTGGGCCTACTTCCGCCAGCGGGCGTTCGACAAGGCCCAACAATCGTTCGCGTATCAGCGAGCCAGCTTCCCGCAAGGATCTCTGGCCGCCGACGCCGCCTTCATGGAGGCCGAGTCGCTCTTCAAGCGGGGCCAATGGGCCGAATCACTGGCCGCTTATGCGGGCGTCAAGAATCCCGGCGGCAAGGATTTCGCCGTGCTGGCCTTGCTCCACGCCGGCCAGGCCGAAGCCAAGCTCAAGCACTGGGAGCAGGGTCTGGCACTCTTGGCGCGCGGCGCCAAGGAGCACCCTGATTCGGAGTACCTGCCCGAGCTACTGTACGAACAGGCCTGGGCCAGGCAGAACCTGGGCCAACTCGACGCCGCTTTGCCGCTGTACGAGGAAGTGACGGCCAAGACCGACAATGAGGTGGCGGCGCGGGCACGCTTCATGGTCGGCGAAATCTACTTCGAGAAGAAGAACCACGCCGAGGCGATCAAGAATTTCTTCAAAGCGGCCTACGGTTACGGCTTTCCCGAGTGGCAGGCCAACTCGCACTACGAAGCCGGCCGCTGCTTCGAGGTGCTCGGCAAGAAGGACCAGGCCAAGAAATCGTACCAGGAGGTCGTCGAGAAGTTTCCCAAGAGCGACAAGATGAAGCTGGCGAAGGAAAGGTTGGAAGCGCTGGCGAAGTAAGCCCATCGTATTTGGAATAATACGTAACGGAAAACGTGATGGAACAAACGATGAACGACCTGGAAGTGATGACAATGATCTGTGGCAGGATCTACCACGTCAGCCTGCTCGCCCCTTGAATCCGGGAGAATGAACATGGAGAGCGAAAGAAACGGGCAAGTGCTTCGCTACAATGGCTATGTAGCGGGATGGCTCGACAGCTCGATCCACGATTTCCTTGAAGTGTTTCACACTTCAAAAACGACGGCGTTTGCCCTGATAACATGTCTCGATAGTGAGCGGAGCCCTAAGTCCCTTGCGTCCACGAGCACAGACCTACAAGCTGTCATGGACCTCGCAAAACCGGTCGGCCAAGGTGTGTTGCTTCCTGCCAAGCAGTTGCAGGCCCCTGCCTTCCGTGATCGAGTCTTCCACGGGTTCGATGAAATTTGGTTTTTTCCAACGAATCAGATTGCCCCGAAGCCCGATTCGGCATGGATCGTCGGCCCGAAGCGAATTGACCAAGCGACGCTGGACAAGCTCGGTGAGTGGATGACGAAAAACGGATGCTCCCTGGCGATTGGAGATGGAGACGGACTTAACGTCATCGTCAAAGCACAGGGGCTCGTCGGAAGGCTGATTGCCCACTCGATGGCCCAACCCGAGCCGATTTCAGCAATGAGCTCGCTGTTGAAGGAGGATACCGGTGAGCCGTGAGTGGCTGGTGGCAGAGGCCTAAGCCATGCCCCGGTCGCTATCGAGCCGGGGCATCGCTTAGGCTCTGCCGCCCGCCACCGTTTTCTCGTGTTGAATCATCATGAGCGACTGGAGTTGAATCGTGTTCGCAAGAAGTCCTTTCGTCGTCGTGACGCTCGTGTGCCTTTTCGGCTCGGTTGCCCCGGCGCGCGCGCAGGAAGGCGGCGACGATCGCCTGGATGAGGCCGAGCGTAGGGCGGAGGAGGCGATGAAGGCGCCGACGGACGAGCCGGCGCCGGCCAAAACCGCGCCGGCCAAGGCCCGGCGCGACGAAGCCCCGAACCTGTTCCAACTGTGGTGGAAAGGCGGGGAACTGATGTACCCGATCACGTTGATGTCGTTCGTGGTCGTGGTCTTCGCCGTCGAGCGCTCGTTGGCATTGCGGCGGCGAAAGATCCTTCCGCCCGAGTTGACGCGTTCGTTGGGCGAGTTGGCTTCCCGGCCCGGCGGGCTTGATCCGCGGCAAGCCTACAAGCTCTGCCAACAGAACCCCTCGACCTTGGCCACCGTGATCCGCGCCGTGTTGCTCAAGGTCGGCCGGCCCCACTCGGAAGTCGAGTTGACGCTCAAGGAAACCAGCGAGCGCGAGGCGGCCAAGCTCTACAAGAACGTCCGGCCGATCAACCTGGCGACGAGCCTGACGCCGCTCTTGGGCCTGTTGGGCACGGTGCAAGGGATGATCGCCTGCTTCTACCAGACCGCCAACCTGGGCGCCGACGCCAACAAGGTGCAGGTGCTCTCCAGCGGCATCTACGTGGCGCTGGTCACCACCTTCGGCGGCCTGGTCGTCGCGATCCCCGCCGCCGTCTGCGCGCACTATTTCGAGGGCCGCATCCAGGGCCTGTTCCGCGACATCGACGAAACGCTGCTGGGGCTTTTGCCCCAGTTGGAACGCTACGAAGGCAAGATGCGCGTCACGCGACAAGGGCTTTCGACCACCGAGGCGGAACGCCCCGAAGTGGCCGCCAAGTGAGGAAGTTGCTGACTAATGACCGTCAAAATCGACAAAGGCCGCGCGCTCGACGGCATCAATCTGACGCCGATGATCGACTGCGTCTTTTTGCTGTTGATCTTCTTCCTCGTCGCCACGCGCTTCGAGGAGATCGAGCGGGAAGTGAGCATCATGCTGCCGCAGGCCAGCGAGGCGATGCCGCTCACGGCCAAAGCCAAGGAGTTGTTCGTCAACGTCGACCACGAAGGGCGGTTCATCGTCAGCGGTCAAGAGCGAGGCAAGGCCGAGCTTTACGCCATCATCGAGCAGGCCGCCAGCAACAACCCCGGCACCCAAACGGTCATTATCCGGGCCGACAAACGCTGCCCCTTTGAGCACGTTGTCACGGTGATGGACCTTTGCAACAAAGCGCACATTCGGAACTACATGGTAACAACGGCCGAACCGGAGCGTGGGAAACGATAGGAGAAAGGAGAAAGGAGAAAGGAGAAAGTGGGCATAGGACGTCCAGAAACGAGAGCCGAAGCCTCGCCGTTCCCACGCGGAGCGTGGGAACGAGAAACCACTAACCACTAACCACTCCCCCATGCCCCAACCTCCGACACGCTCGAAACAAATCGTCCGCCGCGTGCCGTCGGCGCGGTTGGGGGACTTCGACGAGCAACTGTGGCCGGTGAACGTGCTGCTGTTGATCCTGGCCGGGTTCGTGGCGGGTATCATCGCCGCCCAGAGCGATTTCGACACGCCGCGCGTGCTCTACAACGGCTGGTGCCGTTTGGGGGTTTTGGGCCTGATCGTCGCCGCGCTCGCCTGGGGCGTTATGAGGCTCGACGGCTGGATGCGACGCCGGCTCCAGTTCGGCGTGTTCCTCAGCCTGCTGGTACACCTTTGGCTCTCGATGATCACGTACCACGTCTACCTGGGACTCTTCGAGCAACCCGAGACCGACGTCGCCGAACCGTTGGAGGAGCCTCGGCTCGTCAAGCTTCCCGATTACCATTGGCACGACGATGCGCGGGAGGTCGCGGCCGACGAGACGTTGGAAACGCCCGTCGAAACCGTGACGCCCGACCGACAGCCGGAGGAAGTCGTCCGCAGCGAGGTCGAGCGCGTGCCCGCCGAACGGCCCGCCGAAGAAGAACCCCAGGCCGAACAGCGGCAACCGAATCCCGCCGACATCCAAAAAGCCGAGCTCACGGCCCCCCACCGCGCAAACGACCTGGCGGGATGGAAAATTAGCCGGCGCGAAGTCGACATGCCTTCTCCCGCGGAGCAAGTCGAGGCGCCGCGAATCGATTCACGGCCGCGACAGCCGCCGGCGCCCGACGCCCAGGTTACGCCGCACCAACGGCAAGCCGCTTCCGCTCAGATCGAGCGCCGCGACGCGATGCAACCGGCCAGCGACGTGGCCGACGTGGTCCAAGCGGCCCCGGCACGGCGGCAACCCATCCAAACCGCGTCGCTCGACAGCCCGCGGGAGGCGCCGGCGCCCGCCCGGCGGCCGACGCCCGCCGCCGGGGCGCGTTCGGCGCCCGTCGAGAGCGTTCCCGAGTCGCCGCGCGTCGAAGCGGCGCGGCCCACGCGTCTGGCGCCGGCAATGGCCGACGTCGCGCGCCGCGAAACCAGCCCCACCGCCGCGCGACGCGACCCATCGCCCATGCCCGAATCGCCCGCGATCGCGCCGGCGGACGTGGCCGCCGCGCCGCGGCGGACCCATCGCACAGCGCAAGCTCGCGGCGGTCCTCAAGTTGCCGTCGTCCGTTCGCGCGCGGCGGCGGAGGCCGTCAGCCCCAGTGTCGTGCCAAATCAGCCGGCGACGACCGACCCCGCGACTCAGAACCCCGCGGCCCAAACACCGGTGGAGCTCGAAGCGGCTACCGGTGAAATCGCGCGCAGTGCCGGCAGTCGCTCAACACCCGATCGTCGAACCGTCGAGGGCGAGGAACGTGCCGTCACGGCGGCGGCGGCGGCGCCCATCCAACCGCAACGCGCGGCGGCGGCGGGCGGCGCGGGCACCACGGGACAAGCCGCGGCGCCAGCTCCCGTTGGAAGGCAATCCGGCGCTGAGCCGGCCGTTGTTGAAGGGCAGGTGGAAGTTGTTGAGCTGGGTCTGACGGCGCCAACGCCGTCAAGCGCCGGTGCGCCCGGCCAAAACGATCTGGGCGAACCAGCGATCAGCGGCGGGCCGCGGCGCGTGGCCGATTTGCCCGCCAGGGCCGGCGCGCCCGCGACCTTGGACGATGCCGGCGCGACGGCCGACGGCGCCAGCCCAACCTTCGCTTCCGGCGCCGCGGCCGCGCCGCGCCGATCGGATGCCGCGGTCGAAGTCGGATCGACAATGGCCGGCACACCCGCTCGCGCGGCTCAAGGCAAAACGCGGGGATCCGAGGCCATCGGCGGCGACGCCGCGGCCGACGGGCCGGCGATCGACGCCAGTCCGTCCGACGCGCCCTCGGGTGGCGAAGACCAACTCGCCGCGCGAACCGATCTTGAAACCGGTCACAAGTCGTCGAAGGGACTGCCCGTGCGGATCGCGGCGCCCGAGGGACCGGGTGGCTTGAGTGCCACTCCGGCGCTCGACGTCGGGCTTCCCAGCCGCCGCGCGCGCGTGGAAAGCAAGGTCGTCCACAGCGGCGTTGGTCGGATGATCCTCGAACGCAGTGGCGGCAAGCTGGCGGCCGTGCGTGTGCAGGACACGTCGGTGCCCGGCTTCCGACAGCGCGATCGCGAAATGCGGCGCGAGTTGGCCAACCAACGCGGCGGCAGCGAGGCCTCGGAACGAGCCGTCGAGGCCGGGCTCGATTTCCTCGCCCGGCACCAGAACCCCGACGGAAGTTGGAGCTTGCACGAATTCTGGCAGGGGCGGCCGGGCTACGAAAACGCCGGAGCGGGAGAGATGCACTCCGACACGGCGGCCACCGGCTTGTCGCTGTTGGCCTTCCTGGGCGCCGGCTACACGCACACCGACGGCAAGTACCGCCCCGTGGTCGCGCGCGGGCTGGCTTACCTGGTGGGCAATCAGGGTAACAACGGCGATCTGTTCGTGCCGCAGGACGCGAAGTCGAACATCAACGTATGGCTCTACAGCCATGGCATCGCTTCGATCGCGCTGGGCGAGGCCTACGGCATGACACGCGACGCCACGCTTCGGGATCCGGCGCAGCGGGCACTGTCGTTCATCGCCGCGGCCCAAAGCCCGACCGAAGGCGGCTGGCGCTACGCGCCGCGCCAGGGAAGCGACACCTCGGTTTCCGGCTGGCAGTTAATGGCGCTCAAGAGCGGCGAACTGGCCGGCTTGCAGGTGTCGCCCGAATGTTACCAGCGCGTCACGGCCTGGCTCGACGGCGCCCAGGCTCAGGCCAACCCGGCCGTTTACGTCTATCGCCCGAAGGCCAAGCAGCCCCACCAGCGCGCGCCGAGCCGAGTGATGACGGCCGAGGCGCTCTTGATGCGGCAGTACCTTGGCTGGCGGCGCGACAACCCCTCCATGCAGGCCGGCGCCGATTACCTGCGTGCCAACCTGCCCCAATGGGGCACGGCCAACGACCGCCGGCGCGACGCCTACTACTGGTACTACGCCACGCAGGTCATGTTCCAGGTCGGCGGCCCGCACTGGGAAGAATGGAACGGGCGGCTCCGCGCCCTGTTGATTGAGAGTCAAGCGCCCGAGGGTCCGCTCGGCGGCAGTTGGCAACCGCGCGGCGCCACGCCCGACCGCTGGGGCCGCGAGGGCGGCAGAATCTACGTCACCGCCATGCATCTCTTGATGCTGGAGGTTTATTACCGGCATTTGCCGCTGTATCAGAACTTGCAGGAATAGAAGGCGTTAGGATCGGGAAATGAGACATTCTGTCACGAGAAAGTGGTGGCTGGTGGCAGAGCGTAAGCGATGCCCCGGCTCGATCGCTCGATAGCGACCGGGGCATCGCCGACATGGTGAAGCCCGGCGCGGTGGTGAAGCGATGCCCCGGCTCGATAGCTCCATAGCGACCGGGGCATCGCTAAGGCTCTGCCCCAGCCACCGTGCCGCGTGAAGTATGACGCTTAACGCCTATCTCGCTACCAGCCCATGACCATATTCGACTCGATGACTTTGCGGGCGAGTTCCAGGTCGGAACCGGTTTCGTGCATGTAGAGGCGGATGGCATGGACCTTGTCGCCGGCGGCCTTCGACAGGCAATCGCGGGCGGTGTGGCAGATGTCGAGCTGGCCGGAGATGCCCAGCGCGCTCTTGGAAATCACCCAGGTGTCGCGAGGCCGCTTGGTGAGCCGCATGACTCGCTCTTCCGGATAGGCGTCGTTGACGACCGCGGCGGCGGCGTCTTGATCTTCGGCCCAGGTGATGATGATATGCGACTCCGTTTCAATCTCGAACAATGGCATGGAGACGTTCCCTTTCCGTGGTTGGAGTGGATGGGTTGACCGCGCCGGCGCTCGGCGGCGGACGACGAAAACCGGCCTTTGACAGGGGTCTCTCAATTGAGATGTTAAGTCTCCATGAGGCGTTCGTCAACGCGCCTCCACCTTGCGACCACTTGCTCCGACGAGGCGGAGCCGGTCGTACCGATCTGTTGGACGGTGATGGAGGCCACCAGATTGCCGACGGTCGCCGCCTCGAGCGCCGTCGCGCCGGCCAAGAGCGATGCCACGATCCCCGCCGTGGCGCTGTCGCCCGCCCCCACCACGTCGACGGGGCCGGCCACGGCGAAGCCGGGGATGTGGACGATTTCGGATTTTGGATTGCGGATTGCGGATTCGACATCCAATCCGCGATCCGCAATCCGCGATCCGCAATCGACAACCAGCATCCCGCGTTCGCCCAGCGTGCAGAACAGCGGCCGGCCGGTTTGTCGCGACAGCGCCAGGGCGGCACGGCCGGCCAGTTCCAGGTCGAACGGCGCATCGGCGGCCGGCGGCGGTTCGCCTAGCGCGGCCAGGCATTCGCCGACGTTGGGCTTGAGCACGCCGCAGCGGAAGTGGCGGACGTGCCGGCGGCTGTCGATGAACACGAGCTTGCCGGGCTGATTCCGGCAGAGGTCGGCCAGATGGTCGCGCAGCCGAGGGCCGACGACGCCCCACCCTTCCTCGTTCACCTGGTCGAGCACGATCAGTCCGTCGGACTCGGCGAAGACCTCGCTCGCCAGGTCCAACAGCCGCTCCTCGGTCGCCCGGCACAAAGGGGCGCGGTTCCGTAGGTCGATCCGATTCAACTCGCGCCACACGCCCGCGGCGTCGCGCCGCATCGGCTTGGTGTAGGTGGGCGTGAGCCTGCCGGGGTCGCGAACGATTCGCTGGGGATCGACCGGCAGCCCGGCCAATTCCTTCAGCAGGTCGTGGGCCTGGCCGTCGTCGCCCAGCACGGTCACCGGCGACAACCGGCCGACGCCCAGCGCCGCCAGATTGTTGATCACGGTGCCCAACGCGCCGGGGCTGTTGCGGACCCGCGTGACCTGGTACGCCTCGAGCCCGGTCTCAATCGACGTTTCGGGCAACTCCGCGTCGATATCGAGATAGCGGTCGAGGAACAGGTCGCCCAGCAGGCCGATCTTCAGATGCGGAAAGGTGGCCAGAAGCGATTCGAGACGCGGTAGGTTGATCATGCGACACCGCATTGGATCGTCCATGACCGGAAGCCCCATCGAACCTGATTCGGATTCGCTGGAACGCGAGGGCGTGGGGACGGCATTCACGCTACATTCTCCCCACGGCCACTTGCATCGCTTGTCGTGACAACTCGTCGGCGCCCTTCGACGAACAGGCATCGTACTGGACCAGTCTCTCGATCGCCAAGTCATGGATGAAGCGGAGCTCTCCCGGCGTGAGTTCGGAGCCACCGACTTGGACCAACGCCAGAAGATCAGGAGTGCTCAGCCGTCGGAATTCCGCCGTTCGCTCGTCCGTCATCGTTGGACATGAAGGGTCCGCGGCGATCTCCGTAATGACTCTCATGCCCGTATTTGCACCGCTTCCCAAACGACCAGGCAGCGACGATTGAGGCAGGGAGTTCGCTTGGCAAACGAACTCGTCCAATACCCGAAAGCCTTCATTATCTCCTGGCTGCGTAGCCATCAAATCACCTCAATCGCAATGGCCGCTCTTCGATCCTTACTCCATCATACCAAAATTGGACCGAAAACAGACCGGGGAAAGGGAACCAGCGATCGCGGACGCGGAATGGAACACCGACGACCTCAAGCGGGTCGGCACGGTGGTTTCGGCGCAGCCGAAAATGCCCAAGAAAAAACTGCAAAACCGTACCTGTACCGACAAGGAAATCCGTCTCGGCGGATTGACCGGCTTTGGACGCGTTAAGACTTTTTCGTCCGCGTCGCCCATCTGTGCCACCCGCGGGCGAGGTTGCCCAGCGAGAACTCATTGGAATTACCAGGTTTTGGGGCACGTGGCTTGCGTCCTGGCCTACCTCTTCGTCCGTTTCAAGTCGGCGGCGTTTTGGATGTCCGAGTCGATGGCCTTCTTGCAATTCCGCACGAACTTGTCGTCCTTGCCGACCTGCTCGGGGTAATCGCCGCTACGATGGCCACCAGCCCAGCGCGTTCCAGGGCGGTAATCCCACGCTCGCCAGCCTCGCCGGTCAACCCAAACCGGGCGCCAACGTCGGGGCGCCACGTCACCTTACGTGTGTTACCCTCGACCGCCAACCACATTTTGAAAACCGTTGAAAACTCGTGCGCGCTGGCCAATGGTCCACCACGAATGGAGGGTATTTTGGCCCCCCCCTAACTCACGGGCCGCGGGGCGCGAAGGGGGGGGGCGGCTCGCCGTCTTCTGCCGCCGCTTGGGCGCGCAGATAGTCGAGATAGTCGGGTTCATTGAGTAGATCGATACGGCCGCGTTCAACTGGGGCAAGATCGGGGCCGGTCACCACTTCAAGGGCCGGTACCAGCCCCAGCCCCAGCATTCTGGCCAGCCATTCCCGCGCGTGCCGGTCGCCGGCTTCGGCGTCCACAACGGCTTTGGCGACGATTCGCCCCCAGGCTTCCGCCGTCACGTTCGCCATCGTCGCGGCCAGATACTCGGCTTCCACTTCACGCCGTGGCCGGCCAGGGCCCCCAGGGTTGCCTGGGGCGAACCGGCCCGCCTTGTCGTGGGCTGTGCCGTTGGTTTGCGTACTCATCGCCATTATCCCCAGGGCAGGGCGCTTTGAATCGGCCGTTTAGACGGTCCGATAACGGTGTACCCATTCTACCGCCCAGCAGGCGCCGGCGGCCACCCGATGCCACAGAGTTTACCAGCTACCGCGAGGGGCGGCAACTTTGGGGCTGCCTGCGCCGTACGACCCACTCACGATTCGGCGCCCGCGCGCACGCGGACGCCTTACCCCATCAAGCGGGAGAAATAGCCGACGCCGACAAGGCCGCCGACAACCGCAAGCGCGATGAGAAACCAGTACACCAGGTCATTGCCTTCGCCTGCGACCCGCCACAGTAGGCGATTGACCGCACTTGGGGTCGACGTCACCAGACGCCCCGCGCCGAACGTGATTGACTTCGCGAGTTGCAATGGGGCTTGCGCGGATTGACCAATCTGCGCTGACAGAACGGGACTGGTGGCCGTCAGTTGTCGTTTTCGTTTCTTTCGAGCGACCACAACTACAAGCACGATTAGGCCGACGAGTAGCCAGGTTCCTGGGCTGATAAGAGCTCAGACAATCACCTGCGGGCCTTCATCCAAAAAACCCTGAATCAGGCCCACCACCCACAAAGCAATGAATAAGCTAAGAAATGCTAAGGCGACGACCCGCAGAACGCGGCGCAAAACAAGCCACCATTGATCGTTGAGCCCTTCGATGTCGGCCGCGCTTAGGCCCTGGGAATCCTGGGCTAAAATAGCTCGCGGCATTACCCTCCGCAAGTTCACCGACAACACGATGCCGCAAATGAAGGAAACCAGATTGAGAAGGCCGACCACGACCTCGAACAATGTGATTCTATTAACTTGCTTGGCGAGATCAGCCGGCTTCAAGGTGTCGGCTTTAGCGTAGAGGGCAAACTCAAAAACGCAAAGAACGATCATCGCCACGGGTATAAGAAGAACCAATGGTTGATCCCAAATGAAGGAAGCGTTTATCCACAACAGGGCAACGACGATGTTGCTAATCGCCGAGATGAGCAATGGAGCCGTGATTACAGAGGGAACCTGGTCCGGCTGGTTCGAGCCAAGAATCGCCGAACCGCAGTGTTTGCACTTGATCGCATTGAACGCGATTTGCTCCGCGCAGAACGGGCAGAGCTTTGTTGTTGGTTGAGCGCCAGGGGGCGTGGAAGACATGGGATTCGCTCCAAACTTCGCTTTACCGCTTGCGTTATGGATTGTTGCCCCAGGATTGCTCTAGACTTTGCCGCGACCTAGAGAGCTGCTGGCCCGCCGGGCTGCTTGGCTGTCTTCGCCTGTTCGTTACTTCCCTTCTTTTCAGCCGTCTTGCTGGCGCGGGCGGCGGCTTTCCCGCGTGCGAGTTTCTTGGCCGCCTTGTGAACGAGCTTTTCAGCAAGCTCCGCCTTCTCGCCCCCGAGTACCTCCAGCTTGAGTACGTCCTTGTCCAAGAGCCGGAGAATCTCGTCAACGTCCACCTTTGCTCCGTGGTGAACTTGGCGGAGTTTGCGCCGAATCAACCCGACGAAGTGCTTTGACCGGATGATCGCCCCGACCAGGTAGCGGTTCAATGCTTCGTGCTTTTCGTCCAAGCTTTCGAGGGCCGATTTCTTCCAACCTTCCTTGCAGATCGCGTAGAGGATTTCTATGGTCGATTCCGCCTTGGGGTCGAGCGTGCTGATGCAGAACTCCAGCAACAACTCGAATTCAACACGTTTGCCCAAGATGACCTTGTAGACCCGCCAGTGATCGGCATTCGTGAGCGCCGCCCATGTGACCCCTTCCCGGCTTGCGTAGTAGCCAGGTTGTTCCGCGGTAACGGCTTTCAACACTTTGTTGATCGCCTTGATCTCGATGAGAAGCTCGACCTTCTCCTCAATCTTCAGCGCGACATCGCAATGATGGGCCTTGATCGGGTGCAGTCTCGCTGGCGCGCGTGAATCTAGCGGTTTTGGCGTAGTTTATCCGAAGAATCGCAGGGAGTTGGTATTGATTTAAAGGGCGCCTTTCGGCGAGAAGTAGGATTTTGTGCTCGATCCACTTCTCACTGGGAAA
>DATKSN010000191.1:0-19823 GCA_035531595.1 Pirellulales bacterium | reverse complement strand
CTGCTGGTCAACGGCGACGAACTGGTTGGGCAGTGGGTGCGACTGACGGCGACGGCGGTCGAGTTCGAGACCAACGTGGGACCGATCGCGCCGGAGTTCGACAAGGTCGCCGCCGTCGTGTTCGATCGTTCGCGGTTGGCCCTATAAAATCCATAGAAAACAGTTTTTCGCGTCAAGGGTTTCTTCCGATTTGCCAGCCGTTTCAGCGGGCGCCGCGGGGGGTTTTGGTGCTCAGTTTCCAGGCAGCGCCGCCGTAGGGGACGTGAGATGAAGCCCACGTTCGTCGGAGTTCGCAGTCCAAGCAGCTTGATTGAGCGTGACGTGGTACGTTACCCCCCACAAGTGTGCGGACGCTGCCGCCCCGCGAAGTGACGTCGTCGCGATCCGGAGCTCGTGCCATAAGTCCAACGGCAGCCACTACTTGCGACGTGCAATCTAGCACCCCCCATTGGTGTGCGGACGCTGCCCTTGGGCGCAGGTCATTGGCACAATCGCGCATCTACTGCGCAAGTCGAATAGCCAAAACAGTTTGCGCAAGACTAATTGGCACCCCCCACAAGTGTGCGGACGCTCCGGACGCTGAATTACCCTCCTTCTATCAGCACCCGACAACATCATGCTGAACATTAGGGGCGAGATCGGGACAGTTGATCAGTTTCGCCGCAAGGTCGGCGCGCAAGGCAACATTCTTGCCACATGCCTTGCACGTAAACCGAATCAACTGAATCGCTGCGCATTGACGGCCCAGCGGTACCCTGCGAGAATTGAGTGATCGAGTGAATGCATGTCGCTGCCGACGCGAAAGCCAAAGGATCGCCACCCGTTCGCCATGGACGATCGTCGTGCGTGCCGAGTTCATTTACGGCACGACTCAGGCGAATGTTGGGCGTCGTTAGGTCTTTCCTTGCGAGACGACGTCGACGAAGGACGTTTCCTGGTCTACTCCGGGCACTTCCTCTGCGAAGTCGATGGATTGGACGAAATCGCCGCAAGCTATTGCCTGGAGAATTGGGAAAGTGGCGTGATCAGTGGAGCGACGTTCGCGTTCCGCAGGTTGAAACAGCCACTCAAGCGGTTGCTGATTTCGGAGTTGCGGGGCCGGCTCCGAAGTCAGGATATGGATGTGCTCGCCTTGGCGGCGATGATTGGAGTCTGTACGCTCTCCGGCGGAGTCGTGCCGCGGGACGGGTTGCCCGGCTGGACCCATGACGTTGAAATGCCGACCAACGATTCGATCAAGCCCGTCGCCGGCCGCGCGCATTAGCCCGCGGCAATGGCTGTTGACGACGCACAACTGTAATGGTTCAGGGAGAAACGGAGTTACTGCTGAGTTCGTCATGCAACCGTTTGGCAAGCTTCTCAGCGCGCTCATCATCGAGGTGCAAAGGGTGTATCACGAGCTTCCCCTCGCGCAGTTGCCCATGTCCGACGTAACAGGGCGGCGAGCCATTGCGTAGCCCGCGGCAGACTTCAAAGGCGGAGCGGCCCAGGGCGGCTTCGTCGATGGCGATCTCCAGTCGCGGCGGGCTTTCACCGTCGCGGGAATCGACCAGCTCGCAATGGGCCGAAGAACCGCGCAAGCGTTCGGCGATCCGCCGCAACCGGCCGCGCTGCGATTGCAACTCATGGTCGTATTGGCCCGTGGCAAACAGCCGCAGCGCGGCGAGCAAGGCCACGATCTGTTCCTTCGAGACCTTGCCTCCGCGGCCGATGCCGTGCCGCGGCAGGCCGGCGAAGCGCGACTTGTCGATCCATTCGGTGGGCGGCTCCCAGAGCTCGAAGTAGTCGTCCATGTCAAGGAGTTGCACCGCGGCGGCGCCCACCAGTTCGCGCCGGCCGCAGAGGATGCCGGTCGCTTGGGGCCCGCGGATCGCCTTGCCGCCGCTGAAGGCCACCAGATCGGCTCCCCCGGCGACGATCGCCTTCAGGTTCGCGCGCGGCGGCAGTTCACCCGCCGCGTCGACCAATACCGGCAGCCCGCGCGCGTGGGCCTTGGCCGCGACTTCGGCCAGCGGCGGCTGGGAACCGGGCGCGAAAACGTACAGCACGCCCGCCGTGCGCGGACAAAACACCGCCTCGTATTCCCAGGCTTCGGCGCGCCGCACGCCCGCGTTGGCCACGATTTCGTGGAACCCCACTTCGACCAGCTTGGCGCCGGCGGCGCGAACCGCGTGATCGTAGCCGTTGCGTTGCTCGCGCGCGACGACGAACTCATCGGGAAACGAGCCGTCGGTTTGCGGCAAGAGTTCCATCCGCCGCAGGTCGTAGCCCGACATGATCGCCGCCGCGCCCAAGGTCAGGGCCGCCGCGGCGCCGGCTGTTACCAGCCCGGCCTCGGCGCCGGTGACGTCGGCGATCACTCGGGAGGCTGCGGCTTGAAGCCGTTCGAGCGGCACGCACTGTCCGGCCGCTTCTTGAAACGCCGCCAGCACGGCGGCGGGCATCGGCGCGCCGCCCAGCCGCGTGACCGCGCCGGAGGCATTGATGATCGGCGTTAGTCCCAGTTCTTCGTACACACCCACAGCGGGCCTCGCAGTCGCTCGGTCGTAAGTGACAGGCGACATCATCATACCGCCCTTCGTGCGGTTTTGCACTGAGAGCCTATCCCAAAACCGCCGGCCAGGCGCGACGCCTACACCACAATGGCGGTTTTGGGATAGGCACGAAGAGGTAGTGATACCATTTGAAAAAGCGCCAGGGAAAACCGGCTAGCCAGCGTCGCACGGCCAGAAGCCGGCCGCACTTTTTCGGCGTGCCCACTTTTCCAGCACGCGGAATGCTGGTAGGATAGCCAGGAGGGACGTTCAATGGCACCATTCATCAAATACACCAGAAAGCTTGACCTTCTGCCGGGCGGTTCGGTCACGGAGCTTTGATTTTTCCTGACTCTACCGGATTCTACGTGTAAGACTGGGAAAGATCGCGGTCATCCAAGCTATCCCATCCTGCCTTCGTTATCGCCAGAAAGGGCCAAGTTTGAAGGGATCGAGCTCTCAATCGTTGATACTGGTTTTGACCAAAATCGCCATTCGTTCCATATCGCCAGGATGAAGTCGTAGCAGCAGCCCCCTTTATTTTCTCGACTTGCCAGACGAATGACTGTTAGAATAGAGTGCGACCATCTTCCCCGCTTCGGGGCCAGGAGAAAACATCCGTGGTTTCCGCAGTCGCCGAACATCTTGGAGTTGGTATCTATTCGCCGGCGGAAGCGGCGCTCTACGCGCGAGAGCGCACCGGCACGATCAATCGTTGGCTTTTCGGCACACCCAAGAATGCACCGGTCGTAAGTAATCAGTTGGCGACCGAAGAAAAGGTGGTCACGTTTTTGGATTTCATCCAAATCTTGGCTATTGCGGACATTCGCAAGCAGTTCGACGTTCCGCTACAAACGATCAGGCAGGCTGTGGATAAGGCCAAGGAGCGATATCGGGTGGCTTTTCCGTTTGCCTTGCGGCACAAGACGTATCTCTTCGAGCGCGCCGAACGGGTGAAGAAAAACAAGGAGAGCAAGGAGACCGCGACCGAAGAGGCTGGGGGTGAAGGAGGCCGGAGATTTGAAATCGTCCTTGCTACGGGGGCGGACGGCGACGGGTTGGTACAACTCACGGGACCGAAGGCCGACAGCTACATGATTAAGGATGTCATCGAGGCTATATCTTCGCGATCTTACCTACGATGAGGATGGTCTAGCGGCCGAATACTGCGCATGGAAGGAGGATGAGTTGGAAATCACGATGAACCCGCATCGGCATTTTGGAGAACCGCTAACGCCAAGCCGCTACACGGCCGTTGCGCTCGCTCAGGCGGTCACGGCCGAAGGCAGCATTGAACGTGCTGCGATCGCGTATGGAGTCGAACCCAGGGAGGTGGAGATGGCATTCCGATACTTCTCCTCCCTTCAATCTCCGCCGCGTGAAAAATAGCCCGATCAAGCTTCTATTCGATGAGTGTATCGGCTGGCCGGTCATGGATGATCTAGCGCGGCTCGCCAAATACGATTTGCCGTCCGTCGTCTGGTGGCCACTTCAGCCTGGCACTCTTTCGTCCGATCGAAGCCCCGATCGTGTTGCCACAAGCAGTCCAACGACCGCTGATTTTGCCCGACGATTGATTAGAGAAGCGCCCGTTCCCTCGGCACCGTGCCCTGAAAAGCGGCACGTCAATATGTCCTAAAAACCTACGGTTTTTCCTGACTCAACGAGCAAATGGTATCACTATCGGCACGAAGCTACTCCTTGGCGCCGGCGATGGGATAGAATGTGCTCAACCCCGCGGCACGCTCCATGACACGCCCATTGATCGTCATTCCCGCCGACCATCCACCGCAACTGTCAGGATCGTCGCACCTCGAGCGGTTGAGGGCTTACGGCGAGGTGGTGCTCTACGCTGACCTGCCGGAGTCGGTCGCCGAGCAGGTCCGCCGCGCGCGCGACGCGGTTTGCCTGATCAACTCTCGCAGCACGTTGAAGTGGCCCGCGGAAGCACTGCGCGAGTGTACGAGGTTGCGGATGATCTCGATCTGCGGGATCGGCACTGACGCCATCGACCTGGCTCATTGCCGCCAACGCGGCATCGACGTGCGCAACCTTCCCGGCCGTACGGCGCCGGTGGTGGCCGAACACGCCCTCGGGCTGCTGTTCGCCGTCGCCAAGCGGGCCTGGTTCCAGACCGACGAGATGAAGCACGGCCGCTGGAACGGCCTGTTGAATTACTCCCTGCGTGGAAGACTGCTGGGCTTGATCGGTGCGGGCGCCATCGCCCAGGAGATGGCCCGCATGGCCGCGGCGATCGGCATGCGGGTGCAGGTATGGACGTTGCACCCGTCGCGCGAGCGGGCCGCCCGGCTGGGGCTGAAGTTCGTGCCGCTCGACGAGTTGCTGGCCACCTCCGACGCGGTCAGCTTGCATATCAAGCTCAGCGAGCAAAGCCGCGGTCTGTTGGGAGCCCGCGAGCTGGCGTTGATGAAGCCTGAAGCGCTTCTGGTCAATACGGCCCGCGGCCAGGTCGTCGACACGCCGGCCTTGGTCGCGGCGCTCGATGCCGGGCGCCTGGGTGGGGCCGCGGTCGACGTGTACGATACCGAGCCGCTTCCGGCCGGCCATCCGCTTTTGGCCTGCCGTCAGATCGTGCTCACCCCCCATAACGCGGACCAAACGCCCGAGGGCATGGAACTTCTGAACTCCGGCGTGGTCGATAACGTGATCGCGTTCTTCGAGGGGCGCGAACAGAACCGGGTCTGAGAGCCTATCCCAAAACCGCCCGGCAGGCGGGACACCTACACCACAATGGCGGTTCTGAGATAGGCTCTAATTCCCTACGGGCACTACGGGCAGTCTCGACATCGCCGTTGGAACATCGTACACTGGACCGCAGGACGTACAAAGTCTGGGAAGAAGATGGCCACATGCCCGACTTGGTGATCGAGCTGACAAGCCGATCGACGAGTGAGGAAGTACGTGCCGATCGAATCGGTAACGAACCGCTTGCCGAGCGAGGTGACGGGCTTGCACTTTGAAGCCCACGGCCGTGAGCTACGGCTTTACGATCCCAAGGCCGGTCGCTGGCTTCCCTGGGCGGACGAAGGCTGGGACTTGGCGGAAGCGGCGCGGATGGCCGCCGAGTCGGCGCGGATGGCCGCCGAGGCGGAACGCAACGGCTTGGCAGCCGCGCTGGCGAACGTCGACCAAGAACGGCGTAAGCTGAAATCGGAAATCGAACGACTGCAACGCGAGTTGGAATCATTGCGTCCTGGACTGCCCCCGTCGTAACCGGTCGAGAGTCGGGATCCCCTGTTTGGCATGTTTCGTTCCGTTGAATCCAACCCCCGCTTTCCGGCCCTCGAAACCGAGATCATGGCGCTGTGGAAGCAGCGGCGGACCTACGAACAATCGCTCGCGCGGCGGGCCAACGCGCCTCCATTCATTTTCTACGAAGGCCCTCCCACCGCCAACGGCATGCCGCACCCCGGACATTGCCTGACGCGGGCCATCAAGGATCTCTTTCCCCGCTACCGCACGATGCGTGGCTATCGTTGCCAGCGCAAGGCGGGCTGGGACACGCACGGCCTGCCCGTCGAAGTCGAAGTCTGCAAAGAACTGGGGATCCATTCCAAGGAGGAGATTGAGGCCTTCGGCGTCGAGCCGTTCATCCACCGCTGCCAGGCGAGCGTCTGGCGCTATATGCGCGAGTGGGAGCGGCTCACCGAACGGATCGGGTTCTGGATTCATCTCGACGAGGCCTACGTCACCTATCACCAGAGCTACGTCGAAAGCGTCTGGTGGTCGCTCAAGAACCTGTTCGAGCGCGGCCTGTTGTACCAGGGGCACAAGATCGTCTGGTGGTGGGCGCAAGGCGGCACGGCCCTTAGCGCCGGCGAGGTGGGCCAGGGCTACCGCGAGGTGGCCGATCCGAGCGTCTACGTTCGCTTTCCGCTGCTGGACCAGCCGGATACATCGCTTTTGGTCTGGACCACGACCCCCTGGACGTTGCCCAGCAACCAGTTCGCCGCGGTAAACCCCGATCTCGAATACTCGGTAATCGTTGATCCCACGAATCCAGATGCGAACTTGATCGTAGCGACTGTGCGCGCAAAAGCCATTGTTGAAAAAGTGAACCGCGATTCGGCAATTGCATGGGTCGTTAAACGGACTCTTAAGGGATCAGAGCTTGTGGGTCGCCGATATCTTCCTCCATTCCGTTACTATTACACACAGTCTCCGAACGCCTCGGTCGGCAATGAACCAAAGTTTCGCGGTGACGAACAGGAACAACTCAAGTCGGGTGGGCGCCAACACATCGCCTGGCGCGTGGTCGCCGCCGATTTTGTGACTACGGACAGCGGTACTGGTGTCGTGCATCAAGCTCCGGCCTTTGGCGAGGTTGATTTTGAGCTCCTAAAGGCCGAGCAAGCACGGTTCGTCGATGAGATGGAACCGATGCTGATCTGCGCCGTCGGTGCGGACGGCAAATTCACCGCCGAGGCGCCCGAATACCAGGGCCGTTGGGTCAAGGAGGCCGATAAGGACATCGTTCGCGAGCTGCGCCGCCGCGGCTTATTGTATCACCACGAGCAGTACCTGCACGAGTACCCATTCTGCTGGCGGGCCGAAGAAGACCCTTTGATCCAATACCCGCGCCGCAGTTGGTTCATCCGCACCACCCGCTTCAAACACGATATGCTGACCAACAACGCGCGGATCCATTGGCTGCCGGAACACATTCGCGATGGCCGCTTCGGCAACTTCCTCGAGACCAACGTCGACTGGGCGTTGTCGCGCGAGCGCTACTGGGGCACGCCGTTGCCGATTTGGGTCTGCGAAGAATCAGGCTCCGCAGAAGCTGTGGCAAGTTACGAGGAATTGATGTCGAAGCCCATGGTGTCCGGTATGGAGGCTTGGGAGGCGGCGAAACGCGCCAAACCAGAGCTGCCGGACGATCTCAAAGTCCATAAGCCATACATTGATGCAATAACGTACGCATCGCCGTTCGTGCCCGGCAAACGGATGCGTCGCGTCAGTGAAGTCATCGACTGCTGGTACGATTCCGGCGCGATGCCGTTCGCCCAGTGGGGATACCCGCACCAGGGTCGCGAGCAGTTCGAGTCCCAGTTCCCGGCCGACTTCATCAGCGAGGCGCTCGACCAGACGCGGGGTTGGTTCTACAGCCAACTCGCGATCAGCACGCTCTTGTTCGGCGAAGGACAAACCGCCGGCGACCCGGCCGCGCCGAGGCACGAGTACCCGCACCCGTTCCGCAACTGCATCGTGCTCGGGCTGATGCTGGGTGAAGACGGGCAGAAGATGTCGAAGAGCAAGCGGAATTACCGCGAGCCGAACGAGATTTTCGACCGTTACGGCGCCGACGCGCTGCGCTGGTACTTTTTCGCCAACCAAGCCCCTTGGACCTCGATCCGCTACAGCGAACAAGCGATCAAAGACAGCATTCCCGAATTCCTGCTACGGCTCTGGAATGTTTACAGCTTCTTCGTGATCTATGCCAACATCGACGGTTTCGATCCGGCCGACATGCTGGCCGGGGACATGCTGGCCGGGGACGTGTTGGCCGGGAACCTTGGCCAACTGGATCCCGACGTGCTGGCCCGCGGCCAAGGCTATCGGCCGGTGCGGCAGCGGGGAGAGTTGGACCGCTGGATCACGAGCGAACTGGCGCGCACGGCGGCGGCCGTGACGGAGCGGATGGACGCCTACGACAACTTCGCCGCCTGCGGCCGGATCACGGCGTTCGTCGACGCGCTGAGCAATTGGTACGTGCGCCGCAGCCGCGACCGCTTTTGGACGGGCGAACAAACCGCCGACAAGCGCGACGCCTACTGGACGCTTTACGAATGCCTCCTCACCACTGCGAAATTGATCGCACCGTTCGTACCCTTCCTGGCCGAAACCCTTTGGCAGAACCTGGCGGTGGCCGCGACGGGCGGCCGGGCCTTGGAAAGCGTCCATCTCTGCGACTTTCCCACGGGCGACGCGGCGGTGATCGACGACGCGCTCTCGGAGCAAATGAATGTTGTGCGCGAGATCGTCTCACTGGGGCGCGGCGCCCGGATGACGGCCAAGCTCAAGGTCCGCCAGCCGCTGGCGAAGGTCGAGATCGTGCTGGTGCATGCGCGGCACCAGGCGTGGCTTGAGGCGCACGCCGGCTTGATCCGTGAGGAGCTCAACGTCAAGCAGGTCGAGTTCATTCCGCGCGCCGACCAGTACATCAGCCACAGCGTGCTGCCCGACCTCAAGCGGCTCGGCCCCCGGCTTGGCAAGCGGCTCCCCGCGCTCAAGCAAGCTTTGGCGACGGCCGACGCGGCGGTCTTGTTGGCCAGGCTCGAAGCCGAGGGGGAGGTGAGGTTCGACCTGGCCGACGGCCCGATCTCGCTCGACCGCGACGACATCCAGGTGCGCTTGCAGGCCAAGCCCGGCTGGGCCGCGGCGCAAGGTCCGTTGGCCGTGGTCGTCGTTTCCACCGAATTGACCGCGGATCTCCAGACCGAGGGGTTGGCCCGCGAGTTGGCGCACGCGATCCAGGGCCGCCGCAAGGATCTCGATTGCAAGTACACCGACCGGATCGAGGTGGGTGTCGTTACGGAGTCGGCCGAATTGCTGAAGGCGATCGACGACTTCGGCGACTACATTCGTTCCGAAACCTTATCGGTCGAGTTGACCATTTCGCCGATTCCCGGCGTCGAGCCGGTCGAGATCGACCTGGCGGGGCACAGGCTGGCATTGTACGTCACCGTCCGGTAGCTGAACTCGTATTGAAGCGGGGCGTTGTTCGTATTGACCCACTACCGCCGAAGGGGATACTGGGGCGAGAGGTTCCAATCGCATTTCCCCCAGGTGCCGCCATGGAAGGCCGTCCCGCAGGTGTTTCCGCCAGTCCGGTCGTCCGGCGACGTCTTCGTCGGGCCGGTACACGCTCGTCAAAACCGATCAAGGTCCACGGCCGATCCGTCAAGACCGTGTCGTCCTTGCCACCGTCGTTGGCCTTGGGGCTGACGGCGGTCATGGTCGGCACGAAGCTGGCGCTCTTGCCGTTGGCCATAACGACGCCCGGCGAGCTCGTCCGTTGGCTGCTACGGCTGGCGGTCGTGGTCTCGCCCGACGTCGGCTTCGTCGCGGCCCTGACTGTCGTCTGCGCCCTGACGTCGTTGGCCACGCGTGGCCGCCGCGGGGCTGCCTGCTGGCGATGGTCGGTGTTGGGCGTGTATGGCATGGCGGCGGTGTATGCCGTGGCGAGCTTGCTCCTGTTCCAAGTGATGCGGGTGCCGCTGTCGATTCGGTTGTTGTCGTTCTCCGGCGGCCCGCTGCTGATGGCCTCGTCGATCAGGCCGTTCCTGACGCTCGGCGCGATCGCAAGCCTGATCGGCGCGCCTCTGGCGGTGTTCGTCGCCCCTTTGCTGACGCGCAAGCTTCCCTGGTTTCGCAGGGGCGCCCCCCTCCGCGCGGTGGTCGCCGCCGCGGCGATGGTCGCGGTCTACGTCGGCGTTTGCCGGGCGTATATGCACTCGCACTGGACCGATCCGAATCGCTGGGAGCGGCGCATCGCCCACAGCTCACACGCGCTCTTGTTGGCCAGTTGCCTGGAGGAGGCTCTCAAGGAACAGCCGTTCGGCAACACGTTCTCGTTGCCCAACGCCGACACCAGCGACTTCACGCCGCGGGCCGGGGAGGCGGCCGGCGCCGCGCCTTCCTCGAATTCCCGGACGGGACGGCCTAGGAAGGCCGTCCTGCGAGCCGGAGTCCGGCCGAAGAACGTGGTGCTGATCGTGCTCGAATCGGTCGGGGCCGAGTACTTCGGCGTGCAAAGCTCGAAATACCCAACCACGCCACGGCTCGACCGACTCGTGGCCGAGCGGGGGATCGTGTTCGAAAACATCTACGCGCAGGCGGCGTGTAGTTGCAACGGTCTGGTTTGTCTCACGGCCAGCACGCTGCCGCGGCCCGACTGGTTCCTGATCGTCCGCGACAACCCAGGCTTCGACGTGCCAACGGTCGCCCAGGTGTTAGGGAGCCACGGCTATCGCACCTGCTTCGCTCACTCGGGCCATTGGAGCTGGAAAGAGCGGGACCGGTTCCTCAAGGCGCGCGGCGCCGAGCGGCTGATCGACGCCGCCGATCATCCGGAAGACAAGGCCAGTTCGTGGGGCATGCACGATCGCACGATGTACCGCGACGTGCTCGACTGGATCGACGCGGGGCGCGCCGCCGAGCCGGAGCGGCCGTTTTTCGTCTTCGCCTACACGCTCGACACGCACCATCCCTACATCGAGTCCAGCGAGCCTCGCGACTTCGGCGTCGCAGACCCCGAATTGGCCCGTTACCTGAACGCCGTCCGCGCGGCCGACGCCGAGATCGGCCGGTTCATGGACGCGTTGGCCCGGCGCGGGCTGGCCGATTCGACCCTTGTGGCAATCACCGCGGACCACGGCGAGAGTTTCGGGCAGCACGGCCAGACGCTGCACAGCTTCAGCCTCTACGAGCAGGCCGTCCATGTGCCGTTGGTGTTGTTCTATCCGGGCTTTCGCGAGCCGGGAACGCGCGAGCGGGTCGTCGGGCAGCACGTCGACATCGCGCCGACCCTGTTGGACCTGTTGGGCTTTGCTCCACCGGACGAGTGGCAGGGGCGCGACTTGTTGGCCGCCGACCGCCGGCCACGGGCCTATTTCTGTTCGGCCGGCAACGAGATCGTGTTAGGCCTGCGCGACGGCCGGTACAAGTACCATTTTTACGTCGCCGGCGAGCGCGACGAATTGTTTGACCTCGAAGCCGATCCGGGCGAGGAGCGCGATCTCGCCGCCGAGCGGCCCGAGCGCTGCCTCGCCTACCGCCGCCGCGTCGCTGGCTTCGCGCAGCACCAGCGCGAGTTTCTTGCGCGGCATGGGGCGAGGTAGCCGTTGATGGAATCAAGCGGGATCTTCTTCATCGCCGGCCAGCTTGAGAGGGGGCAACTCGGTGCGGGTGCCCGGCAAACGGGTGGGAAGGGCCGATTCCACGGACGGCGTCGGGGATGATTTCGCATCGGCCGGCGGGCGGCCTTCGCTCGCCGATCGGTCGACCGGCATGTCGCTGGTGTACTTGCCTTCGCGGCGGCGCGCCGCGATCACTTCGGCGCGCGCCCTCTCCGCCAACTCCTCCATTGGCAGAAACAGGTAAAGATCCTCATCGTGGCTCACCAGGCCCGGCGGCGCCAATTCTTCGGCGTGCGCCGCGCACGTCCAGAAGGTCAATTTCACGCGCTCGCCCCAACTCTTGAGCCACAACAGGCCCGATCCCAGCAAGATCAGCAGAACACCGAGATTGAACGCCCACCATTGGCCGAACACGATCGCCAACAGCCACAGCGACGCCGCCGTGCCATACGTTCCGGTCGCGATCGGAAGCGGCGCATCGAAGGCGCGGACGCCGCGGTTGAAGTCGCGGCGACTTAAGCCCTCGGTCGTACCGCAATGCCAGCATTGCGACGGTAGAATGAGCTTCCAGGTCAGCCCACTGCGGTGCTCGCGGGCCCGGTACTTCACCTGGCCGCTCTTCATGGCTTTGCTCCGCAAGGCGGGGATCCAAACCTTCAGATTCAGCGCCGTCTGTTCCAACCAGGGCCGCGCCAAGTGCGCGATCCGCGCGAAAAAACCGGCCACCCGACCCGGCGCGGCCGCCCGCGGCGCATCGCCTTCATGTTTTTCATCAGCTCGATCGCCCATGCCCTCATGGTACACTCGCCCATCGGTCGAGGTCCAGCCGGAGGGTGGTGAATGTTTCATTCCCGCTTGGGGGCGCCATTCACGCGCGCGGCGCCCGCGGCCAGATGCCGACGCGCGCCGGCGGGTAGTCGCGCACGTCCCAGGCGCCGGCTTGCGGCAGCAGATTGAAATCGAAGCGCGCGTCCGCTTCGACGGCGAACAGGCTGCCCGCCGGCGCCGCCGCCATGAGCGAGGCGACCAACGCGAGCATTTCTTCTCGGCGGCTGACGTAGAACTCGTAGGGAGGTGAACAAAAGACGACCCAGGCGACTTCCGGATGGCTCGGATCGGCCAGGTTCACGGTTCGACGGAAACGAATGAACGTATCGCCGGCGACGACTTCGACTTGGGTTTCAACGCCCAAAATCCGCGCGTTCCGCCGGATGACGTCGGCCGAGGGAAAATGCCGCTCGAAGAACACGGCCCGCGCCGCGCCGCGACTAAGGGCCTCCAGTCCCAGGGCGCCCGTGCCGGCGAACAGGTCGACGGCCAGCGTGCCGGCGACCTCCGGTCCAAGCAGATTGAAAACCGCCTCGCGGACGCGGTCTTTCATCGGACGAATCCGCTCGTCGCCGTCGTATTCGAGCTTTCGACCCCGATGGGTGCCCCCGATGATCCGTAGCGAGGGGGCATGCGCCGGCCCGCCCGCGCGCTCATCGGGGGAGCGCGCGCGGGAAGAGGCGGATTCAATGGCTCGTTTCGTTTTGCGTGGCACGGGTTTGCAGTCCACGGTAGATTACTCGTGCTGGCCCCGCAAGAGGTACGGCGTGTCGTTTGACGAGGGAGCTTACGCGCGGTCGAATCTATGGTACATTGATGGGCCAGGGTGCAAACAACGGATTCGCGCGGAGGAACTTCAACATGACAATCTGGCGCTTGGCGGCTTGGGGAATACTGTTTCTGGCAACGACGGGGCTGGCGGCCCAGGAAAAAAAATCCGGCGACCGGCCCGACGGCGACGCCGAACCCCCGGCCGGCGCCAAATCCGACGAGGCGAATTCGGACGACGCGGATGCGGACGAAGCCAAGTCCGACGAGGCCGATTCGGACGAAGCCAAATCCGGCGCCGAAGCCGCCGCGACGCCCGAAGGCGCCGAATTCGACAAGCTGCTGGCCGAGTGGAAGAACCTGATCTCCAAGCTTCACGAGTTGTCGCTGACGTACGCGACCGCCCTGCCCGGCAAGGACCGCGAGGCGATCAAGGAAGAATACGCGGGGCTCGTCAGCCAGGGCGAGACGCTCGAACCGAAGTTCATCGCCGGCGCCATGTCGGCCTACGCCTCGAACCCGAAGAAGTACCGGGAGGTCGGCGACTTCCTGGCCAGTCTCGTGAAAACCTACGTCGAAAGCGACGATTACGAACCGGCGCTCGCGCCGGCGAAGGTGTTGATCGACCAGAAATACAACAACCCGCGGATTGATTACCTGGCGGGCATCGCCGCGTTCGCAACCAACCATTTCGACGATGCCGAGAAGTACCTGAAACAGGCCGAGAAGAAGTCGGCCCTTGAAAGCGACGGCGAGCGGCTCCTCAAGCACATCGACGAATACAGGGAAATGTGGCGGCGCGAGCAGGAAATTCGCGAGGCCGAGGCCAAGGCCGACGACTTGCCCCGCGTACTCTTGAAGACCAACAAGGGAGACATCGTCATCGAGCTTCTTGAAAACGAAGCCCCCAACACGGTGGCCAATTTCATCAGCCTGGTCGAAAAGGGGTTCTACGACGGGGTGACGTTCCACCGCGTGCTGCCCGGATTCATGGCCCAGGGCGGCGACCCCGACGGAACCGGCAGCGGCGGTCCAGGGTACACGATCCCCTGCGAATGCACGCAACCGGATCACCGCCTCCACTTTCGCGGAAGCCTCAGCATGGCCAAGCAAGCGGCGCCGGACACGGGCGGTTCGCAGTTCTTTCTCATGTTTCGCCCCTCAGGACCGGGGGCCGGGTTTGATCTCGACGGCAAGCACACCGTGTTTGGACGCGTCGTCGAGGGACTCGACGTACTGGCCAAGATTCAACGAATCGACCCGCAGGCTCCCAAGCCTGGCGTCAAGGCCGATACGATCGTCGAAGCCAAGGTGCTGCGCAAGCGGCCCCACGAATACGCGCCCAAAACCGTGGCGGAAAAATAACGATCCGCCATGCTCCACGATTACCGGCTTTTCTTCAAGCAATACGTCCGCCGCTTCCGCGATACGGGCGCGATCGCGCCCAGCAGCCGCTGGCTGGCGAAGGCACTCGCCCGCTACGTGGGCTGCCAACGTGGCCCGCGGTTCGTTTTGGAGGTCGGGCCGGGCACGGGAGCGGTGACCCGGCAAATCATCGAGCGGCTCGGCCCCGGCGACCGGTTCGATCTGGTCGAGTTGAACGACCAGTTCGTCGCCCACCTGCGGGGCCGCTTCCGCGACGAGCCGGCATTCGCCGCCGTCGCCGACCGCGTGACGATCATCAACGGCCCGCTGGAAGAGTTGCCACGCGAACGAAAATACGACGCGATCGTCTCCGGGCTGCCATTGAACAATTTCGCGGTGGCCGACGTGGAGCAAATCTTGAACGCGTTCGGCGAGTTGCTGGCCGTTGACGGCACACTCTCGTTTTTCGAGTACGTCGCCGTCCGGCCCGCGCGGGCGGCCATCAGCGGCCTGGCCGATCGCCGGCGGCTGCGCGGCATTGGCCATGTGCTCGGCAACACGCTCCGCGCGAACGAGTTCCGCCGCGATCTCATCTGGCCCAACCTCCCCCCGGCTTGGGTCCATCATGTGCGGTTCAAGCATCAATCCTGAAGCCGATCCTGGCGGACTTGTCAACCCGCCGCTTTTGGCGTCTGTATACTTGGGACGCTTTGTTCTTTCGCAAGTACTCGTCATTGTGTTCGGCGTTCACGAATGATGCCACTCGTCTTGCGAATGTTGCTTTAATGAGCAGGGCGGCGCTTTGGGACGTTGCAACCGGGACGAGGCTCGGCGAGTTGCAAAGCACGTCGTCGTCCTCGCTTGCTTTCACGCCAGACGGCCGTGGTGGACACCGAAAGCCAATGAGTAAGCCGGCGCGTGGCACGGGGCAGGGCCGCGACAGGGACCGGCCGAGAGGCGGCAGCGGCCCTCGTTCGCCGCCGTGACCGCTTCGCGGCAGGCCCCGTTCAGAGATCGTCCGGCTTACCGGGACACGGCATAAGCTCGGTTTGCGGCCGTAGCTAATGTTCACTTCAGCAAAATCGTGAAACCAGCTTGCTCAAAATGATGGTCGGCGGTCAACGCCAGTGAAATCCGCTCGCGTTTCATGTACTGAAACGAAGTGCAGTCGACAAAGGACCATTCCTTGTCCACGCGGCGACCATAGAACTCGACGGCACGCTGGAACGAATCGCCGCCAGCCTCTTCGATCGACAACAGATGCTCGGACCGCAGAGTGCGGATGAAAGGAGCAAACATGCGGCGAGCAGGTCCCTTTGAAAGAAAATTGCCCAACTCAGCGAGGATCCATTGCGTAGTGACGATCGGATCGGCGCAGGTTTCCATGTATTCAACCGCCGTCGCATGATGGCGATCTTCCGCGCTGAGGAAAGCCACGAAGAACGACGTGTCCGCAAACAGCGGCGTCATGGCTTCGGGTGGCCATAGAGGTAATGGTCCAAATTTTTCGAGGCGTCGGCTGGCAGGCCCTGGGCTTTCCCGGCAAATTTCATCAAGCTACGCCGGAGCTTCGCCGGCGGCTTGCGTGGCGGCGATTTACGCGGTGCCCCATTCTTCACGGGGCGCACCGTGACCTCCGTCCCCTCGGCCAAGCCAGTCGTGTCATCCAGCACGACGACCCCTCGCTTCACATGCCCGCGATAAACCATCACAAGATCTCCCAGGATTCGTTCCGGGATCAAGTATAGACGACGAACACGTGTCGCGGAATGCCCGTCCCGTTTCACGGCGCCGTCTGCTACTCTTCACGCAGTACGTCCGCCGCTTCCGCGATACCGGCGCGATCGTGCCCGGCAGCCGCTGGCTTGCCAAGGCGCTCGCCCGCTACGTTGGCTGCGAACGCGGCCCGCGGTCCGTGCTCACACTTCGTTCACTGGCTCGCTATGCGCAAGCCGTTGGCATGCAACTCACCTTCCGCCTGACCGCCGCGACGGACAACGAATCGAAAACCACTCGATCTTAGCTCGCCCTCTTTCGCAGCAGCTTTCGCAGCTTTCGCAGCCGCCTTGCCCGATGTGCCCGATCTCCCTATACTGGAATAACTCGTGTATCGGTGGGAAGTTATACTGCAAGCGGTCGAGAATGAGACATTTTGCCAGGAGAAAGCGGTGGATGTCTCACTGCCGGCCGCCGGCAGTATACGTTTCGTTTCGCACTGTTTGCCAGGAGGTTTTAGTGATGCCGCGTCGCGCCCGTTTGCTTGTTTGGGTAGCCGCCCTGGGTGGTTTCTTCTGGTTGCGAGTGGCGAAGGCCGATGAGCCGAGCACACCGCCAAACGCGGCCCCGCCGGCTAGCTCCGCCCCCGCGACGGATTCTCCAGCGAACAACCAAGATCCGGCGGCCAAGGGCAAGGACCAAGACGCCGAGTACTACGAGCTGTTCAAGGTTTTCGCCGACACGATGGACCAGGTCGAGCGGAATTACGTGAAAGACGTGAGCCGCCGAGAACTGATGGAAGCAGCCATCCGCGGTGTGCTCGACAAGCTCGACCCCTACTCGAACTACATCAGCCCAGGCGAGATGGACCGCTTCAAGACCAGTATCGAAAGCCAGTTCGGCGGCATTGGTATCCAGGTCGATATGCGGCAGGGGCGGCTGATGATCGTCAGCCCCTTGGTCAACAGCCCCGCCTACCGGGCCGGGCTGCAAGCCGGCGACACGATCGTCGAAATCGAAGGCAAGAGCCTGGACGGCATTTCTCTTGACGAGGCGATCCGCCGCATGAAGGGAGAGGCCGGCACGAGCGTGACCCTCACCGTGCAGCCTCGCGGCGCCGAACGGCGGACGTTGACGCTGACCCGCGAGATGATCCGAATGGAAACCGTGCGCGGCGAGCGCCGCGACAATGAAGATCACTGGGACTTCATGCTCGACCACGATCGCAAGATCGGCTACATCCGCGTCGATTCATTCAGCCGCGAAACCTACCGCGATCTGCAACGCGCGATGCACGATTTGGAAAAACAGCATCTCCGAGGCTTGGTGATCGACCTGCGGTTCAATCCAGGCGGCCTGTTGACTTCGGCCGTCGAGGTGGCCGATCTGTTCCTGCCTGACGGCGAGATCGTCAGTACGGCCGGACGCAACAGTCCGAAGCGTTCGTGGACGGCGCGCAAGCCGGGCACGTACGAGGGCTTCCCCATGGCCATCCTGGTGAACCGCGCCAGCGCCAGCGCCAGCGAGGTCGTCTCGGCCGCGTTACAGGACCACAAGCGAGCCGTCGTCATCGGCGAGCGAACCTGGGGCAAAGCGAGCGTCCAGAACGTCATCGAGCTCGAAGGGGGTAAGAGCATGCTGAAGCTGACCACCGCCGGCTACCAGCGTCCCAATGGCCACAACATCCACCGCGCCCCCGACGCGAAGGAAAGCGACGAATGGGGCGTGATGCCCGACCCCGGCTACGAGATCAAACTCGACGACAAGGAGCTCGCCGCGCTTTTCGAGTACCGTCGCAAGAAGGATATCTTGCTTATCAACCACGCGCTGAAGCCAAAGGAAGACGCTTCCCCGCCGCCTGCCGTGCCGCCGGATGCCGTGCCGGCCGCGACGGACGCCAACGAGCCGAAGTCGGACTTCGTCGATCGCCAATTGCAGAAGGCGCTCGAATACTTGAGTGGCGAGTTGGCCAAGGCGCCGTGAAGCTGCTGATCATCGAGACGACCTGCGACGAAACCGCGGCGGCCGTGGTGACCGACCGGCTTGAGGTGCTCGGCTCGACGGTGGCCTCGCAAGACGCTCTGCACGAGCGGTTCCGGGGGGTGGTGCCGGAAATCGCCTCGCGGGCGCACGTCGAACGGATTTTGCCGGTGATCGACTCCGCCTTGCGGCAGGCCGGGGCGACCTTGGCCGAATTGGACGCCGTGGCCGTGGCCAACACGCCGGGGTTGGCCGGTTCGCTGCTGGTGGGCCTGGCGGCGGCCAAGTCGTTGGCGGTCGCATTGGACCTGCCGCTGGTGGCCGTGAACCATGTGCATGCGCACCTGTACGCCTGCCGGATCGCGTTCGGCGAGCAAGTGTTTCCGTCGGTCGGATTGGTCGTCAGCGGCGGGCACACCAGCCTATTTCGCTGTTTGGGGCCTTTGGACTTTCAGTGGCTCGGCGGCACGATCGACGACGCGGCCGGCGAAGCATTCGACAAGGTAGCCAGCCTGCTCGGACTGGGCTATCCCGGCGGGCCGGCCATGCAGCGCGCCGCGCAAGGGGGCAATGAGCGGGCATTCCGTTTTCCCCGCTCGTTCGCCAACGACCCCGCGCGGCTCGAATTCAGCTTCAGCGGGCTGAAAACGGCGCTGCGATACCAGATTGCCGGGCCAGATACGGCTGAAGTACCGACCGGGCCGTTGCCGGAGGACGGAATCGCCGATCTGGCCGCCAGCTTTCAGGAAGCGGTGGTCGATGTGCTGTTGGCCAAAGCGCGGCACGCGCTGGCGCGAACCGGTTTGCAAACGCTGTTGGTCGGTGGGGGGGTGGCGGCCAATTCCCGTTTGCGCGAGAGACTGGACAAGTGGGCCGGCAAAGAAGGCGTTCGCATCTTCATCGCCCCGCGCGAGCTTTGCACCGACAACGCCGTGATGGGGGCCATCGCCGTCGAGCGTTTGAAGGCCGGGCTGGTCGAATCGCTCGACCTCGACATCAAACCCGGCCTGATGCGAGGAGCGAGAGACGCCTGATTGCCTTCGCACGGTGCCAATTGTCGCTCAAGACGCCAAAAATTGCGGTCGAGAGGACTTGAACCTCCACCCGGTTACCCGGACAAGCTCCTGAGGCTTGCGCGTCTGCCAATTCCGCCACGACCGCTTCGTCGCTCGAAACCGAGCGCGTCCGCCGATACGGCGGAATGCTTGGTTATAGGCCACCCGACGAGCCTTGGCAAGTCACTCGCCGAAGGTAACCGCACACGGGGAGTGTGCCGACAACTCACTACGACTCACTGGCGAAGTTGCCCCGACGTGACGTTCAGTGTAGTTTCAAGATGGGGTGGTTCGATCACTTCACCGGAGTAGGCCGCAATGGCTTCATGGGTTGATGAACAGCTTGCCAAGCCGGCTCCTAGCGAGGCCATCCCCCCCTTGGAGAGCGGTGACCGGCTGACTCGCGCCGAGTTTGAACGGCGGTCCGCGGCCATGCCGAAGTTCATCAAGGCCGAGCTGATCGAAGGCGGGTGCGCGACGGCGACGTCGACTGGTTCCAATTGCGCGAGGGCAATTTCATTCGGCTTGCCAAGGACGCCGACGGCGTTTTCAAAGGGTGCAGTCTCGCTGGCGCGCGTGAATCTAGCGGTTTTGGCGTAGTTTATCCGAAGAATCGCAGGGAGTTGGTATTGATTTAAAGGGCGCCTTTCGGCGAGAAGTAGGATTTTGTGCTCGATCCACTTCTCACTGGGAAA
>DATKSN010000190.1:0-13773 GCA_035531595.1 Pirellulales bacterium | reverse complement strand
TGCTTCGGTACGTCGAACGTAATCCGTTGCGGGCCGGATTGGTCCAGCGCGCCGAATCGTGGGCGTGGTCAAGTCTGACCTGGCGCCCGTCGCGGAAGCGGCCCGAACTCTTGTCCGAGTGGCCGATCGACTGCCCGCGTGATTGGCCGGCCCGCGTGAACGGAGCCCAGAGCGAGGCCGAGTTGGCGGCCTTGCGCCGAAGCGTGGCGAGGGGGCAACCGTACGGCAGCGAGCCCTGGCTGCGCCGGACGGCGCGCGAACTTGGTTTGGAATCAACACTTCGCCCACGAGGTCGGCCTCGCCGAAACGCATAAAAGTAGGGTTCGTCTGGCGAATTCGTGGGTGGTTTTCTCGTCGGAGTGATGGAGTTGTTTGGGGCCAACGGAGTACGGGTTCCAAGAAAGATGGGCGGAAGCCCTGGTTTTGGCGATCCGATCACGATAAGAGATGGGCGGAGCCTCCAAGTTATCACCCCGGAGGCCCCGCAGCCATCTTTCTTGGAATCCGTACTCGGTTTCCCAGCGTTGACGTCGTGCCGAAACTGTCAATATAACATACACTTAGAGCGAAACACATGCTACGGGCACCTACGAATTCTCCGGAGGAGGCATTTTTCAGCGACCTCGTTTTTTGGATCTCCGTTTTTAGGGGGATTTGAAGTCGCGTTTATCCGCGCCGAAGCCGGCAACGAGGCGAAGTCGCCGCGTTGCCCTGGCACGCGCGACCTGCGGTTGTGTTCGAGGTGGACACGCCCGACGCTTGGGAACGCCTCCTCGGCGTCGCCATGTCGCAGGCCCTGGCGGGCGACCCGCGCGCGCGAGTGGCTCGCAAACGTCCTCGGGGCGGACAGCGCGATCGAAGAGCTCGGCCGTGCGGACGGCTCCGCGTCGTACGTCACGCTGTCAACGTTATCGCGCGCCTTGGCGCGCGAACGTGCCGCTAAGGAACGCGCCGAGGGAGAGGCCTAGGAGCGGGGGTGATCGGGTGTCGGCGTCGCGCGCCGAGCCTCGACGCTACGCGAAAAAAAACGACTCCGAAACCCCTCCCAGGCGATCCAAACGGGCGTGGGGCGGGGCGAAGGGTGCGGAGGCAATTGGATGCCGCTTTCGCGGCTGGCTTCAGACGTCATGGGGTATTCGGAGATCGTTTTTTTTCGCTTCGCCGCCGTTGTCTTTCGCACGTCCGTTGCCGCGCAACGATCGTGCTTTTTTCGTAAAAATGATCCTTCCTCATTCGTGGGCCGCCACGGACCCCCGCGGCTTGCGCCGCGGGTTCGTGTCGAAATGTCGAAGCCGACCGCCCGCAGTTTCACGCCAGTCCCAGCGCCCTTCGCCAGCACCATTCCACCGTCAGCAACCCCAGCAGCAAAGCGAGCACCCAAGCGTTGCTCCAGAGCGGCACGCGTTTGACGATCGGCGACCCGACGTCCAGCGGTACGTCCGCCAGCACGGCCGCCAACTCCTCGGCTGAGCGAATGACCTTGCCGCCGGAGCCGGCCGCCAGCCGCGCGAGCAACTCGTGATTGGGAAAAGGGTTCTGCCGCTCGAACGGGTCGTGCAGCACCTGGATGTCGAGCGAGGTGCTGTCGATCTGAGTCAGGTCTTCGTAGGCCGTCAACTCGACGCGCAGCGACTGGCTCGACGTCCCACTGGAAAGCACCTCGGCCAGCGGAAGCTGGATCGCGTGGACGGGCGCCGCGGCGCCCCCCAGGGGAAGATCGAACTCCTCGCCCCAAACGATGAACGGTCCTTCCTCGCCGCTGGTGCGCGGCATGCCGGAGGGCCAGCGCAGAGGCGACGTCTCCGGCTCCGCGTCGCCGGGGGCCGCGCGCGGCTCGATCATCGCCACCACGCGGTAGTTGCTGGTCGGCTGGGCACTCTCGTCGTAGGTCGGCGCGGCAATCGAAATCGTCTCGCCGGGGCGGTAAAAACGCTTGTCGGCCGAGGCCACCAGCCGCCGCCGGCCAATGGCCGAATTCTCAGTCAACCAATAGACGAGGTTGCGGCAAAGCTTGGCGTAGTAGCGGTTGTCGCCCTGCCCCCAACGCCGCACCAACTCGTCGGCATAAGGGGACGTGATCGGGAAAGCCAGCGCGGCCGTCCGCCCTCGCCCGTAGCGGCCGGCGACGATCGCCGGCAACGAACCGGCGCTGGCCGTCGCGGCCGTCGCCAGCACGGTCGTGAAGTTCGGCCGCGCGCCCGCCCAGCGGTTGATGCCGGCGACGGCGGGAATCGAACCGGCGATCCGGCGGTTTTGCTTCGCGTCGGCCACGAGACTCCAAATCGCGTGCGGCGTGGGCGGCAGTTCCGGCGCCAGCCGCACGGTCTCGCCCGGCGACCAATCGAGGCCGGCCGGCAGCAATTCGACGGGCAACATGGCCGCCACCGGCGTCTCGCCCCAGCCCCCGGATGCGAATGCGTTTTCGCCGCCGATCATGCACAGTCCGCCGCCGCGTTGGCCGATCCAAGGCTCGATCCAGGCGAGTTGCTCGTCGGTGAAGGCCGCGGCCGCCACGTTCGAGAGCACGATCGCGTCGAAGGCGGCCAACTCGGCCACCGTCGAGGGAAAGCCGTGGACCCCGTCGAACAGCCCCTGGTCGGCCATCCGCAGCAGCCGGCCGAGGCCCCCTTGCCGGGCGAGCACCACGCACTCGATGTCCTCGTCGTCGATCAGCGCCTGCTTGAAATCGGAAAACGGCCCGCGAATCTGGTTGCGGCTGTAGCCCGCCACGGTGACCGTGAAGGGCTGCGAGCTCCCTTCGACGTAGAGCACGCGCAGCTTGGTGCGGTCGATGGCCATCTCGGTCTCGATCTGGTTGTTGAGATCGGAGATCTCATTCGGCAAAGGCGGAATCGCGATCCGCAACTTGCGGGTCGCCGTCTCCGTGCGGAACGAAAGGCTCACCGACTGGAAGCCCGACTGCAACGTGATCGGCAACGGCGGCGCGAGCTCGCGATCCGCGCGGTCGCCCGTGCCGACTTCGAGCAGATGTACTTCGCACCGTTTGCCGTCGTAACCGAAGCTGCGCAGGAACACCTGCACTTCGACCTCGGTGAACTTGCGGGCCCGCGGCGGGGCGACCACGGCCGCCACGGCCACGTCGCCCCCCTTGGTGACGTCGCCGACGGGCACCACATGGATCGGCGTCTTGAGCCTGGCGAACTCGGCCGCGAGCAGCTCCAGGCCGGCTTCGTCGTGTGCCCGGCCGTCGGAGAAGACCACGATTCCCAGCGGTGGCACCCGTCCGAAACGGCTCGAAATCTGCCGCAGGGCCGCCAGCAAGCGCGTGTCACCGTCGCTGGGCTCGAGCGGCTGGCCAGGACGGTCGGACAAGAAGTCAGGCAGGCCCGAACTCTTGCGAGTCCGGCTACGGTCGCCGTCGCCGGACTTCGCCGTGTTGGGACCCTCGGGCGCCAGACCCAGTTCGGGCAACTCGCGAATCGCCGCCAGCCGCTGCCCGAAGCGAAACGCCTTGGGCACCGCCGGCGACGCGGTCGCAAGCTCCCGCGCCCGCTCGATCAACCGCAACGATTCCTCCCAGCGCGAGACGGGACTTCCCATCCGCATGCTGGCCGATGTGTCGAGCAGGTAGAACATCTCCGGCCGCTCGAAGGATCCCGGCGACTCGTCGATGCGCACCGGGTTGGCGAGCACGACGACCACGATCGAGAGAATGGTCCCGCGCAGCGCCCACAGGCCCCATTTCCGCGACACCGTGTTGGCCGGACCCAGCAGCCTGGCCAGCAGCAGCACGGCGACGGGGACGCCGACCAACAGGCCAAGGGCGGCCTGGGGCGAAAGCCGCGGCAGGAATTGGGTTGACCAATCGGCAAGCAGCATGGGTAATTCTCGTGGGGCAGGTTTCCAAGGGCGTCGTCAGCTTCAATTCTCCGCCGTTGGTTTCACGACGTCGCCCGCGGCCGTTGCGGGCACCTGAAACCAATAATAGGGTTGCCGTGGGTCGACGCCCGCGCGCTCGTCCGCCTGCCATACTTCGAGGCCGTCGAGCAGCAAGTGGCACTCAGCGTCCGCGTGCCGGACGGGCGAATATCGCCAACGAGGGGTATCGCCGTCAGAAAAGGACTCGACCAACAACAGAACGTGTGGGTTCGTGTCCTTGACGATACAAAAAATCGCCCCATCGGTGATGCCCTCGGCCTCGCTCTTATAACGGTAGACCGGCCGCGCCAGCAAGCGGAGCTCCGTTCGCCCGAGCTCTCCGTAACGACGGTAAGCCGTAAAGCGACGCGCGATCTCGCGCATTTGACGCGGGCGTCGCTCTGGATTCTCGGAAGGCGGCGCCGCCCCCGGCAACCATTGCGGCGAGATACCCGGCGACTTGGCCGACCACGATTTACCCCCCTCGAACCGTGCGGCGACCGGGCCGCTCGACACCGACGTCATGCAAAAGCTCCAGATCGGTCCTCCCGCGCTGGGATAGGACTCCAATTTCAAGAGCGCCGCCGGGCGCTCGCCACGACGCCAAAGCCAAACGGTCGCGTCTTCAAGTCCGTGGTGCGGCGCGTCGGAGTAACGCAACCGCGGTTCGGGCAGCAATTCCAACGTGGTGCGCTCGTCGCCGTCGCCGGACTCCAACTGGATGCGGCCCACGATATCTCGCATCATCTTCAGTCGACTGGCGCGCCGTGCTTCCTGCGATTCTTGATTGGTGGGTTTCGGGGCGGAGTGGTCCTGCGCGCGTTGGGTTTCGGGCGCGGGCCCGTCGTCATCGGCCGCGGCGCGAAATGCCAACGCCGTCAGGCACACGGTCAGGATCCAACTCGAACGGAACATTTTTTCCATCTCCTTTCAGCAAACGACAACCGACGACTGACAAGTGACTTGCTTTTTGTCATTCACCGTCGCCCGGGCTGTCATCGCCGGGCGGTGTTTCCACAGGCATCGAATTCATCCAATAGTCGTCGGTCGGTTGACCAGTCACGCCGGGAGCGCGGGGTCGCACCCAGACTTCGCGACCATCGAACTCGACGTGCAATTCAGCGGCGCCCGTGGGAAACGCGCTATAGCGCCAGCGCGATTCCTCAACACTTGTTCCAAGTGCTTCCATGAGGAGAATGATCTCGGGATTGGTGCCGTACGCGAAGATAAACACGGCGCCGTCCTGGATGCCGTGAGGCGCGTCGTCGTAGCGATGGACGGGTTGCACAAGCAACCGCAATTCGAAACGTGAATTGTCGGGATCCCAGATCTCGTGCGCCGTGAAGCGCCTGGCCAGCGACTTGATCTGCCGCAATCGGGCCGGCCTTTCTTTCGCGGGCCGCGGCGCGTCGTCGACGGCCGTCCTGGCGATCGCACCTTGCGGCGGACGCCACTGCCTGCCGTTAGGCGACTCCATCAGCACATGCCGGTCGCCCGTTCGGATTGTCGATTGGAACCAGAAAGGCAGGTCCGCCGCGCCCTTCCAAAGCTCCAGAAAAGCGACAGGCCGGCCGCTTTGGCCGAAAGCCCAGAGCGTGCCGTGGCTATTAGCGCGGGCTGGCTCGCCGTAGGCCAGCAACGGCCGATCGATGGGGTCAACGGCGCCGCCCGCTTCATCGAGCGACCGCAGCGTCAATCGCGCCACATGTTCTTTGGCGGCGCGAAGCTGAAGCTTTTCATCGTTGGTGGCTTCCGGGGCAGCGTCGGCGGATGGCGGCTTTTCGCCCTTGGCCGCCGGCGGCGCGGGTTCGTCTTGGGCCGCCGACCGCGGCGCGAGCGGGGCTGAGGCCAAGACCACTGCCACGAGCGAAGCCCCGGCCAACACGATCAAAAACGAACGTTTCATGCCTGTTGCTCCTCGTGCGATTCCATATTCTGTCGCCTTTCGCTCCGCGAAAGGGCGTTCTTTCGCGGTCACGGTGGCTGGGGCAGAGCCTTAGCGATGCCCCGGTCGCTATCTAGCCGGGATTATTCATGGTCTCCCACATAAACCGCGGCGCAAGCAAGGTCGAGCTCCCCCTCATCCCCATAGCCCCCTTAAAAAAATGTTCTATCGCCGTCAGTCCTTGGCATCGGGCCGCGGTATCGTTCGTGCGAAGGCCGTCGTGTATATCTTCGTGCTCACTTTGCCGGCCGGTTCGTCGTGCCCGTACACGCCCCAGACGTCCTTGTCGGCCCGTTTGAGCCACACTCCCCGGTTCGAGAAACGCGCGGGCGCAAAGTACCAGGCCGGCTCCCGGTCGTCTCGCCGGCATTCCACGAGCAAGATCAGCTCGGGGTCGGTCCCCTTGGTCCAGACGTAGGAAAAAAGAGCGCCGTCGATGACGTCGCTCTTTTCGTCGCCGTAGCGCATCAAGGGCTGGGTGAGAAGGCGCAGCTCCCAGGTGCCTTCAGCGAACATAAAAGCCGTGAAGCCGCGGGCAATCTGCCGCATCTGCGTCAGTCGGGCGGCGGCGGTCTCCGCCGGTTTGGGAGCGTCGGGCAACCGCTCGATCTTCAGCCCCTCGGCGGGTTGCCAGCGGCGTCCGTTCTGCACGTCGGCCGGAGCGATCGGTTTTTCAGCCAGCAGGTGGAACTCGTGATAGACGTTGCGCGACTTGTCGGCGCCCGGACCCGAGAGGATGCAGCCGACCACTTCGGGACGTCCATCGTGAGTCCAGGCGAAGACGTCGCCCGTCCAATCGTCGTCGTTGGCCCAGCGCATGATCGGTTTCTCGACCAGCTTGAGCGGCTGGTTGCGTTCGGCGTCGTGATAAAACGTGTACCCTTCAGCGTCCTGGCGATAGGCCGCGCGGATCGGATCCGGCGCCGGGCCTTTTTCGGCGGCGGAATCGGGATCCTGGGCCGCGGCGAGCAAGGTCAACACCGAAAGCCACAGCGTGAGGACCAACGATTTGACTCTTGGACTATGCATTTCGCACCTTGCACTTTCCCTAACCTCGAACCACGGTCGAGAATGATGAATTCACGGTGGTCGCTATCGAGCCGGGGCATCGCTTAGGCTCTGCCACCAGCCACCGCTTTCTCGTGACGGTGGCTGGGGCAGAGCGTCAGCGATGCCCCGGTCGCTATCGAGCCGGGGCATTCGCTTAGGCTCTGCCACCAGCCACCGCTTTCTCGTGGCAAATTGTATCATTGTCGGCCGTGTGTCGTAGAACCCCTCACCTCTTCACCTCTTCAGCAATCACCGCTTTTCCGATGCCAGGATCTGATAGTAGCGGTCAACCAAGTCCTGGTACTGCGGCGGGATCGGTTCATCGCCGCTGGCGCTCAGGTCGCCGAGCATCAGTTCTTGCATCCGCGTGCGCAATGAGATCGCCAGCCGTGAGAGTAGCCGCCGGTAGGCGGCGGGCGCCGAATAGTAGCCACCTTCGTCGCGGCCCCAGTCCCAGCGTCGGCGGCGGACTTCGGATCCCCAGCCGGCCCGGCGCATTTCGTCGCTGAATTCGTCGCGCAACTTCTCGTCGATCCCGGCATCGTCGAGCCGTTCGAGCAGATCGTCGGCATCGACGTGCCAACCGCTGACGCGAGCATCGGTGTCGAGCCGGTCCAGGCGATCGTCCAGGCCCGCCGCTTCGGCTTCGAGCTTCGCCAACTCGTCGACTCGCGGGTCCACGATCGCGCGGCGCAGGGCCGCCAGTCGCGCCGCCGCGACCTCCATGCGTTCGGCGCCGTCGCCCGCCGCGTTGCGGGCGTCTTCCAGCTTTCCATCGCGAACCTGGTCGGGCAAGTCAGCCAGGCGTTGGGCAAGGGCTTTCAGGTCGAGCGAATCCATCAGGTCGTCGACTTTCTTGGCGGATGCCTGGTCTTCCGGGCTGTCGGCCTTCGCGGCGGCGGCCAGCACGTCGTTGAGCGTCTCGGCCTTGTCGGCGATCCGTTGCGCATCGGCCGCCATGCCCGCCGCGGGTTTCGGCCGCTCGGCCTCCGAGGGCTTGTCACCGCCGCCGCCATCGGTCCCGTTGGCATCGGCCAGCCGGTCCTTGAACTCCTGTTGCCGGCGGGCTAAATCGGCGGCCATTTGCTGAGCGGCGGCGATCCGGTCGGCCTGCTCCTGCGCCAGGAGCGCCTTGACTTGCTCGGCCAACTCGCGGAACTTCGTCCCGGCCTCGCCCGCCGCGGCCCGCGCGGTTTCTTTTTCGCCGCCATCCAGGGCCGCCGCCGCTTCCTCGGCCGACTTGGCCGCCGCCGCCATCCGCTCTTTCGCCAACTCGCTGATCTTCTTCATCTTATCCAGCGCCTTCTCGACCTCGCGGGCATCGAGCGCCGCGTCGAGTTGGCGGTCTTCCAGTTCCCGCAGAGCCGCCCGCGCGGCGGCCATCCGCGGCCCGTCGTCGTCGCTGGCTTCTTCCTTGCCGCCTGCTTGCGGCTGATCGCTCTCAGGTTCGGCCGGGTCTTCCGGCGGCGCTTCGGCGGCGCCGCTCGATTCGCCGGCGGTTTGAGACTTCATGTCGACCGGCGGAGCGTCGGGGTCGATGATGCCCGACAACGACGCGTAGACAAACTCCTCGCTGTCGGCCAACTCCTGCAACCGCCTGGCGATTTCCTTGCTCTCCTCCTCATCCGTCTTGGGACGGCGCAGCTTCTGCCGCTGCATACGGTCGAATTGCCGAAGCGCGGCCAGTTGCGCCCGATCCGGGTTCTTGAAAATGAAGATCTGCAAGCGATTGCGGCCTTCGATCAGATCCTTCAGCGCGTCGCGCATCTGCAACGTGGCTCGGTCGTACTTGCCGGCCGAGAGTGAATCGGTGGCGGCGAGCATCGACGATTCGGCCTGGAAAAGCAGCTCCGTCTCGTCCACGCCGCGCGCGCGCAGCCCCTCGGCCAGTTCGCGCGTCGACGCGGCCAACTCCGCCTCGAACTTGGTGAGCGAATCGACGGCCGAAATGTCCGCCTGGCCGGTGTGCTCGAAGACGCGCGACAGCCGAACCGCGCGGTTCAGGGCGTGGCGTTGCCGTGCGATCAATTCCTCGAGGGTCTTGAGTTGCGGGCCCTGGTTCATGCCCGCCGCGTCGAGGTCGAGCAGGCGGTACTGCAGGCGGAAGGGACGGATGTCGATGAAGCGGAGGTCGGTCTCGCTGCGCTGCGGCGAGCCGGGACGGATGTCTTCGGCGAAGGCGTAGTACATCACACTGTCTCGCTGCGTCAGCGCGAAGTGCTCGAGCGGGAGCACCTTCTCCAGCGTGGCCCGCGTTTGCGGCGAGAGCTTGCCGGTCGTCTCCAACTCCGCGGCGGCGGCCTGGAAATCCTGCTCCAACAGCGGGTACTCCTCCTCGTTGTTGATTTGGAACACGATTCCCGCGCGCGACAGACCGAAGTCGTCGCTGGTGCGAATGCGCATCAGGATTTCGGCGAGCGTATGCGATTCCAGAGCTTCGGCCGGGCTTTCAAACCAGACCTGCGGCGGTTCGTCCCGCCGCGCGCGCAGCCGATGCTTGTTTTCGGCCAGTCGCATGCCGTCGGCCGCCTCGGCGACGACGGCGTAGGTCTTGTCGGAGACGACCTCGAATTCCGTCGAAAGCCGCGCGCCGTCGATCGCCAGCGGCGTGCGCTCGGCGGCGGCGGGCGCCTGCCTCGATACCCGAGCCGCATCGCGCATTTCAATCCAGGCGGCGGCCGGCGGCCGGTCGAGTTCGACCATCAGCTTCACTCGGGAACCGACCAGGGCCGTGACGTCGCCCCCCTCGACCACCGATTCCGTCAGGCCGGTATACGCCGGCGGCTGGATGGCGGCCCGGATGTCGACGATCTTCAACGGATAACGCACGTCGACCTGGTACGTTTCACTCTCGGCCGAGCCGGCGGCCACGCGGTATTCCAACGGGTGTCGGAGCCGGTCGAGCGGGAACTCGAACGCCAGGCGCCGGTCGCCGGCGCTCTTGCCGTCCGACGCCCCGATCAACTCCTCGCGCCACTCACGGTCGTCTTCGTCCCGTCGGCGGGTGCGAAACGAAACGTGCTCGCCGGTCCGGCCCTCGACGACGACTTCGACCCGCAACGACTCTCCTTCCTTGAGCGAGGCGTTTCCCGGGCTGACGGTCAGCTTGGTGTACGCCTCGTCGCCAAGCAAAGCCCGCTGGGCCGCGATGCGCCACTGCCAGTCGAAGGCCGAAGTGCCGGCCAGCAGCAATCCCACCGTGGCGGCCAACAGCGACGCCAGCGCGAGCGTCTTCCAGGGCACCACCGCGTCGAGCGGCAACGGCTGGGCGCGGCGCACCGTGTCGTCCTCCAGCGCCGCGACCAGCGTCGTGGTCGCGCCCGATGCCTGGATCTCGTTTCGCGACAAGTCGCCGTATTGCACGGTCGTGCGAATGCGCTGGCCAAGTTGCGGAAAAACCCGTTCGATGGTGGTGGCGGTGGCGTTGCGCCGCCAGCGCCGCAGGGAACGCGCGGCCAGGCCCAGCGCCACGGCCAGCGAGGCCGCCGCGTTCGCCGCCGCCGCGGCCAGCCGCCAGCGGCGCGACAACTCGAATTCATAATCCAGCGCCGCCACGAGCGCGATGCCGGCCAATGCCGTCAGCAACGACCAGCAGGCGGCCTGCCACAATTGTACTCGCCGCGCCTGAATCCAGATGCGGTCGAAACGACGAACGAAGCTCGATTGGATTTGTGCTTGGGACATGGTGGTGAGGGGTCAGTGGTCAGTTGTCAGTGGTCAGTGTCAGTGGTCAGTGGTCAGTGGTCAGTGGTCAGTGGTCAGGGGTCAGGGGTCAGGGGTTTCTCGTTCCCACGCTCCGCGTGGGAACGCATCCGCGGAGCGTGGGAACAAGTAAACAACACAACGCGGGGCAAACAGGGGGCTAACGCCCCCCGCTCGCCTTCCTCCTCATGCCGCGGTCCGATTGGCGACCAATCCTTCCAACAAAAGCCCGGCCAGAACCAGCACGGCCACCCACTGCCAGACCTCGCCGTCGATCATCTCGGTGCCCAGCGCGGCCTGCGCCTGCAGGGGAGCGGTTTGCGTCACGTCGTCATCGGCCGGCTTGAGGCCGAAGCGATTGACGAATTCTTCGGGCGTACAGCGCTCGGTTTCCGCCTCGCGCGGGCTGGTGTTGACCACCAGCGCGTAGCCCTCGCCCGCCACGACGCCCGGCTGGGCGTCGGCCGCAAGCTCCACCTCGCCTTCGAGCACCGCCTGCCGCACCCGTCCCCCGGCCGTCAGCCCGGTCTGGTAGCCAAGCAACTGGTACACCAGCGGCAGGTACAGCCGGCCGCGGGGCCAATCGCTCCACTCACGGTCGCAACTCGACGTGAACCAGACGATGCTCCCGTTGCCGCGACGGCGTTCGACGAGCGCCGGCTTGCCGTCGCGGAACGTGGCCAGCACCTCGGCGTCGGCGGCCGGGACGACCTCCGTGCAGGCCGAAAACGTCAGCCGGCGCAAATCGCCCAATTGGGGGTCGCCGAAGGCGGCGAAAATCGGGTGCTTGACGTCCCACGATTGCAAACGCAACGGCAGATCGGTGGCGGCGTCGACGCCGCTGACTTCGCCCACGGTCAAGCCCGCCGCTTCCAGGTTCTCCGTCCGGGCGGGTACGACGTTTTCGCCCCCGAACGCCAGCAGCCCGCCGCCGCTTTCGACGAACTCGCCGAGCCGAGCGGCGTCGCGCCGGTCCAACTCGCCAACGTCGGCCAACACCACAACGTCGAACCGCTCGAAGTTCGCGGGGAGCTCGTTCGCGGCGACGACGTGCGGCTCGAACGAGCTGGCGGCATCCAGTTCGCCCGGCGGCGCCAGCCGCAACGCGGTATCGAGGAAGTAGGTCGCGGCCAGCCAAGGCGACGTCGCCGAACGCCCGTCGATGAGCAGCACCTGGTAAGGTTTGGAGGCCAGAATCGCAACGTAGCGCTCGTTGTCCAACGGCAAGTCGTCGTCGATCTCGACGAGCACTTTTCCCTGCCACGGGCCCTCGGCCAACGGCGGCAGGTCGAAACGCAGCGACTCATCGGCCCCCGGTTCGATCTTGACCCGTTCGCGCAGTTCCAATTTCCGCTCGCCGGCGGCCAGCCGCAACACGACCGACAACTCCTCGGTGCTGAACGGCCCGCCGTTATGGACCGTCACATGAACGGCGGTCTGCTCGTTCGGCCGCAACCAGACGCGTTCGGGCCGGGCTTCGGTAACGGCGACGTTGTTGATCGCGGACCTGCCCAGGTCGTGCAAGTGCGCCACCGCGTCGTCTTGCAAAACGTCGACCTCGCTCCAGGCCAGGCCGCTACGTTGCAGGTCGGTGAACACATGCAGGTGGCGAACACCCGGCGGGGCTTTGGCCAGCACGTCGCGAGCCCAGTCCATCGCGGCGCCGTAGTCGGTCCCCCCGCGGCAAACCGGGGGAGCGACGAGTTTCCCGGAAAGTTCCGCGGCCGATGCGTCGCGGCGGTCGCCGGCGTCGTCGGCCGGAGCGGCGCCCATCAGCGGCCGGACCTGATGGTCGAAAAAGGCGATTTCAAAGCGCGTGTTTTCCGCGGCCCCTTCGAGTAGCTCCCGGCCGGCCGCCACGGCGCGGTCGACCAGCCGCGCGCCGTCTTGTTCGAGCTCCATCGTCGCCGAGCGGTCGATCAGCACGGCGACGGTCTGCTGGGCGGCCGACGAGCGGAAGGCCCGCCAATAGGGACGAGCGAACAGCACCGCGAGCAAGGCGACGCAGGCCAACCGCAGGGCGAGCAGCAACCAGCGCATCACGCGCCGTCGCCGGGCGTTGTGCGCGAGAACCACGCGCAGAAAACGCAACGTCCCCAGGTCCACGCGGCGGGTCTTCTGGCGGAACACGAGATGGATTACGATCGGAATGGCCATCGCCGCCAGCGCGCCCAGGAAACCGATCTGGATGAATGACATGGGGAGTTGTTAGTTGTTAGTTGTTAGTTGTTAGTTGTTAGACCAATGACCAATGACATCACCCCGCTTTGGCTCGCCGCACGAGATAATCCAACAGCGCCTGGTCGAGCGGATCGTCCGTGGTAAGTTCAACCCGATCAATGGCCCGGTTGCGGCACTCGGTCTCCAATTGGTCGCGCCAGGCTTGCACCGCGGCCAGGTAGTCGTCGCGCACGCCTTCGGCCTGCGTGACGAGCACCTCGCCCGTCTCGATGTCGTGGAAACGGCAGTGTCCTTCCAGCGGCAGGTAGCGTTCCCAAGGATCCCAGAGGTGAAACACGATCACCTCGTGGTTGCGGAACCGCAATCGCTCGATGGCCTTCATCAGGGCTTCCAAGTCGTCGAACAAGTCGCTGAGAATGACGACGATCCCACGATGGTTGCACAACTCGGCCGCCTGCTGGAAGGCCCGGCCGGAATCGGAGGTCCGCCGGGGCGGCGTGGTCTCGATGACGCGGAGGATTTCCCGCAACTGGTGCGACCGCGCGCGCGGCGGCAGGTGGGCCACCACCTCGTCGGCCAGCAGCAGCAGCCCCACGGCGTCGTGCTGCTTGAGCGCCAGGTGCGCCAGCGCGGCGGCCAGCGCGGCGCCGTATTCGTGCTTGCTGATCCCCTTGCTGCGGCAACCCATCGACGCGCTGACGTCGAGCAGCAGGTAAAGGTTCATATTGGTTTCGGCGTCGAATTGCTTGACGTAGAGCCTCCGCTGGCGCGCGAAGAGCTTCCAGTTCACATGCCGCAGGTCGTCGCCTTGCGCGTACTCGCGGTGCGAGGCGAACTCGACGCTGAAGCCCACGAACGGGCTGCGGTGCAGGCCGTGCATGAAGCCTTCGACGATGCCGCGGGCCCGCAACTCGAGGTTTTCGAGCCGGGAGAAAAAAGCGGGGTCGACGAGTTGGTCATGGGTCATTGGTTAGCCCGGATTATTCATGGTCCCGTAGCTGGCTTCGCAAGAAGTC
>DATKSN010000189.1:0-23845 GCA_035531595.1 Pirellulales bacterium | reverse complement strand
CAGAATCCCACGCCCGAAACTGCTTGCCGTGATCGTCCATGATCCGTCTCCCATCGGGAAAAATCCATTTTCCTCCGCACCCCACGCAGTATACCCATTCTCCCAATTCCGGTACAGGTCAATCTCGGACAGACTCCTAGGGATACCGAGCGATCCGCCGCCGCGGATCATGCTATCGGGCCTCGGCTCGACCGGCAGTGGCATGGCCGGCGGCACCTGGACCAACCTCGCCCAGACCGGCAGCGGCTTAGTTCAACGACTTATTCATGCGGGCGCTTCTTTTCAATTGCGGATACAATGTCATCCAGCGTCAGGTGGCCAAGCAATGCGTCACGCTCTTCCGTGTAGTTTCCGTGACCCGTCGTGAACTGGTTAACGAACCGGAACGTATCGACAACCCCGATTTGCTCGGAAAGCAATTGGATTGCCTGATGATTCACTTCGCTTAGCGGCCTTAGTCTTTTAGCCGGAGCATTCATGGCCGCGCGCGCTGCCGAGGGATGACTGTGGATGAGTCATTGGACCACTGCGACGACCGCCCGTCAAGCCGCGGTCCAGCAGAGCCAGCGGAGCGGCCGAAAATGTGTTCCCACGCGGAGCGTGGGAACGAGGAACAGGGGGCTAACGCCCCCCGCTCGCCTTTCTCCCGCCACCTCACCCTGCGAGATCGAGCTGTGTCCCATTCTGCCCAGTGGGATCTTTGACGCTGCCATCGTTGGAACCGTCCGTCGCGTCGGCCGTGGGCGGCCCTTTGCCCGCTGGAATTTCCCAAAGGCGCCGGCCGTCGGCGTCGCGATCGGAGGTTTCGTTCTCGTCGCCTTCGGTCGCGCCGATGCCCGCGGCGTCCGTCGCCCGGCGGCCGGCTTCGACTTGCCTTTCTTGCTGCGCCGAATCGTGCGCCGCGCGCTGGACTTCCGAGCCCTTCGCTTGGGCCAATGGCGTGCCCGCCGCGATTCCGACATGTCCCAACGGCCCGATGCTCACGGTTGATGTCTCCTGGGTTCAGGCGCTGTCACAGAACCGCACTGCAAGCGGGATGCCGGGGCATCGCTGACGCTCTGCCCCAGCCACCCCAATAGATGGGCTATCGCCGGGACGGCGGCGCATTGGACGCCGGAAAGCGCCCAGGCGGCATGGCCCGTGCCTTCGGACCGGCGGCCCGCTGCGGTTCCAGTTGCAACTGTTCCAAGGCCTGCGCCAACGTCGGAAACAACTCGCGGCGAGTGATCGGCTCGTCGAGCGTCCCATCGACGTGGATCAACAAGATCTGCTGGCTGGCGCGCGCCCCGATCTTATCGAGGATTGGGAGCCGCACGTCGTCGTGTCCCACCACGGTGTGGAACGTGAGCTGGATCGTGCGGTCGAAGTTCAGCTCTCCCTTGCCACGCAGGCTGATGGCGTCGCCTTTGCACTCGATCTGGTTCAGGTAAACGTGCTCGCCCTGGATGCGGAAGCTAATGTCGCCGGTGTTGAAGGCCGTGACGCTGGGCGGCCGGCCGCTCAGCGTCTTGAGCAATGCGACCATGACGGGCAACTCGAACAGGTCCGCGTTGCGCAAGCGGATGTGGCCGCGGCCGGCGAGGTTGTGCATGCCGCGTCCGCGGCCGTCGAGGGCCAGGTCGGCCGAAACCATGCCGGTCAGTTTCTGTCGTCCCGGAACGGCCTCTTGCGTAAAGCGGGCCAGGTCGGCGTCGGTCAGCGAGACCTGCACGAAGTAATCCGGCCGCTCTCGCGCGAGGTATTCCGGCCGTTCGGCGAACGTGATCTTGCCGTCGATGCGCGTCCGGCCGCCGTAGAGCCGCGCGGTGATCAGCCGGCCGGGCTCCGAGCGACGGTCGGGCCGCCGGCGGTCGGCGGCGGCCCCCAACAATAGCACGCCGTCGTCGATGAGGAACGGTCCCCGCACTTCCGTGAACTGGAACTCTTTGAACGTGAGCGAATCGAAGTCGAGTTCTCCGCGGCAGTGGAAACGGCGTCCGTCGAAACCGCCTTCGAGCGTGACTCCGCCATAGACGTCCTCCAGCGTGACGCCGCAATCGAGGCCGCCCCGTTGACATTCGGCGTCCAAATGCCAGCCGGCCGAAACGCCTTCGCCGGCCTGGCCATCCGAGGCCAGTTCGAGACTGCCGCGAAGGTTGAGCGAGCCGCTCAGGGCCAGTTCGGCGACGTGCTTCTTGAACTGTGCGCCGAGAGCCCGCAACAGGTCGCGATCGGTCGGCTTGAGGCGATCGACCTGAAACCGGTCGAGCCGCAGCCGCCAGCCGCCGAGCGGGTCGATTTCGCACTCGCCGGCGGCCTCCAGTTTCGTGCCGCGATGTTCGGCCCGCATGTGTTGGAGCTTGACGCTGCCATTCTGGTAGATGAACTCGCCCTGCAATTTTTCCAGGCGGTAGGGGAAATAGCTCGGCTCGATCGAGGCGAGTTGGTTGGCGGCCTCGTCGCAAACGGGCCAGGCGGTGACGCTCAGCGCCGCTTTCGTTCGGCCCGGCGCCATGGTCAGCACCGACTCCAAGTGGACCGTGCCCTTCGGTTTCAGGTCGCGCCAAAGTCTCGCGGCGCCGGGGCTTTGCACGGCCAGCGCGTCGCGCAGCTCCTCCTCGAGCGGCACGTTGCGGCCTTTGAAATTCAGCACCAGTTCACTGCCGCCGCGCGAGGGGAGCAAGCGACCATGGCAGGTGACTCGGCCCGTGTCGTTGGTTCCTTCCAAGTCATTGAACTCCCAGACGTCGTCGTTCATCACGAGCGCGCCGCGGACGTTGTCGAGCGGGTAGGGGAAGCCGTCGTACCGGAGCGAACAGCGGTTCAGACCCATGACCAGATGCTTGTGCAACCGCGGCCTGCGCTCGTCGCCATGGCCCATGCGGAACAGCGCGCTGAACGTGCCGCGCGGGTGCAACGCGCGGACCACCTGCCGCGCCGTGGGATTGATCGCCTTGAATAACTTTTCGTCGAGCCGCAGGTTCTCGGCGCTGATCTCCCAGGAGACCCTCGCGTCGGGTCCGGGGTCGCGCACGCGGCCGGCGATCCGCACCGGCTCGCCGTCGCCATAGGCAGTCAGATCGGCCGTCAACAGCCCGTCCTTGAACTCGATCCGCCCTTTGCCGTGTTCCAGACGATAGGGGAACGCCTGGTAACTGAAGGCCACGTTGACGCAATTCAACAGCAGCCGTGGGCGCCACTGCTCGCCGTCGAAGGCCAACTCCAATCGCTCGACGTCGACCTTCCCCTCGGGCAGGAATTTTTGCCATTGTTCCTGCCAGGAGGCTGGAAACAGCTTCAGCAATTGACGATCGAGCACGAGGTCTCGGCTTTCGGCCTTGAGCGTGAACGGACTTTTCGGCGCATGGCCGTCGCGTACGAAACTCTCGATCTTCAACGTGGTCTGGCCGCTGCGCGCCGTCAGTTCGCTGACCAAAAGCGATTTGGGCTTGATTCGGAACGTCGCACGCAGGTCCGTCAGCGGAGACGGGAGCCGCGGATCGTCGAGCCGGCCGCGGCTTAGCTGCCCGGAGGCGTCGAAATCCAGCGGGGGATCGGCCGCCTCGTCGTAGCGCAGGCGGTACGTCCCTTTGACCTGCGCCCGCAAGGGTCCGCAGGCGATCAAGCGGCGCGAAAGGTCGGCGGGCAGCGCCCGGGCCAACTCAGGCGAAAGGTCGAGATCCTCGACCATTCCGGAAACCGACCAGCGCCGCCCGCTCGGAGCGACCGTCGCCTGGACGTCGATCCTGCGCACATGGTCGGCGGAGAGCCGCCCCCGCACGTCGAAATCGGCGCGGCCGCCGGGCGTGGGCGCGGCGCCCGCGGCCGCCTCGAACGTCAACTGCACGTCGCGCAGCGCGAAAGCGCCGGGCTGATTCTTGAAGGGGTCGAGGATTTCGACGACGCCGTTCTCGATGCTCCCGCGCGGCGTGTCGGCGCTGAGCCTGGGCAGCGGCAGTAGTTTGGCGGCGCTCCATACGCCGTCGGCGCGGCGGGTCATGCGGATCGTCGGCCGGCGAATGACGATGTTCGAGATCGACAGTTCGCCCTGCAACAGTTGCCGCCAGTCGGTGTGGCCGGCGAGCAAGACTTCCTCGAGGTAGGCCAGTTCGGCGCCCGGCCCGCTGGCGCCCGGCTCGGCGATCGAAAGCCCGCGGAGTTCGATCCCTTGCCCTGCCACCAGCCTCGCCGAACGCACGCTGACGGCCAGTTCCGGGTATTGCGCCGCGATGCGCGCTTCAACCCGGCGGCGGATTTCCTCGTCGACGCGGTTGTAGAACAACAGCACCGCCGCCGCCGCGCCCACCAGCGCGACCAGTAGTCCCCATTTGCACGAGGACCAGACCAGGTTGAACAGTGACTTGACGATGGGGGACGACCTCAGTGACTGAAGCGACGCATGACTCGCAACCGGGCCGCCGCCGGCGCGAGCAAGACGAGCATGGCCGGCTCGCGGTAGCGGATCGAGCTGACGAAAACGACGTGCAGCAGCGTTAAGTAGACCGCCGGCAGCCAGCAAAGCACGATCGGCCAGCCTCGGCCGCGCTCTCGCCAAAGACCCACCAAACCCAGCCCCAGGGCCGGAACGTAGCTCAAGAGCGTCACCAGGCGGAACGCCCAACCGCGATATTCGGCGTCGTTCGCCCAGACGTTCCACAACCGCGCGAATTTGACGGCGGCCAGTTCCAGCACGCGTCGCGGATGCCCCGCCGCCCAAGCCAGCGACGCCTGAAACAGCCGGTGATCGAGATCGTACTCGAAGCCGGCGCCGGATCCCCCTTCTTGCCGCTGGAGGGCCTCAAATCGCGGCACGAACGACATTTGGCTCGATCCATCGGCCCGCGGGTTGAGTCCATCATAAAGGCTCGCGCCCAATTGCAGCGTGGTGGGTACGAACCGTCCCACGACCAGCCCGTTGCGAATCCACCAGGGCGACATCGTGACGGCCAGGCCGGCCAACATCACCAGCCCGATCCGCAGGTGCCTCGTGCGCGGCCGGTCGACGAGCATGGCAACGACGATACCGAAGGGGATGAACGTCAGCCAGCTTGGTCGCACCAGCGTCGCCAAGGCCGCCAACACGCCGGTCACGGCCGCCCAAGCGCTCGCCCGCCGAACGTCGCTGGCTTGCCATGCGGCCACCCAGGCGGCAATCTGCGCCACCATCAGCGGGCAAAAGGCCGCCTCGCTCAGCACGAAGGCGCTCGTGGCGACGGCGCCCGGATAAACTGCCGCCATACCGGCTGCCAGCAGGGCGGTGGGCGGGTCGAAGACTTGCCTGCCGAGCCAATACACGCCCCCCACCGCCAACGCGCCCAGCGCCGCGCCCAGCGCGCGTGCCCACGTCACCGGCGGATCGTCGCCTACCACTCGAAACAGGGCGGCTAAGAGCAGCGGGTAGCCCGGCATTCGGAAGACGCTGGCGTTGGGGGAGCCATACCGGTACGGCTCGCCACGCGCAAGCTGCTGGCCCAGCGACCAATAGGTCTGGCTGTCGCCAAAGGCGAACCGCATGCCCGGCGGCAAGCGCGATTGCCACCAGAACCCGGCCACCAACCGCGCGGCGAATGCGACAGTCAGCAGCAAGGCTAGGAGCAAGCCGTGGCGATACGGCGCGATGATCATGAGACGACCGACCGAGGCCCAATTCCGCAATCGAACAAAAGCCGCGTATGCTATTCGCTTTACGTCCAGCGGGTCAAGGCGGTTTTGCCCACCCATCGGGTGGCGGGTAGCTCACTTGCCGCGGATGACCAGGGCCGACGGCTCGTTCGCGTTCCGGCGGCGACCCATCTTATACTGCACGCGGCCAAGAATGAGACATTTTGTCACGAAAAGGTCGTGGCTGGTGGCAGAGCGTAAGCGATGCCCCGGCTACATAGCGGCCGGGGCATCGCTTAGGCTCTGCCCCAGCCACCGTGAACGTCTCATTCTCGGCCGCGCGCAGTATATCTTGACTCGGATGGCGGAAACTGGGAAATGGTTTCCTTCATCCTTCATCCTTCATCCTTCATCCTTCACCATCATCCTTCAGAGAGATGTCGATGTTTCGCCGTGCTTCCGGCGTGTGGCTGTTGGCAGCGTGGTTTACCGCAACCTTGGCGGGCTGCGCCTCGCCGTTTTACGCCGACCGCGGAGCATTGGCCGGCGGGCTGGGTGGGGCCGGCGTGGGGACACTGGCTTCGGTTTCTCGTATGGCGTCGGAAGACGGTAGGTCAGTTCGTTTGCTCGGGCGGTTGGCCAATCGCGCGTAGCCGCGTGATTTCCGCTTCGAGTTCCGCGATGCGCCGCCGCTCAGCTTGAACCTCGCGTTTGACTTGTTCCGCCTGTTCACGGGCCTGTTCCGCCTGTTCACGGGCCCGTTCCGTTTGTTCGCGGGCCCGTTCCGCCTGTTCGCGGGCTCGTTCCGCCTGTTCATGAGCCCGTTCCGCCTGTTCACGAGCCTCGTCGTATGCGTCCTGTGCCTCCTCCAACGTCATCAACCGTTGCCCCGTGCGAGGATCGACGAGCCGTAGCAAGACCTCCTCGGCCTCGAGCGCCAGGCCTAGCTCCTGGCTCATGATTCGCCCGGCGGAATCCCGCGACAACGGCACGTAGCGGCCCTCATGCAGGCGGAAACCTTGCAGCCGCGGGTTGATGACACCGAGATCCTCCGCGTCGAACAAGTAGTACTCCTTGACACCGAGCCGCGCGTAGACTTCTTTCTTTTCGTGCTCGTCCTCGTGGTGTGTCTTTTTCGACGTGATCTCGAACACGACGGCCGGCGCGATGCCTTCCTCCTCAATGCGAAACGATCGCCGCAGATGGTTTCCCATCACGCCCTTGGCCACCATCACATCGGGCGCCTTCGACTTGACCCTGTTTTCCTGCTCGTAATACAAGAACATATCGGCGGCGACATGCACGTCGATCCGGTCGCGAAAGAACAACTGCAACGCGTCGTGCAAGTGCGTCATCGCCAGGAAGTGAAAGTCCGCTTCGCCCAAGGGTATACCGTCCGAATCAGGGTAGCGAGGGTCGATGGTCGTACCCGGCAAGGGCGTCGTACCCGGCAGGGGTCTGGTTGAAATCGACATCGGTCTCAACTCCTCATGATGGCCCCATGGCAACACCAACCCGCAGCGCAAGCAAGGCCAGTCGTTGCGATCCTTGCTTGCGCCGCGGGTTAGTGTCGAAGTGTCGAAGCACGCCACATGTAGTATAACACGGTGGCCGAGAGCGTGAAAACCGTTTTCTTCGTGATATTCGCGTTCGCGGGTGTTACACTCTGATCTGTTCCGCAAACCATACCATGCCACGTCAGTCCCAAATGTCCACCAAGCCATTCGCCGCCAACGAATCCTTACCAGTCCCCGATCGCCACGCACGGTGAAGTTCCGGTGGCTGCGGGAACCAAGCCCGCGGTCACCGCGAGAACCGTCGAGATGTTGGCGTAAACGAAACCCTGGGTACTGTACGCCGTGATCATCGCTTTCGCCCTCCTCATAGCCTTGTTGCGAGCGACACGATAGGTCTGGCCTATCTCTTGAACATCATGTCCCGCGCCGGGATACCGCTTGCCAACGGCCCGAAATACGCGACGATGATAGGCGCGGCCCGCTCGGTCCGCCGAGTCGCCGGCCCGAACCGCCGGCTGGTTTCTGGTTGGGTCACGTCGTGCTTGTCATCGAACAACGGCCTGTCATCGAACAACGGCCCCCCGTGCAACACCGGCCGGGCGCCAGGTATGCGCTTCACGGAACGCCACGGAGGGCGCTCCCTACAGATACCGTCGCCGCGGTCATCCGAAACTTAGAGGCTATCCGAAAACCGCCAGGCAGGCGGGACGCCTGCACCACAAGGCGGTTTTGGAACAGGCTCTTAAAGCGCGCGCTTGTTTTTCTTCCGCTGGCTTTGTCCGTCGCCTGCGGTTGCGACGCCGATTTCGCCTCCTCCGGCCGTCTCGATAAGGTGTGGGGAAGCCGCGGCGTGTCGAACGGCCGATTCGAGTGCCCCAGGGCCATGGCCATCGACTCCGCCGACCGGCTGTACATTGTCGATATGACCGCCCGCATCCAGGTGTTCGACGCCGACGGCGATTTCCTGCGCATGTGGCGCACTCCGGTCCACACCAATGGCCGGCCGACCGGGCTTTCGATCGACCGGAAGGGCCGGTTGCTCGTGGCCGACACGCACTATTTTCAAGTGCTGATCTATTCGCCCGAAGGGGAACTGCTCAAGAAAATGGGGGGCGTCGAAGGACACCGGCCGGGAGAATTTGGACTGGTGACCGACGCCGTGGACGATTCGCAGGGCAATCTGTACGTTTCGGAATATGGCGAATACGACCGGATCCAGAAGTTTTCGCCCGAGGGAACCTTCCTGTTCGAATGGGGCGGGCATGGCACCGCCGCAGGTCAGTTCCGACGCCCCCAGAGCATGGCCGTCGACCAGCACGACCACATTTGGGTGACCGATGCCGTCAACCACCGTATCCAAGTGTTCGACCCGCAAGGTACACTGTTGGACATCTGGGGAGAACACGGTAGCGAACCAGGCCAGTTGAGTTATCCTTACAATCTGGCGCTCGACGACGAGGGATACGTCTATGTCTCGGAATACGGCAACCACCGCGTCCAGAAATTCACGCTCCGAGGGGAGCCGCGCGGCTGCTGGGGGCGGCACGGCCGCAAACCGGGCGAGTTGTTCCAACCCTGGGGCCTGGTCCGCGACAGCCGCGGAAGGATTCATGTCTTGGATAAACGCAACCATCGAGTGCAACGGATCGTGATGTAACCATGTTGCCGTATTCGCTCGGTTTTCGCAGTCCCGGATACCTGTTGCTGCTGGCGCTGTTGCCACTGTTATGGTGGTTCAGCTTCCGCAGCCTGGCGGGGCTGGGTTCGTGGCGCAGGTTGTTCGCGCTGGGCCTGCGCACGATCGTGCTGGTGGGGGTCGTGCTCGCGCTGGCCGAGGTGCAATGGATCCGCAGCGAGGAGCGGCTAACGGTGATCTACCTGCTCGACGAGTCGCAGAGCATTCCCGTCGCGCGGCGCGCCGCGATGTCCGATTACGTGAACCAGTCGATCCTGAAACACCGCGAAAAGCAGGACCGCGTGGGCGTGATCGTCTTCGGCCGCGAGGCGGCGATCGAGATCCCACCCTTCGACGACGAGGTGCAACTCAACGAACTGATGGTCGGGGACCAGATCGGCGACGAATCGACCAACCTGGCCGGCGCCCTGAAACTCGCGCAGGCCACCTTCAAGGAAGACACCGCCAAGCGGATCGTCATCGTCAGCGACGGCAAGCAGAACATCGGCGACGCGCTCGAGCAGGCCCGCGCCGCCGCCGAGGCCGGCATCGGCATCGACACGCAGCCGGTGACCTACGACGCGCGGGCCGATCTGCTGGTCGACAAGCTCACCATCCCGCCCGATGTGCGCAAGGGGCAGCCCTTCGATCTGCGGGTGGTGATCAACAACACGAGCCAGCCGGGGCCGGGCGAGTCGGGCGTGATCGGCGCCAAGCTGATCGTCAGCCGCAAAACCGACGATCAGTTGGTGGCCATCAGCGAGCAGCACGTCGAGGTGCCGCCCGGCAAGCAGGTTTTCACCGTGCGGCAGGAGCTCGAAAACCCGCATTTTTACACCTACGAGGCCAGCATCGTGCCGGACGACCCGGCCAGCGACGCGATGCCGCAGAACAACCGCGCCACGACCTTCACCCATGTTCGCGGCAAGGGGCAGGTGCTCTTGATCGAGGACTACGAGTTTCGCGGCCAGCACGAATTCCTGGTCGAGCGGTTGCGGGCCGAAAACCTGGAAGTCTCGGTTCGGCCCAGCGACAATCTGCCGACCAGCCTGGCCGAACTGCAGCCCTTCGACACGGTGCTGCTGGCCAACGTGCCGCGCGAGCATTTCAGCGCCGAGCAGGTGGCCATGCTGGCCCAGAACACGCAGAGCATGGGCGCCGGCCTGATGATGCTCGGCGGCGAAAGCAGCTTCGGCGCCGGCGGCTGGAACAATACCGAAGTCGAAGAGGCGATGCCGGTCGATTTCCAGATCAAAAGCGCCAAGGTGATGCCCAAGGGAGCGCTGGTGCTTTTGATGCACGCCTCGGAAATGCCTGACGGAAACCACTGGCAGAAGGTGATCGCCAAAGAGGCGATCCGCGCGCTGGGCGGTGAAGATTACTGCGGTCTGCTGCCCGGCACCGACCAATGGATGTGGGGCACGGGGGGCAACGGCATCATCCGCGTCAAGGGAAACAAAGAGCGGATGCTGGGCATGGTCGACCGCATGACGCCGATGGACATGCCCGACTTCGATTCCGGACTCGAACGCGCCCGCAAGGGCTTCACGCGGCTCAAGGACGCGGCGGTGAAGCACATGATCATCATCAGCGACGGCGACCCTTCGCCCCCGTCGACTCCCGTGATCAACGGGCTGAAGGCGCTGAAGGTGACCGTCTCGAGCGTGGCGGTCGGAGCCCACGGGCCGGCCGAGAGCGCCGTGATGAAGGATCTGGCCATTCGTTGCGGCGGGAAATACTACCAGGTGCAGAACCCGAACGCCCTGCCGCGAATTTTTCAGAAGGAAGCTCGCCGCGTCGCGCGGCCGCTGATTCACGAAAGTGCCGCCGGTTTCCGCCCCTACATCAAGTTTCCGCACGAAATGGTGAGCGGCATCGACAGCCCGTTGCCCCCTCTGTTCGGCTTCGTTCAGACCAGCGTCAAGAAGAACCCCTTGGTCGAGGTCTCGCTGGTCTCGCCCGAGCCGGCCGGCAGCGAAGACAACGCCACGATCCTGGCGAGTTGGACCTATGGGCTGGGCAAGGCGGTGGCCTTCACCAGCGACACCGGCAGCCGTTGGGCGAAAACCTGGACCGGTTGGAGCGGTTACGACAAGGTCTTCAGCCAGGCCGTGCGCTGGTCGATGCGTCCGGTGGGCGACCAGGCGAAATTCACCGTGGCGACCGACCTCGAGGGGGGGCATGTGCGCGTGTTCGTCACCGCGCTCGACAAGAATGACGAATTCCTCAACTTCCTCGACCTTTCCGGCGCCGTGATCGGGCCGGAGATGAAGTCGCGCGACATCAAGCTGGAACAAACCGCACCGGGGCGTTACATCGGGTCGTTCCCCGCTCAGGAGACGGGCAGCTACCATGTGATGCTCAGCCCCGGGGCCGGCAAGGCGCCGCTGTTGGTCGGAGTGAACGTGCCCTACTCGCAGGAATTCCGCGATCGCGAGGCCGACGAGGCGCTCATGGCGAGCCTCGCCGCGCTAACGCCGAAGGGGGGCAAGCCGGGCTTCGTGATCAAGGACGCGGCCGGGGTGGGAAACGTCGACGAACTGCTCAAGATCAACACCTTCCGCCACGATCTGCCGAAGGCGACCAGCCGTCAGGAGGTCTGGCACCTGGTGCTGTTGGCCTCGGCCTGTGTGTTCTTTGGCGACGTGTTCGTTCGCCGCGTGGCGCTCGACTTCGCTCCTGTGGCGCGGCTGGCGCGGCGTTGGCGCGACAAACTCGCGGGCCGCGCGACGCCTCCGCCTCCGCCCGAGTTCATTGCCCGGCTGCGCAGCCGCAAGGCCGAGGTGGGCGAGAAGCTTGAACAGCAGCGCGCCAGTGCCCGCTTCGAGCCGTCGCCCGACGCGCCCCTCGACACGGCCGTGCTCGACGAGCACCTCGCGGCCGGGCCGCGCGAGACGACTCCGGCGGCGGGCCGGTCGGATTTGGCGCCCGAGCAGGCTGCGGAAGAGAGTTACACCAGTCGGTTGTTGAAGGTAAAAAAGGACGTACAGAAGAGGCATGGACAGGAGGAATAGGACGGGCAGGTGAGCGGGGGGCGTTAGCCCCCTGTTGGTAAACGCCGGTCGACGAACGGGGCCGCGGAGCGGCCGAAGATGCGTTCCCACGCGGAGCGTGGGAACGAGAAACAACCCAACCTAAGGACCGCAACATGAGTATCGGTGAATCCATGGAACGCCGCGCGGAGGAGTTCGTCGCGCGCTACGGCGCGGTGCGCGAACAACTCGGCCGGGTCATTGTCGGCCACGACGACATCATTCACGGCGTGTTGACCTGCCTCTTCGTGGGCGGGCATTGTCTGCTCGAAGGCGTGCCGGGGCTGGGAAAAACGCTCCTGGTCCGCTCGCTGGCGGAGACCCTCTCGCTTGATTTCTCGCGTATCCAGTTCACGCCCGACCTGATGCCGGCCGACATCCTGGGCACCAACATGGTGATGGAAACGCCCGACGGAAAACGGATCTTCGAGTTCCAGAAAGGGCCGATCTTCACCCAGATCTGCCTGGCGGACGAGATCAATCGGGCGACGCCCAAAACCCAGTCGGCGATGCTGGAAACGATGCAGGAAGGCGCGATCACGGTGGCCGGGCACCGCTACGACCTGGGAAGGCCGTTTTTCGTGATGGCCACCCAGAACCCCATCGAGCAGGAGGGCACCTATCCGTTGCCCGAGGCCCAACTCGATCGCTTCTTCTTCAAGCTCGTGGTGGGCTACTCGAACCGCGCGGAGCTGTCGACCATTCTCGACCGCACCACGCGCGGCGAGGTGATCCAGATCGAAAAGGTGATGGACGGCGTCGAGATCCGCCGCTGGCAGCAACTGGTGCGCGAGGTGATCATGGCCCCGCATGTGCAAGACTACATCGTCCGGCTGACGCTTTCGACGCATCCCGAGGGGGCATTCTCCCTGCCGATCACCAACCAGTACATCCGCTGGGGCGCCAGCCCGCGCGGCGCGCAGACCGTGGCCCTGGCCTCGAAAGTGCGGGCCTTGCTCAAAGGGCGCTACAACGTGAGCTTCGAGGACGTGCGGCGCGTGTACCTGCCGGCCATGCGGCACCGCGTGCTGTTGAACTTCGAGGCCCAGGCCGAGGGGATCGAAAGCGACCAGGTGCTGTTGGATCTGCTCGAGGGCGTGCCGGAGAAGGCGGAAACGGAGAAGGCGGCATGACACCCACCTCCGAGCTTCTCTCACCCGAGCTTCTGGCCCAGCTCGAGCGCCTCGAGCTCGTGAGCCGAAAGATCTTCCGCGGCCGGATGAAAGGCGAACGGCGCAGCAAGCGCAAGGGGCAAAGCGTCGAATTCGCCGATTTCCGCAACTACGTCCACGGCGACGACCTGCGGTTCATCGACTGGAACAGCTACGCCCGGCTCGACAAGCTGTTCCTCAAACTCTTCCTGGAGGAGGAAGACCTGCACTTCTACGCCCTGATCGACGCCAGCGCATCGATGGACTTCGGCGACCCGACCAAGCTCGCGTACGCCAAGCAGTTGGCCGCTTCGCTGGCCTTCATCGGGCTGGTGCGTTCCGACCGGGTGAAGATCGAGACGGTCGGCCAGCCGGCCCGGCAGTCGGGGCCCATGTGGCGCGGCCGTCGTAGCCTGTGGCAAATGCTCGACCACCTGGAACACATCGCCCCAGGCGAGCCGGCGCCCTTGGCCGAGGGGGTCAAGAACTTCTGCCTGCGCAACTCGGGCAAGGGCATCGTGGTTCTGATCAGCGACCTGATGGACAAGCACGGCTACCAGGACGCGCTGCGCTACCTGATGGCGCGTCAGATGGACGTTTACGTGATCCAGGTCTTGTCGCAAGAGGAGATCGAGCCGGACGTGAAGGGCGACCTGCGGCTGATCGACTGCGAGGACGAGGACATGGCCGAGATCACGGTCAGCGCCCCTCTCTTGAAGCGATACAAGCAGAATCTGGCGGCCTTTGTCGAGGGGGCGCGCGAGTTCTGCAACCGGCGCGGCATGTCGTACATCCTGGCCAAGAACCAACTTCCGGTCGATCAGCTCGTCTCGAATTACTTGCGGCAACGGGGGCTGGTGCGATGAGGTCGGCCCTGGGAAACATTTTCGAAACGGCTGGGAACTACGGCGCCAAGGCGAGCGGGCTGCTCTTCGAGCGAACCGGGATGCTGATGGCATGGCAGTGGCTGCTGTTGGGACTGGTGCCGATCCTGATTGTGCTGCTCTACTTTCTCAAGCTCAAGCGTCAGCCGCTCGAGGTACCCAGCACGTACCTCTGGCACAAGTCGATCGAGGATTTGCGCGTCAACAGCGTTTGGCAGCGGTTGCGGCGGAGCTTGTTGTTGTACTTGCAGTTGCTGTTCATCGGACTCGTGGCGTGGACCCTCTTGCGGCCGACGATCCAAGGCAAGCGGCTGATCGGCAACCGCTTCATTTTTCTGGTCGACAACTCGGCCAGCATGGGCGCCACCGACGTGGAGCCCACGCGGCTGGACGAGGCCAAGAAGCGCGTGGGCGAGTTGATCGACGAGATGCGCACCGGCGACGTGGCGATGCTGGTCAGCTTCTCCGACGGCGCCAAGGTCGAGCAGTCGTTCAGCGAGGAGCCACGCGAACTGCACCGGCGCCTGGAGGCGATCCAGCAGACCGACCGCTCGACCTCGCTGGCCGAAGCGCTGCGCGTGGCCTCCGGCCTGGCGAACCCCGGCCGGTCCAGCAACCGTGAGGACGCCGGCGACGTTCAGGTGGCCGAGGCCGAGCCCGCCAGGCTCTATATCTTCAGCGACGGCAAATTTCCCAAAGTCAAGGATTTTTCGTTCGGGCACCTGGAGCCGGTTTACGTGATTATCGGCGAACAGGACGCGGCGAACGTCGCGATCGCCGCCTTCACCACCGCGCGGGGGGAGGACAACCTCGACCACTTGCAGGCCTTCGCCCGGCTCGACAACCACGGCGGCGAAAAGGTTTCGGTCAACGCCGAACTGTCGCTCGATGGAGAGCTGATTGACGCCAAGCGGATCGAGATCGAGCCGGGCGATTCGACCGGCGTGGAGTACAATCCGGAGAGCGTCGAGACGGGCGTGCTCAAGCTCTCGATCGACGCCAACGACGCGCTGGCGATCGACAACGCCGCCTGGACGACGATCAACGCGCGCCGCCGCGGCAAGGTGCTACTGGTGAAACAGGACGACGATGAATACCTCGAAAGGGCGCTCGGCACGGATCGGGTGCGGGAACTGGCCGACGTGACCATCCGCACGGCTGATTTTCTTTCCAAGCCCGACTACCGCAAACAGGCCGACGGCGGCGGCTACGACGTGGTGATCTACGACCGTTGCCGGCCCGAACAAATGCCGCAGGCCAATACGCTGTTCATCGGCCAGTTGCCGCTCGGGGGCGACTGGAAGGCCGACGCGAAGGTCGACGTGCCGCAGATCATCGACGTCGATCACGCGCATCCACTGATGCACATCGTCGCGATGGGCGACGTGCTCATCGTGGAGGGAACCCCCCTGTTTCCGCCGTCCGGTGGGACGACGTTGATCGATACCCAGGCCGGGGCGATGTTCGCCATCGCTCCTCGTGAGGGATACGAAGACGCCGTGTTGGGGTTCACGATCGTCGACCCGGCCGGCAAAGTGGGCGTGGGCACCAACTGGCCAACCAAAGCCAGCTTCCCGGTGTTCGTGCTGAACGTGATCGAGTACCTGGGAGGCGCGCGTTCGTCGCTCGACTCGGGCAGCGTGCGGCCGGGGCAGCCCGTCGCGTGGCGCTCCGACACGCCGGCCGAGCGGATCCAGGTCAAGCCGCCCCAAGGCGCGCCGTTCGACGTCGCGCGTGGCCCCTTGAACACGTTCAATGTGACGAGCACCGCCGACGTGGGAGTATACGAGGTCCGCGCGGGAGAGCAAGGGCTGGGCAGTTTCGCGGTCAACCTTTTCGATAGTAACGAAAGCGACGTTCGTCCGGCGCTTGAGCTCGGGGTGGGGGATTACAAGGTGGTCGGTTCGACCCACCGCGAGCCTGCCCGCCGCGATCTCTGGAAGATCGTGCTCTTGGCGGCACTGGCGGTCTTGCTTGTCGAATGGTATATCTATAATCGCCGCGTGTATGTGTAACTTAAGAACAACGGTTTGGACTCTGTAGGGAACGCCCTCCGTTTGGACTAGCCTTTGATCGGGTTGCTGAAAAACGAAGAACCACCTTGATGATCACGAAGAACCCGTCACGCAAACCCAAAAAGCGCCGTACCACCGACCATGCGCGGAAGAAGAACGTCATCAACAAGATGGTCGAGAACGATCTGATCCGGCGGGTGAGCTATGAGCAATACCGCGAGAAGGTCCGCGACGTCTACGACGGCCCGCAGGGCGCGATCTTGGCGATGTGCAGTTTTCTCTCGCTGCACGTCACCCTGGGCGACCGACTGCTGCGCGAGCGGCGTTTCGATCTCCGCGGGGCGCGGAACATCCTGGACGTGGGTAGCGGCGCGGGGCAGATCGCCAAGCATCTCTTGAAGTACTCCGACCGTGGCGCCCAGATCACCTGCTTCGATCTTTCCTTCGAGATGCTCCGCCGCGCTCGCCACCGGCTCAAGAGCGACGTCCCCAGCCACCTGGTGGCGGACCTGACGCGGCTCCCATTCGCGGACGCCAGTTTCGACTGCGTGACCTGCGGCTACGTGCTGGAACACCTGCCCGACGCGCGGCTCGGTCTGGCCGAACTGGCGCGCGTGATGGTGCCGGGCGGCCGAATGTTGCTGTTGACCAGCGAAGACACGTTTTCCGGCGCTTGGACCAGTCGCGTGTGGTGTTGCCGGACGTACAACCGCCGGGAGCTCTACCAGATCTGCCAGTCGGTCGGCTTGAGCTGGAAAAAGGAGCTTTGGTTCACTCGCATGCACAAGGCGCTGCGGGCGGGTGGGATCTGCGTTGAGATCGAAAGGACGTAGGGTGGGCACCGCCGCACCGCCCACCGCGATATCCCCACGCCGGAGAGCAAGCCGCGTTAGCGGCGTCCTTCAGGAGCCAAGAACGTGAACTTCGCCGACTCTCCGATCGTCGACGCCTATCGCCGCCGCACGCCCAATTCGGCGAAGCTGGCCGAGCGCGCCGCGAACATTTTTCCCGGCGGCGTGACCCACGACGGCCGCTTGCTGCAACCCTACCCGATTTACATCGAACGCGCCGCCGGCTCGCGCAAATGGGACGTCGACGGCCACGAGTACGTCGACTACATGGGCGGTCACGGGGCGCTGCTGCTGGGGCACAACCATCCGGCGGTGGTTGCGGCCGTCGAGCCGCAACTGCGCCGCGGCACCCACTACGGCTCCAGCCACGAGCTCGAAGTCCGTTGGGGCGAACTGGTGCGGCAATTGCTCCCCTCGGCCGAGCGCGTGCGATTCACCAGTTCCGGCACCGAGGCCACGATGATGGCCCTGCGGCTGGCGCGGGCGTTTACCGGCAAGCCGAAAGTGATGCGCTTCCTGGGGCACTTTCATGGCTGGCACGACCACGCGGCCTTTGGCGTCGGCTCGCACTTCGACGGCACGCCGACGCCCGGCGTGCTCGACGATGTGGCGCGGCAGGTCGTCCTGTCCCCGCCGAGCGACGTGGCGGCCACCAGCGCATTGCTCGACCGTCACGGCGACATCGCCGCCGCCATCATCGAGCCGACCGGCGCAAGCTGGGGCCAGGTGCCCGTGCTCAGGGAGTTTCTCGTCGCGTTGCGCGAGTTGACCGCCCGGCGCGGCGTGCTGTTGATCTTCGACGAGGTCATCACCGGATTTCGCTGTTCGCCGGGCGGGGCGCAGGGTGTTTACGGCATTCGTCCCGACATGACGACACTGGCCAAGATCCTCGCCGGCGGGTTGCCCGGCGGCGCCGTCGTGGGACGCAAGGACATTCTCGACGCGCTTGATCCGGAAGCCGCCGCCACATCGGGACGCGAGAAGGTGCCGCACCAGGGAACATTCAACGCCAATCCGCTCTCGGCCGCCGCCGGCGTGGCGACGCTCGGGATCGTCGCCGAAACCGACGCTTGCCAGCGGGCCATTGATTACGCCGCGCGGCTGCGCGAAGCGCTTGCTCGCGTGCTACGCGACGAACACGTACCCTGGGCCGTCTACGGCACGTTCTCGGGCTTCCACATCTTCACGAACCCCGAGCAGCTTCCGATCACCTCCGCCGACATCGAGGCCGGTCGTTGCGACTATCGCGTGCTCAAGGCGGCGGTATCGAGCTCGCTGACCACCAAGCTGCGGCTGGGCATGCTGCTGCACGGCGTCGAGATCTTTTCGTGGCCCGGCGGTCCGACGTCCGCGGTACACAGCCCGGAGGATCTGGAGGCCACCGTCGATGCGTTTCGGCGGACGTTGCGGCTGTTGCGGGCGGAGGGGGAGATTGGGTAGTCAACGATCATTGCTGTCGGAGGTCCGCGCCGCAGTTTTTGCACCAGATGATGATTTCGTGGTGCGCGTACTCGGTGCCGCATTGCTTGCAGGTCGTGGCCATTCGCCGGCTGACTTCGGAGACGTCGGTGAAGTAGGTCCGGCAGTGTGGGCAGATATCATAGACCGCGCGAACCTCGCGCTTGCACTTGGGGCAAGTTTTCATGCCGCGGTTGAGCGGCGAGACGCCCTTGAGGCTCATGCCCGACGCCGCCGCTTGGCGGTCAATCGTCCCCGAGGATTGATGCCGAGGATCCTGGTGGACGGGCAAATCGTCGGGATCGGGCGCCGGCGGAGGCCCCAACATGTCGACGACGGCATCTTCGGTCAGCTTGCCGGCGGGAATCGGCACCAGCACCGTCGCTTGACACTGCGGACAAACGCCGGTCAGGCCGGCGTACTTGTCCTTCACGTTCATTTCGTGCCCATTGGGGCAATTGAACCGAATCGACATCGCGCGCTCTCGTACTTTTGTGCGGCACGAACCAGCATCTATAGTTGATTTCACCATCTCTTACGTTACCAAGCAATGCGAAAAACCCAAAGAAGATTCCATAGATCCCTGTCTTGTGGGGGGTGATTCGCGGGCGTGGCACGCATCGTCGCTGCCGGGTATGATAGGGGCTGTGTAAGCTCAGGACCATCATCCGGGCGACACCAAAGCCAAATCAACCCCGGTTCGTCGCGCCCCATGAGTTTTAACATTCAAATTCGGCAATCATGCGTCATCGGGTTGCCGCTGGTGGTGTTGATGCTGGCCGTAGGGCTCCTGCCGCGGCAGCCGGCTGCGGCCGGCGAGCCGGATCTGACCTCGCTGGGGGTTGCCTACCCGACCGAGATTCAGCCGCTCGTCGCTCGCTATTGCCACAAATGCCACTCAGGCGAGCGCATCGAAGCGGAAATCGACCTCGCCAGTTTCGCCACCTGGGCCGATGTGCGCAAGCACCCGCCGACCTGGCAAAAAGTGGGCGAAATGCTCGACGGCGGCCAGATGCCGCCCAAAGAAGCCCCTCAGCCCACCGACGCCGAGCGGACACGCCTCGAGCAATGGGTGCGGAGTTATCTCACGGCCGAGGCCCAAGCCCGCGCGGGCGATCCGGGACGCGTCGTACTCCGCCGGCTCGGCAATGCCGAATACACGTACACGCTGCGCGACTTGACCGGCGTCGATTCCCTCGAGCCGGCCCGCGAGTTTCCGGTCGACGGCGCCGCCGGCGAAGGGTTCACCAACACCGGCAACGCGTTGGTGATGTCCCCCTCGCTCTTGACGAAGTACCTCGACGCCGCCAAGGAGATCGCCGGCCACGCGGTGCTCTTGCCCGACGGCTTCCGCTTCTCGACCCATACCACGCGCCGCGACTGGACGGACGACACGGTATCACGCATTCGTGACTTCTACCGCGAATTCACCGATCCGGTGGGAGGCACTCAGGTCAATTTGCAGGGAATCATCTCCGAGACCAACCAGGGGGGACGTCTTCCGCTGGAAAAATACCTCACAGCCACGCTCGCCGAACGGCAGGCCTTAACCAGCGGCGGCGAGACCATCGGGAGCGTGGCCCGCAAGCACGGATTGAACGCGAAGTATCTCGGTACGCTCTGGACGAGTCTCACCAGTTCCGAGCCGTCGCTTCTGCTCGATGGCCTACGCTCACGCTGGCAAGCGGCCAAGCCGGACGGCGCCGCCGCGCTGGCCGCCGACGTCGCCGCCTGGCAAAAGGAACTCTGGAGGTTCGGCACCGTCGGCCATATCGGCAAGGTCGGCGGCCCGAAGGCCTGGCTCGAGCCGGTGAATCCGCTCACGGCGAAACAGGAGTTGCGTTTCAAGGTTCCGGCCGCGGCCGACGCCAGGGAGGTCACGCTTTCGCTGGTCGCGTCGGACGCGGGCGACGGCGACGAACACGACTTCGCCGTCTGGCAGCGGCCACGGCTGGTCGCGGCGGGCCGGCCCGACCTGCTGTTGCGCGACGTTCGCGAGGTCTGCCGCGAATTGACCCGGCGCCGCGGGCGGATGTTCGCCGACACGGCCAAGTACCTGGGCGCGGCCGCTGAAGCCGCCGCGGCGGCCGGCACCGCGGACGCGGCCGAATTGGCCCGCAAGCACGGCGTCGAAATCGATGCGCTGGCGGCCTGGTTCGATTACCTTGGCATCGGCACGGGAGGGGCCGTCGAACTCAAGGGGCAGTTCACGAACAAGATTGTCGGCGCCTCCGGCTATGACTTCATCAGTGGATGGGGCGCCAACGAAACGCCGCTGCTCGTCGCGAACTCCTCGGACCAGCATGTGCGCATTCCCGGCAACATGAAACCGCACGGCGTGGCGGTTCACCCTTCGCCGACGCTGCGTGCCGCAGTCGGATGGCGCAGCCCCGTGACGGCGGCGTTTCGGGTCGAGGCGGCGGTGACGCACGCCCACCCGGAATGCGGAAACGGCGTCACATGGTCGCTCGAACTGCGGCGTGGCGCCACCCGTCGGCGGCTCGCGGCGGGCATCGCGCAGGGAAGCACCGGGGTGGTCGTCGGCCCGATCGACAACCTCCCCGTCCAGACCGGCGACATCGTTTCGCTTTTGATCGGCCCGCGCGACGGTAATCACGCTTGCGACCTGACCGCGATCGAGTTGAAGCTGACGAGCGGCGGCGACGGTGGGCGGACGTGGAACCTGGCCGAAGACGTGTCGAGCGACATCCTGGCGGGCAATCCGCACGTCGACCGAGCGGGCAACCAAGGCGTGTGGCACTTCTACACCGAACCGGACCAAGGGGGCGAGGCCAGCCCGGTCGTGCCCGCCGAGTCGCTGTTGGCGAAATGGCAAACGGCCGAAGACGCGGTCGAGAAGAACAACCTGGCTGACGCGGTGCGGAAACTCCTTACCTCCGGACCACCCGAACCGAACGACTCTGCCGACGCGGTCCTGTATCGGCAGCTGACATCGCTTGGCGGGCCGCTGTTCAGCGGAATGCTCAAGGGAGTGCTCGCAAACGCCGGCGGTCAGAAAGCGGCTCCCGCCACGACGGAGGAACCGCGCGGCGAAGCCACGGCCGGCGAGTGGGGGGCCGACCCATCCCTGTTCGGCAGGCATCCGCAAGGCGGCACCATCGACGCCGCCAGCCTCTGTGTTCATGCGCCGTCGGTCGTCGCCATGCGTCTCCCCGCCGACCTGGTCGCCGGCTGCGAACTGGTGGCGACCGGCGTGCTCGACCAGGAAGCGGGCTTGGAGGGGAGCGTTCAACTTCAAGTGGTCGCGGGCAAGCCAGCGCGCGAAGCGGGATTGCTTCCCGTCGAAACGACGGTATCGCTCGCCGGCGGGCAGTGGACCGCCGACAATCGCCGAATCGCGTACGGCACACCCATTCTCGTGAACGACCGCGGCGCCGCGCGGCGACGCATCGAGTCGGCCTTCGACGAGTTCCGCCGCTTGTTTCCCGCGGCCCTCTGCTACGCTAAAATCGTTCCGGTGGATGAAGTCGTCACGCTCACCCTGTTTTACCGCGAGGACGATCATCTCGCGCGGCTCATGCTCGACCCGCGGCAAAAGGCGGCGCTCGACAGGCTTTGGGACGACTTGCACTACATCAGCCAGGACGCGCTGACCTTGGTCGACGCCTACGCCCAATTGATGGAGTTCGCGACGCAAGACGCCGATCCCAAGGTGTTCGAGCCCCTGCGCCGGCCGATCAACGATCGGGCCGCCGCCTTTCGCCAGGTCTTGATCGATTCCGAGCCGAAACATCTCGACGCCTTGCTCGAATTCGCGGCGCGCGCTTACCGGCGCCCGCTGGAAAGCGGCGAGAAGCGCGAGCTCCTGGCTCTCTACGGCAGACTGCGGGAGCAGGAAATGGGGCATGACGAAGCGTTCCGGCTGACTCTGGCGCGTGTGCTGGTGGCGCCGGCGTTTCTCTATCGGCTCGAAAAGCCTGGACCCGGCGCCGAGCAGGTTCCGCTTTCCGATTGGGAGTTGGCGAGCCGGCTGAGCTATTTCCTATGGTCATCGCAGCCCGACCACGAGCTGCGAGAGCTTGCCGCGGCGGGCCAGTTGCGCGATCCGAACAAGCTGGTCGAACAGATGAGGCGCATGCTGCTCGACGGTCGCACGCGACGGCTGGCCACCGAGTTCGCCTGCCAGTGGCTGCATATCCGCGACTTCGACCATCTCGATGAAAAGAGCGAGCGGCACTTTCCCACCTTCACCGTTCTGCGCGGCGCGATGTACGAGGAATCGATTCAATTCTTCACCGACCTCTTCCAGAACGACGGTTCGGTGCTCGACATACTCGACGCCGACCACACGTTTCTCAACGAGGAGTTGGCCAAACACTACGGGATTCCAGGCGTGAGCGGGGCCGAATGGCGACGGGTCGCGGGCGTGAAGCGCTTCTCGCGCGGCGGCATTCTCGGTCTGGCGACGACATTGGCCACGCAGTCGGGGGCCTCGCGCACCAGTCCGATCTTGCGTGGCAATTGGATCAGCGAGGTCTTGCTCGGCGAGCGGTTGCCTCGCCCGCCGAAGGACGTGCCGCGGCTCCCCGACGACGAAGCCGCCACCGAGGGTCTGACCGTCCGGCAGCTCGTCGAGCGGCACACGAGCGACCCCAAGTGCGCCGTTTGTCACCAGCGCATCGACGCCTTGGGCTTCGCCCTGGAAGGCTTCGACGCCATCGGTCGCCGTCGTGAAAAGGATCTGGGCGACCGGCCGATCGACACCCGCGTGACGACGATGGACCAGGCCCAATTCGACGGCCTCGCCGGGCTGCGCGACTACCTGCTTACCGTGCGCCGCGAGGCGTTTCTGCGCCAGTTTTGCCGCAAGCTGCTGGGCTATGCCCTGGGCCGTGGCGTGCAACTCTCCGACGAGCCGCTTTTGGCCGAAATGCTCACCCGCTTGCAAGCCGACGACGATCATATCGTCGCCGCCTTCGAGACGATCGTACGGAGCCGTCAATTCCGCGAAATCCGTGGACGTGAAACGGCGTATGATGATTATACTGCACGCGGCCGAGAATGAGACGTTCACGGTGGCTGGGGCAGAGCCTAAAAGCGATGCCCCGGTCGCTATGTAGCCGGGGCATCGCTTAGGCTCTGCCACCAGCCACCACCTTCTCGTGACAAAACGTCTCATTCTGGGCCGCGCACAGTATATATTCCGGAGCGCGGGCTCCTCGACGACACGCGGATTCACAGGCGGAACGGCACGCCGTTTGCGGCCTTCATACGCAGATGAGAGTCGATTTTCAAATTTCAAGGAGAACGCCATGAAAGAACGAAAAATCACCCTGCCGGAACTGGGACTGATCGCGGGCACCCGATTTGCTCTGGGCGCGGGAGTGGGGCTGTTGCTGGCTGACTGTCTCGACCACGGCCAGCGCCGGGCCGCGGGCTGGGCGCTCGCTTTGGTTGGGGCCTTGACTACCATCCCCTTGGCCATGGAAATCCTCGGCAGACCTGCGGAGCAAGACTTTCACGAGCCGATTGAGAAGCCCGATCGTCGCTCCGCCACGCTGGTTGGACTTTGAATTGAGCTTTTCCCCGTCTGCGGTATGAAGGGCCTGGGCACGCTGTTGTGATGCGACGACTGGTGTTATACTTCACGCGGTCGAGAATGAGACATTTTGTCACGAGAAAGTGGTGGCTGGGGCAGAGCGTCAGCGATGCCCCGGCTAG
>DATKSN010000188.1:0-14054 GCA_035531595.1 Pirellulales bacterium | reverse complement strand
CGCCGCCGCGAAGCGGCGGCGGACCCGCGACCATCCAGCCGGCGGCCGCCGAGGAAACGAAAGCCGCCGCGCGCACGCGGGCCGCCAAGAAGAAACCGCTTGCCGTGGCCAAGCGAGAGCGCGGCGGATCATGGCGTTCATGAACGTGAGGTGGGGTTTGCAATCTCACCTGCGTCCTCCATGCCATTCTCCGGAAAATCAAAGAGGCTGGGCTGCGCGGCCTTCTTCTTCTTTGCTTCAACAACTCCAGCGAAATTTGAAATCAAAGCCTCGGTCATTGAGTTACGGAGGCTTTCGGTTGGCCCGACATGGTAGAAATGTTCAAACGTATTGATCGTGAATCCTGAGGCGCTCCACTCCTTCAAGACATTCGGATTGGTACGATACTTGTTTTGATACCATGTGGACAACAAGAATCGACATGGCAATTTCTTCAATTCCGCCGCCAAGTCGAGTTCGTCGTTCTCTGACCACGAGTTGTAGTAATCGACATGCCGGCCCGCGTACGGCGGATCGGCATAGACGAAGTCGCTCTCGGCAGTGCAAGCCAGAGTCGCTCGGAAATCGGCGATTTGAAAGACCCATTGGACAGATCGGAGAATGCTGGCACACGCTTTTACCTGGTTTGTGATTTTCGTGATATATGCCCGAGCGAATCTCTCCGGCTTGCGGCAAAACGGCACATTGAACTGTCCCTTTCGGTTAAACCGCATCACTCCGTTAAAGCATGCTCGATTCAGGAAAATAAAGGCAAGTGAAGTCGACCCTCGATTGAATTCGTCACGGATTTCATAATACACCCCCTCCCCTTGCCGCTTCAAGCGAGCACCCTGCTCCGACAAGTATTCCCTCACTAGGCCGCTGGTGATGCTCCCCGACCGCAGATCAGTGTAGAACCGGATGATATGCTCGTTTGAATCACAGAGTAAAGCTCTTTCGGGCCGAAGATTGAATGGCACTACGCAAGAACCACAGAAAGGCTCGATCCAGCGGCCTGCCACATCCTTGGCTTTCAAAGATCGAATGGCGGGAACGATCTTAGTCTTGATGCCCTGACATTTGATCGGGGGGACGATTGGCGCCATTATTCTTCCCCCTCTTGCTCAGCGATGGGGTCTTCGTCTTCGGAAAGTTGCTCAATCTCCCGCTTATGAGCCTTAATGACCTCAATACCGCGCTGTTTGTATTCGGAATAAGATTTGAGATTCGCGTAGGGGCGCTGGACCCCAAGGGCTTGAGCCATGTCCTTGGTCAGGTAGTACATCCAATAATCATCGTAGACATCTTCGCCGAGATGTGCGAACGGGCCGTTACCCGAAACAAGGTCGGCAATGTTCGTTACCGAGCCAATGTTTTTTGTGTTGCCACTTCCAGGGCGGCTGGAGGCAATTCGGTATTTCGGTTGAGCAAAAAACTGGAAGTTCCTGATCACAGACGGGATCTTCTCGAGATCTTCCAGGGTGTAGCGTTTCCGTTCATCCATTGCTTCCTGGGTTTGTGAGTAAATGACGCCGAGGACGAAATGGCCAGAATACTGACTGTAGGGGTAGAGCGTATTTTTCAAACTCTCGCGGTTGCGGAAGTAGCCAGTAAAGGCACCCAGGGTCATACCGTTCACACGTTTGTCGTCGCTTCGGTACGTACTCTTGATATCGATGGCAAATTTCACCGCAGTCTGCTTGTTAATGAAAGTCAGGTCCGGGTAGAAGTTCTGGTGTGGACAAAGCTCAAGGCCAAGCGAATGTTTTCTAGCAAAGTCATCGAACATCGGAAACAGAAGCAGTTCAAGCACTTTGGACACTATTTTCGTGTCCACCGAAACCGTGTAGATCTGGCGGTAAATATCGATAAATCCCTTGATGATCCAGTCGCCTTCGTTCGTTGAGATGGCTTTGGCGAACGCGGCCGAGTGGGCTTGCAGGCGACCAAGGAATCCGAGACCGTCCATGGCTACGGGCGCGCGTCGCTTGGTCATTGTTCGTCTTTCTGTCCGCCTGTCTTGGCGTCCGAAGTCTCATTGATGCGGATTATATTCCCGAGTCCCCTGCGAGCGCGCTGGACGCTCCGCGTGCTCCTCGCTTCCCTGACGGCAAGATCAGGTAGCATTTGACAATCCGCCAACCAGCGCGTCAAGCAACGCCGCGCGCGGTACAGGAACGCGCGGCAAGTTTTCAACCTGGCCCGCTGGCTACGGTCCTGTCGCCGGCGTCGCATTGCCGGCCCGGCCCGACAGCCGCAGCGAAATGAAGGGAAGCAGGTCGTCGGGGGCCGCGGTGGGGTTTTGCCGGCCGTCGGTGAGCTTGGGAACCTGCGCTTTGACGTAGGCGATCAACTCATCGAGCGAAACGGCGCCGTCAGCCGAGGCGTCGGCCCGGCCGGCCAGTCCGTCGAGCAGCGTCTTGGTGAACGCGCCGTGTCGCCAGGCCGCTTTTTCCTCCGAGCGTTCGTCGCCGGCCGAGGCCGCCACGGTCAAGATCACATCTTCCTGCAAGGCACGGATGGCGGCCTTGAGGTCGCGGGTCCGCAAAGGCTGAATCGCGCCGCTGTGGCATGTGTCGAGCAACGCCAGCTTGCGGCAGGGGATGTCGGCCAGTTGCTCGAAGTCGCGCCAGGAGATCGAGCCGTCGTAGACGCCGTTGACGACGTTCTCGGCGGTGATGTCGAAACTGGCGAAGTGGTACTGCTGGCTCGCCTGGTCGACGAAGCCGTGGCCAGCCATGAAGATCAACAACAGGTCGTCGGGCTGGGCATCGGCGCGCAAGGGCTTGCTGATTTCGGCCAAGGCCGCGTTCCAGCCGGGCTGCGTCACCTCGTCGTTGACCCGCAACGCCGAGCGGGCCAGCGTGAACGGCCCCGTCGCCGGGCCCTGGACGAAATCGGCCACGCTCCGCGCGTCGGCAACCGCGAAGGCCAGCGGCTGAATGGCCGGATCCTGGTATTGATCGACCCCCACCGCCAACAAGTACAAGCGAGGCGGCCGGGCCGGCGCCTCGCCGGCCTGGCGCCGCTCGATCGTGACGCTATCGAACGAGGCCGTCTTGGCGGCGCTGCCGGCGACGACTTGAATCAAGATTCGTTCGTCGGTCGTCAGTCCGGCTTGCCACTCGTAGACCTGTTGCTTGCGCCCCTCGACTTGGCGCTCTTCGACCAGCTTCGGGCCGCGGGCAACGACGCCGTTGGCGAAGGCTTTGGTCTGTTCCAATTCGCCTTGCTCCGGCACTTCGATCATGGCGCGTACGGTCGCCGAGTTTTTCGTGACTGCCTCGCCGGGCCGGGGCGACAGAATCCGCACCCGCGGCGCCGAGCGGATTTGCTGGGCGATGACCTGGTCGGGTTCGGCGGGCGGCTGCAAACCGGCTTGCCGCAGGGCCGCGTCGAGGTTGCCCGTCGGTAAGAGCCGCTCCAGCACGTCGGGCCGTTCCAGGTTCTTGTGGAACTGGTCGGCGCGGTAGAAATCGGGCGTCGCGTGCAGACCACCAAGGCCGCGGTTCACCTGCCAGCCAAACAAGGTATGGCCATTGGGCGAGGCGTCGTAGTACCCTTCGGGAGTCCAAAAGGCCCATTCACGGCCATCGCTGACGAACAAATTGGCCAACGGCTGCCAGGCGGGCAGGAGTTGAAACGGCGGCCGCTCCGCGCCGTCGCGGCTGAACTCGAACTTCAGCATGGCTTGCCAGGGCAATTCCACCAGTCGACGAACGATTTCGGCCGGGCCGCTCTCGAACGTCAAATCGTCAGCTTTCTTTTCGTCGAACCAGCCGATCCGCTTGAGTGCGTCTCCGATCCGCACGCCCTTGAAGAACAAGGGACCGGCCGGGTCGAGTTGGCTGACGACCAGCCGCTCTCCATCAAGGGCGAACTCGCCTCCCCAACGTCCCTTGGCCGCGCGCCCCTCCTGATAGGCTGACAAGCTCCAGATCCGCGCCGTGCCGTCGGCCGAACCGGAGACCAGGTAGCGCGCATCCCCCGACACGCCGAGCGACGTCACGGAATCGAAATGGCCGCGAAAGTGCCGCAGGATCGGGCAGGGGCCGTCATGGACCAGGCGGCAGACGTAGATGCTGTTTTGCACATCGGTGCCCACGGCAATCGCCACGGGCTTGCCATTGACATCGGGAATGAAGCAAAAGCAACGGATGTTGCCGTCGATGGGGTGCGTCCAATGGATGTGGCCCCGCTTCCGCCTCCCTTGATAGAGCAGCAAGCCCCCGTGGTTGTCTCGGGTCACAGGCTCGGCGCGCCAATCGCCTTGCGCCCATTCAACGGGCAGCCAATCGGCGTCGTTGACGGCGTCGGGACCGGAAAGCGCCATCGCCTGCGAATCGAAGCTGGTGTCGAGCGGGCCGTAATCATTGAAACCAGCGGGAACGTGCTCCGATCCGAGCGCCACACGGTAGATCGGCGCTTCCTTGGCGAAGGCCACTTTGACGACCCGCCGCGCGGCGCCGCGCAGCGCGGCGGACTGCGGAAACGACGCGGCCGCTCCGACGAAAACCGCATGGTCCGCACCGCCGCCGTAGGCCAACTGATTCCCGTCGGGGCTTACCGCGCACGCTCGCACATGGTCGGCCAGCTCGCGCCGAGTTTGGATTTTTCCCGCCGTCACGTTCCAGAGCTGCAGTTCGCTTTTGCCCTTGGCGAGCGCCGTGCCCGCCGCCAAGGTCTTACCGTCGAGGCCGAAAGCGAGCGAAAGCACGACGCGCCCCGGCTCGAATGCGCGAACCTGGAGATTGGGCGTCAAGTCCCAAACGAAAAGCTTGCCGTCCTGGTCGGCCGACGCCAGGCGGCGGCCGTCGGCGCTGGCCGCCAGGGCCGTCACCATGCCGACATGGACCGTATCGAACGTCTTCACGTCATTGCGGTTGGCCAGGCCGATCCGCTGCAGCTTCCAGCGCGGGCGGCCGTCGCCGTCGCGGCCCACGAACACCGGCACGACGACGTATCCCTGGCCCAGCATCGCCAGACGGCGAATGCGAGGCTCTCGCGCGATCAAGGCCGCGTTCTCGTTCCCGTACACCTTGGCGTCGCCGTCATACAAGGTCGCGGGTTTCCAGTCGCCACGCCGCCAGAGCATCGTGCGGCCCGCCATGTCGGTTGAAGCAAGCCATTGTCCGTCGGAGGAAAACGCCAGCCCGCCCACGCTTTGATGGTGGCCGCGGAGCAGCTTGACCAGCGCCCCTCGCACCGGGTCGACCAGCCAGATTTCGCCCAATTCGTTGGACGCTCCGTATCCGGCGATCGCCAGCAATCCGTCGTTCGGAGCGACCGCCAAGGCATAGATGCTCCCGCGCAAACTTCGCGCGACCGGCCAGCGGATCGAACGCTCCAAGAGCCGGGTGCGCCGCAGGTCGCGCATGATCGCCGACGTGTTCCAGACCTGCACGACCTTATCGAGTCCGGCGGAGTACAATCGTTTTGAATCGGGCGAGAACGCCAAGGCATGCACGGCCGCCGTGTGGCCCAGCGAATGGATCATCAGCCAGGGCCGGTCTTCGTCGGCGCGCACGCGCGCCAGGTCGCGCTCGCCGGGCGGCTGCGCGGCGATGCGGCCGCCGGCAGCCAACGGCATCGTCAATACGACGAACGCGATTTGCCGCAAGCCGTGATGCATCGGTTTCCTACATCCGTTATTGCCCGATTCGGTGCTTTTTTGCGCGCGTTGGGTTGGTGGGCGGTGCCCAACGGAATCTGTAGGGAACGCCCTCCGTGGCGTTCCGTGAAGCGGGTAAAGACGTCTGCTCGCGGGACACGGAACGCCACGGAGGGCGTTCCCTACAGCATTGGGGCCGTGTGCCGACCCTCGCCCGTATTATTCATGGTCCCGTAGCTGGCTTCGCAAGAAGTCAGGCCGTGGACGCGAGTTACGCCAGAATTCTTGCGAATTCTGCTACAGCACAGTGCGCGAGTTCCTCCCCGGACCATGAATAATCCGGGCTAGCCTTGAAGGTTGTTGACTTAACGCTTGCCCGCGGCCGGCGGGGCGGATTTCAGGGGAATCGAGACGAACAGTTCGCCCGCGCCCTGCTTCTTCGCCGAGACCGACATGCTGAACGTGCTGATCTCGCGGCCGTGCGGTGGCTCCTCCAGCACGCCGCTGCTCTCGTCGTCCTTCAACTCGCCGCCCATCTTGGTCAACACGTCGTCGTTGAACATGCCGCGGAACTTCGTGCCTTGCGTCTGCTGTTCGCGGATCGACTTGAGCGTTTTCTGGGCGCGGGCTTTGAGCTTCTTCTGGATCGCCTGCTCCTCGGCGGAAAGTTCTTCATCGGGTTTTTTGAACACCAGCCCCGAAAGCACCTTGAGGTCGACCCGTTCCTCGGTGGCGACGACGATCAGCCGTTCGTCTCCGGCGGGCTTCTCGAACTGGAAGTAGCCTCCATCGTTGGGGAGCTTCAGGATTTCATCGCGCTTGGCCAAGGGAGCGGTTTCGTCGTCGGCCGGCAAGAGGCAACTCCGCCGGCCGCTCGACCCTTCGTGAAAGATGTAGATGTACAAATCGCTCAACGGCTGCACCTGAACTCGAATCTGGTCGCCCAGTTGGAACTGGTGCTGGTGCGGATCGATCGGCTCTTCGTCGTCGCCCTTGCGCAAGAGCACGGTGTACTCCATCGCCACCACCTTGCGGATATTTCCCGGCAAGCGCTCCGCCCCCTCGGCCACGGCGGCGCCGTTGGGGTGGTCTTGCACGTACTTGCGCACCAGGTCGCGGACACTGGGTTCGTCCGCGTCGCCACGAACGGCCGTCGCGAGGCAGAGCACCGCGACGAACGGCGCCAGGCGGGCGCCCCGCATCGGCCGGACGTCGAGGGCGCGTCGCGCGGCCAGGAACATCGCCTGCAATCGGACGGGAACGGCATTCATGATTGATTTCTCCAACTCGCCCCGGAACAAGCACCCCCTTGCGCAATTTCGCCCCTGGTCACCGAGACATCATATCAGCTTATGTCCAGCAAAGCAAAAAAACAAGACAATGACCCGCGTGATGGCGCAGATGCGCAACCGTGCGCGACAGAAATGGAACGCCACGGAGGGCGTTCACTACGGAAACAGTCCGTGTCGTGCCGAATCCGCGTGCCGAATCAAGGCACGCCGACGGCCGGCTCCCCGCCCCTGGGCCCGTTGGATGGTTCGCCCCGCGGCGCGCGGCCCGTGGTTTGGGCAGCGACTTCGTCCGCCTCGGCTTGATGGAGCAGTTCGACGACTTCGCGCCGGCTGGCCAGATAGTAGCCGACGCCGACCATCGCGATCAGGATGGTAATCGCCCGGTAGCCCACACAAACCGCCAACCCTCGGCCCTCGCTGACCGCGAGATGGACCGGCACATGTTGATAAAGGTAATTCACGACCCCTTCGAAGGCCCCCAAACCATTCACCGGCAACGGCAGCACGCCCGTGACCATGGCCAAGGGCACGATCACGAAGTGATCGGCCAGCGGCGGCACCTCGCCCGGCAAGCCCCGGGCCACCAGGTAAATGCCCAGGGAGCTCAGGCTATGCACGCCCAGGCTGAGGAGCCCCGCGAGCAACAGGCGGTCGAGACGACGGCGATAGAGGCGGATCGCCCCGAGCAGACTGCCGAAGAGCGGCCCGGCGCGCGGCAACCGCTCGAGGAAGCTTGAAAAACGGCCCTGGGTGATGCCTGGTATCAGCAAGATGAGGATGGCCACGAAGCCCAGCCCGGTCGTCAGCATGGTCCCTTGGCAGATGATTCGGATCGGTTCGAGCTGGGAATTCCATAGACCCGTGGCGACGATGGCGGCGCTGGCGAGCACGAACAGCATGTAAAGTCCGATCACGCGGTCGAGGACGACGGTGGCCACCGCCTCGGCGCGGCGGCCCGGCTGTTCGCGCGCGATGAACACGGCCTTGAACAGGTCGCCGCCCACGCTTCCCAGCGAGATGAAGTTCAGCAGATAGCCCAGGAAACCCAGCCGGAAGGCGTCTTTCATCGAAAAGGGCAGATCGAGCGCCCGCACGAGGATGTACCAGCGAACGAAGGTCAACACCACCGCGGCCAGGCACGCCAACCAAGCCAGGGTCAGAGTTCCCCAATCCTTGGGTTGGCCCGCCAGCGCGGTAAACGCCTCGCGGTTATCGGGGTCGGCGACCAAATAGGCGATCAGACCGATCGAAACGCCGAACTTGACGAGATTCAGAAGTGTCTTGTTCACAGGGTCCAACATATCCGATTTCGCTTGACAGGGGCGAGTGAGAGTGATAAGTTTTTTGCTTCGCGATGGCAAGCCCAGTCGGTCACTGGAGTTGCACCCGATCGGCCCGCCCCGACGGGCAAGAACCGATGGGGGATTAGCTCAGTTGGGAGAGCGTCTGGCTGGCAGCCAGAAGGTCAGGGGTTCAAGTCCCCTATCCTCCACTACACCAAGGACTTACGATCTTCGCAAGTCATTCCTCAATGCGATAGAGATGGGTCTTGGTTCGCAGGAAAATGGCTTTTCCGGCGATGGCGGGCGAGGCCATGCTGCCGGTTTCGAGTTGGTTCGTGGCCAGCAGCTTGTATTCGCGCCTGGCGGCGATCACCGGAAAATCGCCGTCTTCACTGGAGAAATAAAGGCGTCCTTCGGCGGACACCGGCGAGGCGCTGTAGTGGCCTCCCAGGCGGTGTCGCCAGACGAGCTTGCCCGTCGCGGCCTCCAAGCAAGAGACGACGCCCGCCTCGTTGGTCATGAAGAGCAAGTCGCCCACCACCAGGGGCGCGCAGCGCGACGGAACACCCTCCTGCTCTTTCCATTCGACGTGGGTTTCCGTCACGTCCCCCGCGCCGTCGGGACGCACGGCAAACTGCTTGAAGCCGCCGTCGGCCGTGTTGATCAGCAGCCGGCCGAGCGCGAACAAGGGGGGCGCCGCGGCGTTCATGCCCCCGCTGCGCACGCGCCACAACTCGTCGCCCGTGAGCGGGTTGTAGGCGATCGTCGCCCCGGCCGACGGACTGACCAGTTGCAAACGCCCGCCGGCTTCAATGACCCGCGGTGTGCCGTAGGCCTTCATCGAGTCGCCGTTGGTCGTGCCGTAGTCGATCTGCCGGTCGCGCTTCCAGACGGTTTCGCCGGTCGTCTTGTCGAGGGCGACGACATACTGCACGTTGAAGCCGTCGAACGTCAGAAACAGCAAGTTGCCATGGACGATCGGCGAAGAACCGGCGCCGCGGTGGTGGTCGCAGGGGAAATCCTGGCGCGTCCAGAGATTCTTGCCGGTGGCCGTATCGAGGCAGGCGGTGCCGTGGCTGCCGTAGTGAACGTAAATCCGGCCCTCCTCGATGACGGGCGTCGGCGAGGCGTAGCTATTGAAAGGGTAACAGAATTGCGGCTTGGCGATCGCGAACACGAGCACGTCGCGCCGCACCCTGCCGCCGGCGCGGTCGATGCAGAGGGCCGAAAGCCGTTTGCCGTCTTCGGTGGCGTTGGTCAGCCAGACCTGCTCGCCCCACACGACGGGCGACGACCATGCCTTGCCGCGCAGGGGCGTCTTCCAGGTCACATGCTTCGTCTCGCTCCATTCGATGGGCAAGCCCGTCGCGTCGGACAGCCCCGACCCATCGGGCCCGCGGAACTGGGTCCACACCTCCTCCGCGGTGGCGACGGTGGGAAGCACGGTCAACAGCAAGGCGAACAAGCAGGTGCGCATGAGGCAGACTCTGGGGATGGTTGGACGGCGGGGACCTGAAGGCGGGGAAGCTTTGATTCTAAACCACGAAGGGGTGTTTGGGGAGGAGGCATCACGGGGACTCTCACCACTGGCGGTGGGTGGACAGCGCGGGCATCGGATGGTGTGATATACTGCACGCGGCCAAGAATGAGACATTTTGTCACGAGAAGGTGGTGGCTGGTGGCAGAGCGTAAGCGATGCCCCGGCTACACAGCGACCGGGGCATCGCTGAGGCTCTGCCCCAGCCACCGTGAACGTCTCATTCTCGGCCGCGTGCAGTATAATTGAAAAGGACTACACGGGACGAAAAAGCCATGAGCGCAGTCAAGGGAACCGTGCAAAACGGTCACATTGTCCTCGATCGTCCGACGGATCTCCCGGAGGGATGCCGCGTGATCGTCGAACCCATGATGGAGGTGACGTTCGGCATCCGCGAAGAAGACTGGAGCGACGCGGCAGAGGCCATCGTCGCTTGGCTCCAGTGGTACGACTCGCTGGAACCGCTCCAGAGAACGCCCCAGGAAGAAGTCGAATGGCAGGTCGCGCGCGAGTTGCAAACGGAGCGTGAGAAGGTCGGTTTCGGTGAACGGGCCGAGAAGCTGCGGAGGATGTGGGAATGAACCGCTACCTTCTGGACACCGGGATAATGAGCGACTTCATCAATCACAGGAAGGGTGTCGATGTCGAGGTTCGCGAAGCTCGCCGACGCGGCGCTCGCATCGGCACCTGTATGCCAGTCGTCGGCGAACTGTTTTACGGTGTTGAAGCAAGCGCCACCCGCGGGGCGAATCTCCCAAGACTCAAGCGCGCGCTGAGCGGGATCATTTGCTGGCCCTTCGACCGCCTGGCGGCGGAGGAATTCGGACGATTGGCTGCCGAGCTAAAGCGCCTAGGACGGCCCATGCAACAGATCGACGTTCAGATCGCGGCGATTGCCTTGAATCTCAGTAACTGTACGGTGGTGAGTGCCGACAGCGACCTGGCTGCCGTGCCGAAACTGATGGTCGAGAACTGGGCCACCTGAGAATATGTCGAAACGATCGTCGCGATATGAACCGGACGTAGACCAGGAAACCCTGGACTGGTGGTCATTGACGCCTGCCCGGCGCTGGGTCGAGTCGCAGAAATTATGGGCCACGTTCCTGGCCTTGGGAGGATCGCTTGATCCCGAGCCCGATTGGCAAAGTCCTTTCTATTTTGAAGAAGCGCCGGGTTCGCGCGCTGCTCATGGGCGGTCAGGCGTGCGTTCTCTACGGCGCCGCCGAGTTCACTCGCGACGTCGATCTGGCCGTCGATCCGGACGAAAAAAATCTTGATCGGCTCCGCGCCGCGATTGATGAGTTGTGCGCCGAGGCGGTGTTCGTTCCGCCGTTGGGCCGGGACGTCCTTTTGCAAGGTCATGCCTGCCATTTTCGCGCCGGGATTCTGGAGGCTAACGGGCTGCGAGTTGACGTGATGTCGGTCATGCACGGCTGCGATTCATTCAAGCAATTGTGGACCAGGCGGCGCCGAGTGCGTCTTTCCCAGACCCTGAGCGTCGACGTGATGAGCTTGCCGGACCTTCTCAAGGCCAAGAAAACCCAACGTGACAAAGATTGGCCGATGGTACGCCGGCTGGTGGAGGCCGACTACCACCAGCGCCCCAATCGGCCGTCAGCAACCCAGGTCGAGCTATGGTTGCGCGAGGCGCGAACCCCGGAGTTGCTGGTACGACTCGTCCAAACGTATCCCGGCCGCGCTCGGTGGCTCGCCGAATCGCGGCTTGCCGTACAGCTTGCTCTCGACGGCAATCTGGACGAAGTCATCCGAGAGCTGCGCGCGGAGGAGGACGCGTTTCGCGCCGCCGACCGTGCCTACTGGGAACCGCTGCGCGCCGAGCTGGCCCAGTGGCGGAGCCAGCGCGATCGCAAGCGGCGGCGCGTTTCGGAATAAGGTGACAGGTTACAGGTTCTCCTTTCGACTTTCTCCTTTCTCCTTTCTCCGACGGTTTGACGGTTTGACGGTCCCTTTCGCTCTGTCAATCGCGGTGATGCGCCACGAACTCAGTCAATTGCCGCAGCACGGTGCGCGCGGGTGAGGGCGGCAACGCCCCCAACTCGGCACATGCTCGTTCCGCGTATCCGGCGGCCGTTTGCCGTGCATAATCGAGCGCCGCGGCGCTTTCGAACCTGGGCTCCAGCGCCTCGCGGCGGTGATGGTCCGATCGGTCCATGATCGCGACCAGTTCGCTTCGCTGGGCCTCGTCGGACAGTTCCCAAAGGCGAATCAAGGGCAACGTCGGCTTCCGTTGGGCCAGATCGGTTCCCAGCGATTTACCGGTCGTGGCCTCGTCTCCCTCGATATCCAACAGGTCATCGACGATCTGGAAAGCGATTCCCAAGTCGCGTCCGTAGCGCGACAGCGCCTCCTCGGCGTCGGCACCGGCGCCCGCGTAATGCGCCCCCAGCCGGCAGGCGCAGGCGCACAGTTCGGCTGTCTTCGACTCGATGATGGCCAGGTACTCCGCCTCGCTGAGCGAGAAACGACCTTGGCTGTGGATCTGCCGCAATTCCCCTTCGCAAACCGTGTTCGTCGCCCTGCCGATCGCCCGGCAGGCGAAGGTCGAGTCGAGCGTGCTGGCAAGGTAAAACGCGTGGGTGAAGAGATAATCGCCCAGCAGCACGCTGGTCTGGTTTCCCCAGCGAGCATTGACCGTTTCGAGGTGCCGGCGCAAAGCGGCATCGTCGAGCACGTCGTCGTGAACCAACGTGGCCGTGTGGATCATCTCGACGACGGCGGCCAGCACGAGGTGCTCGCGCGTCACCTGGCCGACGGCCTTGGCCGACAGGAGCAGCAGGGCGGGCCTCAGCCGTTTGCCGCCCAGCCGAAAGCCGTGTTTGACCAACTCGTCGACCACGGGAAAGTCGTTGCGCAGCTCCGCTCGCAGGATCTCCTCGAAGCGGGCCAACTCCTCGCGAATCGGTTCGTACAGCGAGGCGAGCCGAGGTTGGGCCGGGCGATGGTGGTTGGCGACTTGGGGCATTCGAGGGTTCGGGCTTCAGGGTTCTTTCCGCTGAAAATGCCCGCTCCGGCCTCCCTGCTTCTCGTCGAGACGAACCGCATCGATGGTCATCGACCGATCGACCGACTTGCACATGTCGTAGATGGTCAGCGCCGCGACGGTCACTGCCACGAGAGCCTCCATTTCGACCCCGGTGCGCGCCGTCACCCGCGCCACGGCCTCGATGGCCACGGTCGCCCCGTCCGGAAAGTCGAATGAGACCTCGACGCAATCCAGCGCCAGAGGATGGCACAGCGGGATCAGCCCCGAGGTTTGTTTGGCCGCCATGATGCCCGCCAGACGCGCGACGGCCAGCACGTCACCTTTGGCAAAGCCCCCTTGACGCACCAATTCCAGCGTGGCGGACGCCATCCGCACCCGGCCGCTGGCTCGCGCCTCGCGCAGGGTCGGTTGCTTCAAACTGACGTCCACCATGCGGCTGGCGCCCTGATCGTCGAAATGGCTGAGTTGATTCATGGTAACGCCCTATATTCTAGGGAGCGCTCGGCGATCGTCGAGGGGATCCGAGCTAGGAAGGTTAACCGCAAAGAGCCGCCGCGATTAACTGCCGAAGAGGAGAGGATGGGGGGCTGCCGGGCCCGGGAAGCCCAGCAGACGCGCGGCCGACTCATTCGGCCGCCCCACCTCGAACCTAAACCGCCGCGGGGGTCATCCGCGGCGGGTTGTTGTTTCCGGCTTTTCCATGGCGCCGGCGGGAGCGAGGGCTTTAACGCACGAGCTCCTTGCGGGCGCCGATCAAGGTTTTCAGCCGCTCGGCCAAGAGGGCGGCGTCGAACGGTTTCTTGAACGTCTCGTTGATGCTCGAACGGTCGAAGCTGTTGGGGCTACCGTCGTCGGGCAGTAAGGCGATCAGGATCGTTTCGGCGTACTCGGTGTTGCGGCGCAGGTTCTGGCAGATCTGCAGCGCCTCGACACGGCCGATCGAAAAATCGACGATGATGCAATCCGGATGGAAGCTCTCGGCTTGAATGCCCGCCTCGAACCCGCTGGCGGCGACCGCCAGCTTGAACGAGCGGTCCAGCGGCAATTCTCGCTTCAAGTTCTCGATCAGAACCTGGTCCTGACCGACCACCAGGACTTTGGCCATGGCTTCGTCTTCCAAATCGCCCAGCGGCATGCCGTGCTCTTTCAGGAAGCGAATCAGGTACTCGCGCGGAATGCGGCGGTCCTGGGATCCGGGGATACGATACCCCTTCAGCCGGCCGGAATCGAACCATTTGCTGACGGTGCGCGGGGCCACCTTACAGATCTTGGCGACCTGTCCAGTTGTGAAGACCTTCATCGCAGGCTCTCCATTTACGTTCGCGTTGGTTTGGAACTTCGTTCCGCT
>DATKSN010000187.1:0-3676 GCA_035531595.1 Pirellulales bacterium | reverse complement strand
CCGTGCCGTTACCGACAAGGCAACGCCGCGCTAGCGGCTGCCCGCCCCGTTAGACCCCGAGACTTCGCCTACCTCCCAGCGTCGCGGTGCCCCTTGGGTCGAACGATTCGTCGGATGACGGCACGGTTTTGCCTTTTTTTTCGTCGGCCAAGCGCGTGTCGCGCCCTCATGATGAAACCGCCTACCTAACCCAATGCCTCACAAAATCAATTAAACTAGGTCGAAAACCATCGTCACCATCGTCACCATCGTCACCATCGTCACCATCGTCACCCGTCGTCACCCATCGTCACCCCATAAAACAGGGGGTACTACCCAAGCGGGTCAAGCAGCCCAAGCTGACACGGGCCAGCGTTCGCCGCGGGAGTGCCCGCAAACGACCCCTACGCCGCCGTGGCAAGGCGGCGAGATCGCCGCGGTGCCGGCGAAAGGCGCTTCGCGAAGAAGGGACGAACTCTGTAGGGAACGCCTGGCCTCGCAAAATGTCGCCGTGCGACGTTTGGAGTGTTATCCAGGTATTAGAGCCTATCCCAAAACCGCCTTGTGGTGCAGGCGTCCCGCCTGCCTGGCGGAAACGCCCCGTGAACGGGGCAACACCCGCTTCACGGAACGCCACGGAGGGCGTTCCCTACAGACGCCATTCCCGCCTGCGGCAGAGCCTTCAAGCGGGCGATTGGTTTTTTTCCCAATATACTGTAAGGTTTTAGCATCCCGGCGCATATTACCTGGTAGGAGAACACCTCGCGCCATGCCGATGCGAGCGAGACAAGCGTCTTGACAGGGAATGTTCCTCACGAGGGTTGTGGGTCGGTTGCCTGTCATGTCGCCTTTCGCTCCGCGAAAGAACGCCGTAATGTCGCCTTTCGCTCCGCGAAAGAACGCCCTTTCGCGGAGCGAAAGGCGACAGACGCGATCGCGCGTGCGGTTCAGCTACCACCCGTTGATCCAGGACGTAAACTGGCAGCGAGAAAAAACCCATAGGCGAGCGGGGGGCGTCAGCCCCCTGTTATTCCCGTTGATCCAGGACGGAAACCGGCAGCGAGAAAAACCCATGTCAAGAATGTCAAGACCGAATTCTCAACACCCCACCCACCCTCCCCCGTTGCCCATGCCGCCCACTACCTGCCCATCCGCCGACGTTTTGCGCCAACTCTTCTTGGGCCGGCTTGGTCAAGAGGATCTGGCCTCCATCGAGGGTCATGTGGCCGCTTGCGCGGCCTGTGCCGAAACGCTTTCCGCGCTGAACGTGTCCGACACGCTGTTGGAGCCCGTCAAGGCGCAACCCGCCGTGGCCGAGCGCATGGCGCCGCCACGCGTCACCCTCGCGGCCTCAGTCGAAGCCGCCGTCCAAGGCATCGTCCAAGGCATCGTCGAGCATCCGCAAGCCATGCCGGAGCGGCCCGCCGCGCGGTCGACGTTGTCGGCCTCCGCGGGCGTTGAACGTACCACCGGTTTGAATGGCGAGGCGGACGACGCGGGCGAGAATCACGACGAAGACGAAGACGCGAACTACGACTTTTTGGCGCCGCCGCGGGCCGCCGGAGAACTGGGCTGGCTGGGGCCGTATCGCGTGCTGCGCGTGCTCGGCCGCGGCGGCATGGGTATGGTCTTCGAGGCCGAAGATCCGCAACTTCGCCGCCATGTCGCGCTCAAGGTCATGAAGCCCGGCATCGCGGCCAGCTCCTCCGCCCGCAAACGGTTTCTACGCGAGGCCCAGGCGGCGGCCGCGGTCGAGCACGACCATATCGTCGCCATCTATCAGGTGGGCGACGAGCGCGGCGTGCCGTTCATCGCCATGCCCTTGTTGCGCGGGCAAACCCTCGCCCAACGCCTGCGGAACGCCGAACTTCAACCCCTAACGCCTAACGCCCAACGCCTTACGCCTAACGCCCAACGCCTTACGCTGCCCCTTGCCGAGTTGCTGCGGATCGCGCGCGAAGTCGCCTTGGGCCTGGCGGCGGCGCACGAGCGCGGCCTGATCCACCGCGACGTCAAGCCGGCGAACATCTGGCTGGAAGAAAAGACCGGCCGCGTGAAACTGCTCGATTTCGGCCTGGCCCGCGCCGCTCAAGCCGGCGAACAGCTCACGCAGGCCGGCACCCTGCTGGGAACGCCCTCGTACATGGCCCCCGAGCAAGCCAAGGGCGGACCCACCGACGAGCGCGCCGATCTATTCAGCCTGGGCTGCGTGCTCTATCAGATGGCCAGCGGGCAGACGCCTTTCGCCGGCCGCGATGCCTTGTCGATCTTGTTGGCGGTGACGTCGCAGGAGCCGCGTCCGCCGCGCGAGTTGAACGTGGAGTTGCCCGCGGCGGTAAACGATTTGATTGTTGCGCTGTTGTCGAAAGAGCCCGCCGGGCGTCCGCAAACGGCCCAAGAGGTAGTTGAGCACCTGCGGGCGATCGAGGCGGACTTCGTGGGGCAGGTTTCCAACCTGCCATCTGCCGAACCCACTCAGAGGTTATCGTGGGACGGCCTTCCCAGGCCGTCTTTTTCTGTAGGGAACGCCCTCCGTGGCGTTCCGCCGGGCGGCGTTTCGCCGGCCCTCACATGGCACGCCGCGCCTTTCGCGGCCCGGCGCGTGCCGCGTCTTCCCTTGCTGATCGCAGCCGCCGCCGGGGCCTTGCTGCTGGCGGGCATCATCATCGTGATTCGCAACAAAGACGGCAGCATCGCGCGCACCGTCGAGGTCGGTCCCGATCAAACGGCGACGATCGAACAACACGCTGCTTCTCTTCCGTCGGCGGATCGTGGCCACGGCGGCGAGCCGTCGGCCGTGCCGGCCGGCAAAGACGGCCGACGCGCCACCAGCCGCGCCGACGCAACCGACCCCATGCCGGGCGGCGCCAAGGCCGAGCCCGCTGCGCCGCTGGCCGACTCCGCCACGCTGCTGGCCGATGATCCCCTGCCATTCGTCGTATTGCGGCCGGCGGGCGAGCCACGGCGGTTCAAGCACTTCTCGGCCGTGCTGGCCGTGCTGCGCGACGGCGACGAAATCGAAGTCCACGGCAATGGACCCTTCAAGGTGCCCCAAGTCCAGCTTAAGAACAAAGGCCTGGTCATCCGGGCCGCGGCGGGCTACCGGCCGCGCTTCGTGCCGGCCGCCGACGTTAACGGTTGGTTCATTCTCGACGGCGGCCCGCTGACGGTTGAAGGCTGCGACCTCGAGCCGGGAAACCGCTATTTCTTTCTCGGTGGCGGCGCGCCATGGACCATCCGCAATTGCCGTATCTTGAAGACGAACGTGGGCACCATCGAGTACGACGGGCCCAAGCTGTCGATCAGCGACTCGTACTTGTGCGGCACAAGTATCGGCGTGGCGGGGGGCGCCCAGGTCGACCTGAGCGGCAACATTGCCTGCATGAGTAATTTCATCCTCATTCTCGGCCCGAAGGCGGGCGCCGGGCGCAAGGTGCGTCTCACGCGCAATACGTTTAGTCGTTGCGGCCCCGTCGTCACCTTGCAAAACGGCGACCCAACGGGCGACGGTGTCGAGATCGAGGCCGTCGGCAATATCTTCGATTGCGACACGGCGGTGTGGGACCGACGAGCGGACGGCGTGAAGATTACTTGGCAGGGACGCGACAATCTCTATGGACCCAACGCGATGCATTTGGATGCTGAAGGGCTGCGTTCGCCCACCGATCCCGTTCACATGTCGCCTCCGCAGAATCTG
>DATKSN010000186.1:0-4695 GCA_035531595.1 Pirellulales bacterium | reverse complement strand
GAGGGCGTTGCTGCCCGAAATCGGCACAGACATCAAGGGCAACATGTGTTCCGAGCAGGAGTTGCTCGCCGATTCGGGCTACGCCGCCCAGTCCAATAACTTCGGAACGTTGATGCGAATTCTCGACGGCGAACTTCGCCTGATCACGCCGACCGACGGCGCCGACGATGGCGAGCCGACCCGCTGCGCAGGTATCCCGGCGTTAGCCCCCTGTTCTGTCGGCGTGTTGGCAACCACAGTGGCATCGGGCGTGGTGGAACAGGGGGCTGACGCCCCCCGCTCGCCCGCTAGCGCTCCGCGTTACTACCAACTGACGCACGACTACCTCGTGCATTCCCTGCGCGACTGGCTGACCCGCAAGCAACGTCAAAGTCGCGGCGGGCGGGCTGAGTTGCGGTTGGCCGAGCGGTCGGCGGCGTGGAACTCCAAGCCGGAAAACCGCCATCTGCCGTCCTGGTACGAAAACCTCAGTATCCGGCTGCTCACCGACAGGCGAAAATGGACCGGGCCGCAGCGAAGGATGATGGGCCAGGCGGCGCGAACGCACGGCCTGCGCTCGCTGATCGTGGCGGCGCTGCTGATCGCGGCCGTCGCCGCCGGCGTGAGCGTTCGCAACGCGGTCGTCCGCGAGCGAGATCGCATTGCGGCGGCAAATCTGGAAGAGCAGAACCAGACCCGTGCCGAGGGGCTGGTGGCGGGACTCACCAGCGCCGACGTCGCCCAGGTTCCGGCGATCGTCAAGGAAATCGACGGCTATCGAACCTGGACCGATCCACTGCTGCGCGAGACGTTCGAGCAGGCCGCCGCCGGCTCGCGGGAGAAGCTGCACGCCGCCCTGGCCCTGTTGCCCGTCGATGAGGCCCTGATCGAGTACGTCACGTCGCAACTGCTCATTGCCGAGCCGGACGAGTTTGCAGTGATTCGGAACGCCTTGGCCGATCGGTTTTCCACGATCGAGGGGCGGTTGTGGACCGCGGCGGGCGATGGCCAGGCCGATCCGGCCGCGCGGTTTCGCGCCGCTTGCGCGCTGGCGACCTATGCGCCCAACGACCCACGCTGGGAGCAAGTCGATGTTTGGGTGGCCGACGAACTCACCAAAGTCAGCTCGGTTTTCCTCCGGAACTGGATGGATGCCTTGCGGCCCGTCAAGCGGCAGTTGCTCCCTCGGCTGGGGACGATCTACCGTGACGCGGGCCGTAGCGAGGCCGAGCGTTCGTTGGCCACCGACGTGCTGGCTGACTACGCGGCCGACCAAGTAACGACGCTCGCCGAGTTGGCGCGGGATGCGAACCCGCGGCAGTTCGCGTCGCTGTATCCGCGGCTCGCCAGGCACGGCCCCGAGGCGATCACGCTGTTGAAAGTCATCGTCGAACGCAGTCTGTCGCCTGATTGGCATGACGCGCCGCTGGACGCGGCCTGGCTGCAAGCGTCCGGCGAGTCGCCGTACCGTAGTCATCACGCTCCGCGTGATGCTTCCATCACGCGGAGCGTGATGTCTACGGTGGAGGTGGCCGACGGCCTGTTGGCCGAGCGCTTCGCTTTGTGCCAGACGATGCCGCTGGAAACATTCATCACCGTGGCCGAGGCGTTGCGCGCCGGCGGTTATCGGCCCGTGCGGTTCCGGCCCTATGCGGCGGGAGCCGAGGTGCGAGTCGCGGCCGTTTGGGCCCGCGACGGTCTTGAATTCCGGCTGGACCAGGGGCTGACGGCCGAAGAGATCGAGAAGCGTGAAGTTGAAATGCGGACGGCTGGCTTCGTGGCCGCCGACCTGGCAGGATACGCGACGCCAGGCGCAGCGCCGCAGGAGCGTTACGCCGTGGTGTGGGTACGGCGCGCGAGCGACGATGACGATGCGCGATTGTTCCTCGCGCAAACCGATTTGAACTCCCCAGCCAACATCGAGTCACATGCCGGCGGTTACCGCTTCACGAGCATGCAGCAGTTCCTCGCCGGCGATGGTCAACTGCGGTTCAACTTCATTCGCCGCAAGCAGCCGGCGGAGACGACGGCCAGTTTCGCACAAACTCCGGCGGCCTTCGCGGCACAGGCTTCAGCGGGCCAGCCCCTGGACGACGTGTCGCTTTCCGCGGCGCCGGCGCCCGCCGGCGGCCAACAGCGTTACACTCAAATGCTGGCGCAGGCCGGCCAGGCGCTTGCCGCAAATCCGCAAAACGCCCAGGCGCTGGCCCAGCGTGCGATCGCCCGCTACGGTCTGCGGCAAGATGCGGAGGCGATCGAGGATCTGACGGGCGTTCTGGCGCGGAATCCCCAGGATGCCGGCGCCCATCAGTACCGCGCGATCGCGTACGCTCGGCTGGGGAACCAGGCAGCCGCGGCGGCCGACGTGGCGGAACATGGGCGGCTGACTGCCGGCGCCGATCCCTCGCAGGCGGCGTACCTCGACGCGGTGGTGGCCGCCTGGTCGGGCGATCCGGCGGGCTTGGATCGTCTGCGTGCCGCCCTGGTTGGCCACGAGCAAGACGCGAACTGGCTTTACAATTCGGCCTGCGCGCTGGCGATCGTCTCGGTGGCCCTGGGAGCGGAGCACGTCGATCTCAAGGACCGCTGCGCGGCGGAGGCGGCCGACCTGTTGCACAGGGCGGTGGCGGCGGGGTACACGAATTTCGAGGCCATCCAGGGGGATCTCGATTTGGAGGCGATCCGCGACCGCGACGAGTTTCGCCAGGTGTTGGCGATGGGGCAGTTGGATCTGTCGCTGGCTGGGGTCTGGGAAAAGGACTCGAAATGGGAGTCGGCGCCCGTGCTGGGCCTCGATCCGGTCGCGCACCTGGCCAAGTGCCAGGAGTTGACAGCCGCCGGCTTCCGCCCCGTCGCAATCTCAGTCGAGTCTCAATACGAAATCAAAAATCAAAAACCAAAAATCGTGACCGCCTCGGTCTGGCGGCGTCCGATGATCGCCGACGCGGCGCGTGACGCGCAGGTCCAGGGAAAGGCCAGCGCGGCCGTGGCCTTACTGCGGCTGGGCGCGGACGACCAGGTTTGGCCGCTGCTGAGGCACGATCCCGACCCTCGTGTGCGGAGTTACTTGATCCATGCGCTGGGGCCCTTGGGCTGCGATCCACGCGTGCTGGTTGGGCGGATCGAAGAGGAAGCCAATGCGTCGGTTCGCGCCGCGCTCGTTCTGGCGCTAGGCGAATTCAGCGTGGAGCAGATCTCGGCCGCCGAGCGCGGGCCGTTGATCGTGCGGTTATTGGCTCTGTACGAGAAGGACCTGGATGCGGGGATGCATGGCGCGGCCGAGTGGCTACTGCGGCAATGGGGGGCCGGGGAGCAAATCGGCGCGTTCACGAAGGCGTTGAGCGAGAACGAGGCCCAGCGACAGGCCGTGGCACGGAATTCATTCCGTGGCGTTCCTGCCGTTCCCGCCGGTGCTCGCGCCGCGACCGAGGCGCGGCGATGGTACGTGACCAAGCGGGGCCGGACGATGGTGGTTTTCGAAGCGGATGAGTTCCAGATGGGCTCCCCGGCTTCCGAAGCGGGGCATTTGCCCCTGGAATCACCGCGACACACTCGCCGCCTGCCGCGCCGGTTCGCGCTGGCGGCGCAGGAAGTGACACACGCCGATTACGCGGCCTTCCAACAGACGCGTCCAGAGACGCTGGTTCAAGGGATCGAAGTTTATGTCAAGACCGACGATTCGCCGCAAATCGCGGTCACCTGGTACGAGGCGGCGGCTTATTGCAACTGGCTGAGCGAGCAAGAGGGGCTTCCGCGAGAGCAATGGTGTTACAAACCGAACGCGCAGGGACAGTACGCGGCGGGGATGAAGGCCAAGAGCAATGCGGCCCACCTGACAGGTTATCGCCTTCCGAGCGAAGCGGAGTGGGAGTATGCTTGCCGTGCGGGCACCCTGACGAGCCGGTATTATGGTTCGACGGAGGCCCTGTTGGGCAAGTACGCCTGGTACAACAGCAACGGCGAAAACCGGACCTGGCCAGTGGCGATTCTGAAGCCCAACGAGGCGGGCCTGTTCGACATGTTGGGGAACGTGTTGGAGTGGTGTCACGATGCGTACGGAAATTATTCCGGCGGTCCATCGGGTTCCGTCATCGACACGCTGGATGCGGCGCCCCTAGTCGACAATCGACAGCGTGTGCTGCGGGGGGGCGCGTTTGGCAGGTTCCCACCGAACGTTCGCTCCGCCGACCGCTGCACCTACGCGCCCACGAACCGGAGCCCCATTACTGGGTTCCGCGTGGCCAGGACTTACCCCTGAGCAGCTTTTCCCCTTTACTCCTTATCCAGCCGCGCAGCGGTTCGATATTAATTTTTGGACCCTTGACTGCCATTTTGGCAGTTGGTATTGATGCGGCGAGCGGGCTGCTTCGACACTAACCCGCAGCGCAAGCAAGGCGCGTAACAGCTTGCCTTGCTTGCGCAGCGGGTTGGTGTGCAGAACTGACAAATTTACTCGTTCCCACGCTCCGCCGACCCGCTGCGCGGGTGCCGCGAACGGCTTCGCCGAAGCCGGCCACCTGAGGTTGCGAGTCCGGGCCCACAAATACGACGTGGCCGTCCTTCGTCGTCCTCAAAGGTGAGCGATTTTGGGACATGAGTGACGATCCGTGACGATGAAGCGACGGTGAAGTGACGGTGAAGTGACGCTGAGCGGCCTGTTTTTAGCCGTTTGTGACGCTGCCGACGCTTGTGACGATGAATTCCCAACAACTTTTT
>DATKSN010000185.1:0-12681 GCA_035531595.1 Pirellulales bacterium | reverse complement strand
GCGCCTGGGCGGACATCAGAATCGCAAACGCGACGGACATCCAGGCTGGCTGGTTCTTTGGCGCGGCTGGACCAAACTTCAATCAATGCTCGACGGATACTCCGCCGCCAAACGGAAAAAATGTGGTAAAACTTAAGGCTTAAGCACGGCCTCAAGCCGCTGGTGAATTTCAAGAGTGTGCCGGTAATGCATGGTGGCCTTCTAAGGTGGAGTCTGCTTGTCTATCCGGCAATGATAGACTTGTCAAGTTGCTCTTTGCTTCTGTGTTTTCACCGGAACAGAAAAGAGGGAAGAGGGTGGGGCTTGGGGCGGGAACTGGGGCGTCTGGTCCCGCCCCGGATTGCTCCGGGGCAGGTAGTTCATCTGCCAATGCTGAAAGGCGGGCTCACTCCGGCGTGTGCCCATCAGCCTGACCGTTCCGTTCACGCAGGATGCGTTCCTGGAAGGTCATCGGCCTTGCGGATGAATTCGGCTCCGGCGTGGCGGCGGACGCTGCTTGCGGTGCTTCATCATACTCGACCGCCTGTCGGGCGTGGGCATCGTTTCCTGTCGCTTGCGGATTCGGGCGGTGACCGGCTCCTCGGCGGTGGAATGCTTCTGGCGGGCGCGCCGCGGCGTCGCCTCGATGCTTTGGGCGGACTTGAGCGTCTTGATCTTTCCGGCCAGTTCGGAAACGCTCGGGCCTTCTTCTTTGCCGGATTCATGGCCCGTGGCCGACAGCCCGGCCTTGAGCTGGTCGCGCAGGCCGGTCAGTTCAGCCAGGTAGGCGTCGTGCGGGAACGGCTTGCCCAGGCGGGCATGGTAGTCGCGAAGCTGGGATTCGGCGATGGTGAGGTCTTGCCGGACACCAACGCATTCGGAGCCGTAGGCGCTGGCCACGCGTTCCACGGCGTTCAGGACGGCACGCGGCCCCTGGTGCTCCCGCGACAGCGTGTAATGGCGGATGATCGCACCTTCGAGGTAGATGTCGGGCGGAAATTGTGGATGCAGGACAATGCCGAAACCTAAGCCCCGGTAAGTGCCGAGCGGGATGCGGGTCGTCTCGCGGACGCCGCTAGCCCGGATCATTCATGGTCCGGGGAGGAACTCGCGCACTGTGCTGTTGCAGAATTCGCAAGAATTCTGGCGTAACTCGCGTCCACGGCCTGACTTCTTGCGAAGCCAGCTACGGGACCATGAATAATCCGGTTTAGAGGCCTTGGGTTCTGTAGGGAACGCCCTCCGTGGCGTTCCGTGAAGCTGGTGCGACGCCGTTTGGCGTGCCACGGAACGCCACGGAGGGATACGTGCCGACGCTTGGCGTCGTGCTGTCTTTGGGATTGGCGCCAAAGCGGTAAATGCCAGGGGGGCTGGGGGACTGGTCCCCCAGGGGAGTTCCAGAATGATGGCCGCGTGAAGTATACCCCCCCTACCAACCACACATCAACCCCCAACACGGCAGGGCATCCAGCGTGCCGCCGAGAATCTCGGCTACGTCTTCGCGTGGGTCGGTGTTCGCGCATCGCAATTCCTCCCACGCCGATGATAACCACCGGCAACCCGCGGAACATTGTGGGCGGTGCCCGCCCTACGTCATCATTCCTCCGCGGCCTGGCTCAGCGCATGCGGCCGGTCCTTCCGCCAGAGCCAGATGCCGCCGCGCATGCCAATGTCGTTGGAGATGACTTCGACGTCGGCGGGCACTTCAAAGTCGATCAACCGGGAGTTGCCGCCGCCGATGTAAAAGTGGTCGAAGTTCGTCAAGCGGCGGAGCGTCTTGATCGCCTTGACGACGCGGCGCTGCCACTTCTTGTGGCCCGCGTGGTGAAGGGCCTTCTCGCCAAGTTGCTCCTCATACGTTTGCCCTTTGCGAAACGGATGGTGCGCCAGTTCGATGTGCGGAGCGATCCAGCCGTCGTCGAACAGCGCCGAGCCGAGCCCGGTGCCCAGCGTGATCACCATCTCGATCCCGACGCCGCGGATCGCCCCTAACCCTTGCACGTCGGCGTCGTTCTTCACCTGGACCGGCTTGCCGAATTTCGCGGCCAACGCATCCCGCAGATCGAAACCTTCCCAGTCGGTTTGGCCCAGGTTGTGGGCCGTGATGATTTTCCCCTTTCGGACCACTCCCGGAAACCCGGCCGACACCCGGTCGAATGGCCCCAGGGGCTGGATCAGCTTCGCCAGCGTATCGACCATGACCGGCGGTGGACAGGGGTGCGGCGTTTCGACGCGTACGCGATCGGAGATCATTTCTCCTTGTTCGTCAAGCAGTGAGGCCTTTAGGCCCGTGCCGCCGATGTCGATGGCCAGCGTGCGCGCGGGTGTCGCTTCGGCGGTCTTACCATTGGTCGATTTGGCTCGGGTTGTGTCGCTGGTCGTGCTCATGGTGTCTCCTTGGCTGCAACTGCATTACGATACCCTGTTGACGGCGCCAAGGCAATGTAGCCGGATTCGCAAGAATTCGGGGGTAGGGCGGCGTTCGCCGAGTGATTGGTGGGCAGTGCCCACCCTACGCATAGACCGCGCCGGTTGCCGGTTGGCTGGTTGCCGGTTGGCTGGTTGCCTGGCCGGCCGCTTCGCGGGCAACCTCGCGCAAGACCTCGCCGGCCCGCTGGACGTCGGCGTCGCTGACGTCGAGATGCGTGACGGCCCGCATCAGTTGGCCGCCAAAGGCGCTGATCAGCACACCCCGCCGCTTGAGCCGCGCGCTGAATTCCGCCGCGGTCCCCAGCCTCGGATCGACATGGTAGATCACCAGGTTGGTATCGACCTTTTCAGGACGGAGATCCAGGCCATCGATGGCGCGGATCGCGGCGGCCAGACGCTGGGCTTTGGCGTGGTCCTCGGCCAGACGCGCGACATGGTGCTCCAGGGCATAAAGCGCCCCGGCCGCGATCACCCCCACCTGCCGCATGCCGCCTCCGAACAGCTTGCGGTGCCTCAGCGCCCGGTCGATCATGGCCCGCGTGCCGGCCAGCGCCGAGCCGACGGGCGCGCCCAGCCCCTTGGAGAAGCAGACGCTGACCGTGTCGAAGTGCTCGGCCCAGCGCGCGGCCGGAATGCCGCCGGCCACGACCGCGTTGAACAGCCGCGCCCCGTCGAGATGTGTCGCCAGGCCGTTGTCGCGCGCCCAGGCGCCGATGCGCCGCACTTCATCATACGGTTGCACGCGGCCACCGCCGCGGTTGTGGGTGTTCTCCAAACAGACCAGCCGGGTGCGGACGTAATGCGCGTTGTCGGGCCGGATCAGCCCGGCAAGCTGCTCGAGGCGCAACACGCCGAACTCTCCCTCGACGGGCCGCGCCACCACGCCGCTGAGCTGCGCGAAGCCTCCCTGCTCGTAGTTGTAAATGTGGCAATTCGCCTCGCACAGCACCTCGTCGCCCGGCGAACAGTGGACGCGCACGCCGATCTGGTTCGACATCGTCCCGGAGGGGACGAACACCGCCGCCTCCTTGCCCAGGAGCCCCGCCAGCTTCTCTTGCAGCTTCAGAACGGTCGGGTCGTCGCCGAACACGTCGTCGCCCACCTCGGCCGCGGCCATGGCCGCCCGCATGGCCGGCGTGGGCCGGGTCACCGTGTCACTGCGAAGGTCGATTTCGGAATGGACCATGAATCGTGCGCCTCGGTGTTGGGGGCGAGCGGGGGGCGTCAGCCCCCTGTTATTTCCGGTGTTGGGGGCGAGCGGCGGGCGTCACCCCCCTGTTATTTCCATTTGTTTCTAGTCCGCCGATCCACTCTCGGCAAGGGGCTCTCCGGCTGGCCCTTGACGATCGTCGTCACTCGCCTCGATCCGCCGTGTACCGATTTCTTGGTTGACTTACGCGCGCCGTTTTTTATGATGAAGGTGTTCAGGTTCAGGTATCACACACGTAACAGAGGGAGTTCCCATGTCGCGGAACCTTGGCCGCCGGTTGTTCTTGGCAGGGGTGGGGTGCTGTCTGGTGGGCGGAATTGCCGCGACGAGCATGACCGCGCTGGAAGCTGAGGAGAAGAAGGACGCCGCGGCGTCGTCGGTCGATGCGGCTGAAGCGGTGCCCTCCAGCGCCGTGACCGACGCCGACATCATCAAGTTCATCAACGAACAGATACGCAAAGGCTGGGCCGACGCCGAGATGACCCCCTCGCCCGCCGCCACGGAAAACGAGTGGTGCCGGCGGTTGTTCCTCGACGTGTTGGGGCGCGTCCCCTCGGTCGCCGAGTTGGAGAAGTTCCTTGCCGACAAATCGAAGAACAAGCGCGCCCTGCTGGTCGATCGCCTGGTCGACTCCGACGAGTACGTCGAAGAGTACGCCCGGAACTGGACCACCCTCTGGACCAACGTGCTCATCGGCCGGCCGAAGTCGGATCGCGACGAGGCGCGGGACATGGTCGATCGCGACGGCATGCAGCAGTACCTGCGCCGGTCGTTCCTGACGAACAAGCCCTACGACAAGCTGGTGTTCGAGTTGGTCAGCGCCACCGGCGCGAACAAGCCGGGCGAGGAGGGCTACAACGGCGCCGTCAACTTCCTGCTCGACAATCTGCAAGAGAACGCGGCCACCGCCACCGCCAAAACGGCGCGCTTTTTCCTGGGACTGCAAGTGCAGTGTACCCAGTGCCACAACCATCCGTTCAACGATTGGAAGCAGGACCAGTTCTGGGGCATGAACGCCTTCTTCCGGCAGACCAAGGCGCTGCGGACGTTCCAAGGACGGGAAATCGCCTCCGTGCGATTGGAAAACGAGGACTTCGCCGGCGAAGGCGGCGGCGGCGACGTGCGCGACGCCGAGATCTATTACGAGCTCCGCAACGGTGAGATGCGCGTGGCCTACCCGACGTTCGTCGACGGCACGAAGATCAACGCCAGCGGCTACGCCGACGAGGTGAACCGCCGCTTGGAGTTGGCGAAGCTGCTGACGAAGTCGGAATACCTCGGCAAGTCGATCGTCAACCGCATGTGGGGGCATTTCCTGGGCTACGGCTTCACCAAACCGATCGACGACCTGGGGCCCCACAATTCGCCCTCCCACCCCGACCTGCTCGAGTACCTCGGCCGCCAGTTCTCCGGCCACGAGCACGACCTGCGGCGGCTGATTCGCTGGATCACGCTAAGCGAGGCGTACGGCTTGTCGAGCCGGTTCGGCGGCAAGGCGGCCAAGAACAAGAACGACGACCCGACCTTGGGCGTCAAACCGCTTTTCAGCCATTTCTACATCCGGCAGATGCAGGCCGAGCAACTCTACGAATCGCTGCTGGTCGCCACCGAGGCGCAAAAGACCCGTGGCGCCTACGAAGAGCAAGAGAAGACGAAGCGCGATTGGCTGCGGCAGTTCACGATCGCCTTCGGCACCGACGAAGGCGACGACGCCACGACCTTCAACGGCACCATTCCCCAGGCCCTGATGATGTTCAACGGCGACCTGATCAAGCAGGCCACCGACGTGGAGAAGGGGACGTTCCTGCACGAAATGGCCACGGGAAACATGAGGCCGGGCGACCGGATCAACCATCTCTATCTGGCCGCGCTGGCGCGCAAGGCGACGAACAACGAAATGGGGATCGCCAACCGGTTGCTCGTGGCGCGGGGCGGCGACGCCAAAGCCGCCATGCAGGACGTCTGGTGGGCCCTCTTGAACAGCAACGAGTTCATCCTGATCCATTGATGTCCGACCCGAACGACCTCGACAGGGCTCAGCTCGAGGGGGCCAAACTTGACGGGATCCACCTCGATCTGGCGGATTACGTTCGCGCGATTCCCGACTTTCCCAAGCCGGGGATACTGTTTCGCGACATCACGCCGCTGTTGGCCTGCGCGCGGGCCTTTCGCGAGGCCATCCGTCGGTTAGCCGACCATTACCGGGGCCAACCGATCGACGTCGTGGCCGCGGCGGAAGCCCGCGGCTTCATTTTCGCCGCGCCTTTGGCGCTGGAACTGGACGTGGGTTTCGTGCCGATTCGCAAGCCGGGAAAACTCCCCTTCGACACGCATGCCTTTCATTATGAACTGGAGTACGGAACCGACACGCTCGAAATCCATACCGACGGCATCGCGCCGGGGCAACGTGTGCTGTTGGTCGACGACCTGCTGGCCACCGGCGGCACGGTGCAGGCTTGCTGCAAGCTGGTCGAACGCGCCGAGGGAACCGTGGCGGGGTGCGCGTTCTTGATCGAACTGGCCGGCTTGGGAGGGGCACGGCGCGTCGCCCCGCACCCAATGTTCAGCCTGTTGAAGTATTAGGCCCTAAACCCGTCCGGCGGCCCCACACCCATTTCCCGTAAGACATCGTCGACATTGGGCAGTTCATCGCCGAAGAGCCACGCCGGGCGAAGGTAGAACCCCGGCACGACGAGCGAGGCGGCCTTGCCGTCGCTCTCGGCGATCGGTAAGTAGCGCCCGGCGTCCGCGAGCGAACCATCAAATCGGTCTGAAACGCCTTGCCCAAGTGGCGGCGTCGAACAAATGTCGACAGGACTTCATGAAAAAAACCGGTCAACAAAACATGCTTGACCTTGGCGGGCGACATCGGAATCACGTCTCCCTCAACCCATTCGGCTTTCGTGTCTTCGTCGCACCAAGCAAGAAACTCATCCTCCGTGAGCGGCCCTTCGGGTGGACGCTTCCGGACTGGATAAAACACTTGGCTGGGTGATTCTGGGACCGTGGCCATTTCGGCGTCTCCTTTAGATGCTTCGGCCTGAGTTCTTGCGAAGCCAGCTACGGGACCATGAATAATCCGGGCTAAATGATCTCCGCGATCGGGCTGCCGACTTCGAGCATCGGCACGGGGCGGCCCGCGTGGTCGGGGAAGGCCAACGTCGGGTCGATGCCGAGTTGGTGATAGACGGTCGCGAGCACGTCGTCGGGCGCGAGCGGTCGTTCGACGGGGTACTCGGCCCTGGCGTTGGTGGCGCCGACGACCTGGCCGCCGCGCAGCCCTCCGCCGGCCAGCATGACCGAGATCGCCCCGCCCCAGTGGTCGCGGCCGGGTATCGGAATGCCGGGCTGCCCCTGGTTGATGCGCGGCGTGCGGCCAAACTCCCCCATGACAATCACCAGCACGCGGTCGAGCAGGCCGCGCTCGGTCAGGTCGTCCATCAGCGCGCCGACGGCCTTGTCCATCGGGCCCAACTTGTAGCCGTGCCCCTCCTTGATGTTGGAGTGGTCGTCCCAATTGGGCATGTCGACCGTCACGAACGTCACGCCGGCCTCGACCAGCCGGCGAGCCATGAGCGTGTAGCGGCCCCAGGGACTCTTACCGTAACGCTCGGCGACCTTGGGCTCTTCCTTTTCCAGATCGAACGCCTCGCGCGCCTTGCCGCCCACGATCATCTCGATGGCCTGCCGCCGGTAGCGGTCGAGCGCGTCCATGCCGCCCGACTGGTCGAGGTCGCGGCGGAGCTTGTCGAAATGGCTCAACAAGTCGACGCGTCCCTCGATCCGCCCTGGCTGCGACTGGGCGAAGCTCTCCAGGCAGCGGGGCCGCTTGATTTCGACGTTCGCAACGGCCGAGAGGTACTTCTGCTCGGTGTCGACGTCGAAGGGGTTGTAGGCCGGGCCAAGGTAGGCCGCGCCTTGGTAGCCGGGAAAGAGGTACACGCTCTGCGCGGCGGGCAGCCCTACGTAGGCGGGCAAGCCCGGACGGTTCGCACCACGAACGCGCGACACAAACGAGCCGACCGAGGGGTACTTTTGCGGCAGGCTCACCGACGTCGAGCCGAAGCGGCCGGTGAGCATCCAGTGGGCGCCGGCGAAATGGTCGCCCGTATCATGATGCAGCGAGCGGATGAACACCATCTTGTCGGCATGGCGAGCGTGGTTGGGCAAAGTCTCCGAGATGCGGATGCCCGGCACATTCGTGTCGATCGCCTCGTAGGGGCCGCGGTACTCGACGGGCGCTTCGGGCTTGGGGTCATAAGTCTCCAATTGGCTTGGCCCGCCATCGAGCCAGATCAGGATCACCGACATCTCCTTGCGCGTCGCCGCGCCTTGCGCTTCGAGCCGAAGTCGGTCGGCCAGCGTCAGGCCCGAGACGCCCAGAAAGCCGGCCTTGATCGCCGTCCGCCGGGAAAAGCCCGCACAATTTGGCCTGCCTTGACCATCATGGATTTCAAGCACCGCTAAACTCCTTCGGGTTCCGGTACGAACACGAGGTCGATCAACCTTCGACGTATTATACCCCTGAAGGCTAGGATGCGAAGAGAAGATGGGATCGACTCTGTAGGGAACGCCCTCCGTGGCGTTCCGTGAAGCGAGTATCGACGTCTGCTCGCGGGGCACGGAACGCCACGGAGGGCGTTCCCTACAGAGTTGGATACGGGCGCCAATCCTAGCCTTGCCGCGAACCGTTATTTATTTCGCGGGCAATGATTGGTCGGGCCTCAGCCGTCGGCGATTGTGCCGATGACCAGTCCTAACGCGAATCCGATGATCACCGTGCATATCCCAATTGTGGCGCCGATGCCGATGTTGAGCCACCCGACGGCGACGAGCCCAACGAGGAACCCGACCAAACCGCCAAACATTGCGCAGCGTGGAGCTCGCTGGCGCCGCTTGGCCGACGAATCGTGGGACGTGACCGCGTGACTGTCGACGATCGGCCGCGCGCGGCTCAGGTCGGCCCAACGCACCAGCACCTGCGTCTGTTTGCGCAACGGCTGAGTCTTCGATTCGATCGCCGCGTCCTTGAGCATTCGCCGCAAACGAGCGACTTCGCGGGGATCATAGAACGCCGCGACGGCGATCATGCTGTCGAGCGGGAGACCAGCGGCCAAGGATCCCATCTCGCTGCGATTGGGATTGTTTTCATGGACCGCGTCGAGCACGGCGCGAATGCGTTCGGCGCTGCGCGGTGGCATGGCCCCCTCGATGGGCTTGGCGACGAAGAAGGGCATCGACGATTCTTCATCGGCGGGCATGGTTGCGACAGGTGTGTCCGCGTCCGAATCGCCGTAGCGCCGCACCAGATACGTATAGAGCCGGATATAGAGCCTGGCCGGCCATGGCCGGCGCGAACCGCCCGCCAGCCGCTCGCGCCACTCGGCCAGGCGCATTCGCCACTCATCCAGCAGTGTCTGCCGACCTACCATGCTATTATTCGTCCTTCATCTCCACAAACCCGTACCGATGCCGCGCCCACGCCGGTTTGACGGTGAAAGCGACGAGCACCTGCTGGAGCGGTGAATCGGTGACTTCGCGAGGCAAGCCGCCGAGCGTGACAAGGCCACCCAATTGTAACAGCGGGACGGCGGAAAGTGCAAATGGATGGCTCACCCGGCTCACCCTGCGTCCGAGCGGCTTTTGATCGACGGCGATGACTCGTTGTACAGCCGCGAAGCCAAATCGCTGCAATTCGGTATCAAGGCGCGCATCGCGGTAGCGGCCAGCCACTCGGCGGGCTTGAGCGAAAGATAGGCCAGGTCGGCCGCGCAGGGGTGCCAAAACGCCGCGGCGAGCGGCGGACCGACGCGGTCATAGACGGCGCGAACGACCGAGTGCCAATGGGGCGCGGCGGCGGCCAACGCCAACTCCACGGCCTTGAACCGCCGCATCTGCCAATTCACCACCATCACCGTCCCATCGGGCGCCGTCCAACGGTGCGACCGGACCAAGGCCGGATGGCCGCGCGCCGCGGCCGTGCAGACGTAACAGCTTTTCGGGGGCGTGGGAGGCAATTGCGCGTATTGTTCGATCGCCCGCGTGGCCGAAATCCGCAATGTCCCGAAATACGTGCCCAGCCAGGTCAGCAGACACATCGCGTCGGAAAGCCGGTATTGCGCATGGCCACCGAAGCGGCGGTACACGAACACGGACACTACAACATAGCTCGCCAAGGCCCAAAACGGCGCCGCGACCAGCGCCACCACCAACGGTATCCAAATGGCGACGGTCACGACCTCCAGCGGCGACTTCGAGACCGCGACCGTAACGGCAAAGGCCGTTCCCAGCAGTCCCAAAAGCGGCCAGATCCAGCGGCTTCCCCAGCGACGGGTGATCTTGATCGCGGCCCAGCCCAGCCCGAGCGGAACGACGGTGCCTCCCACACCGCAAGCCAGTGCCATCAGTGCTTCCTGGCCGAAGCCGCCTTGGCGACCACCCAACGCCGCGAGGCCGAGGAGGATGAATTGCAGGCACAACACCATGCCCGTATAGACTCCGAAGCGGACGGCGAAGTGCCTTCCCACGCGGTCGGATGCAAACAAAAGCAACACGAACGAACCGATCGCGTAGACCAAAAACGGCGAGAAAACCAGCGCCGTATTGGACAAGAGCAGCGAGGCGTAAGCCGACAGTTGTCCCGACTGCCAGGCGGGCGCCGATACCTCGCATGCGATTCGCATCGCCACCAGCGGCACGATCAAGCCGGTACCGAGCAGCCCGATTCGAACCGGCCAGGAAATGCACGTTACCAGAGTTTCCGACATGGCCGTGATCAAAACGACATAGGCACGAACTTGCCGACGCCGGCGGACATTGGGTCCGCTGGCGCAGTGGACAGGGCCGGGATTGAACCGGCGACACACGGATTTTCAGTCCGTTGCTCTACCGAACCTCGCGTTTCCCCATCGCGTTTGCAGCAATCGACTTACGGTGACGACGCAGACGACTATGGCCGGTGCGTTGCAGTAAAAACGCGCGCCGACCCACGCCTCGAAGCGATCGTCACCGCGTGGGAAACCCTATCCGACGACGCGAGAGCGGCGATCGTGGCCACCGTCAAGGCGGTCGCCAAGGGCGCCGAACCGTGAGCGGCGAACCACGGCGGCCGGCCGTCGCGGACGACGAACGTGGCGAGCATCGGCGACCCGGCCGGCCCGGGCCCGCGGCTGCCGGCCGCCGGCGACGGCGACGGCGGCTTGTGCCCGCGTCCATCATCGAACGCGCACGGCGGCGACGATCGGCTTCATCCCGGCCGCCGACGTGGCGACGATCGGCGACCCGGCTTGCCCTGGCCACGCCAAGGTCGATCGCTTCATTCCGGCCGCCGACGTCGCGAGGATCTCGAATAGCCGCCGCCAGAATTCGCTCGGGAATAATCGGCGATCGGACGAAAATTCAGGGCGGGGCGGCTAGCGTGTAGGTAGGCACCCAGCACTAGCGGCGCGTTTGACCCGCTCGGCCAACCCAAAACCGTCCATTCCGACTAATTGCGGTCGACGCAGTTCTCTTGCTGGGTGCGCGTCGGGGAATCCGCTGGCGGCGGCCGAACCCTCGGCTTTGCGGGTTCGGCGCCGCCATTTTTCCAGTGCCGCGAGTCAACAAAATGCCCAACGAAAGTGACCCGAGAATTATCGAGGACGGGTATTACAGTCCGCACGCAGTGTTCGGAAAGCTTGGCATCGACACCGCGACACAGGAGAACGAGCGCAGGGCCGGGCGCCTGAAGTTCATCGAACGCGCTGGCCAGCCGATCTACCTCGGACGTGATTTGCTTGCGTGGCTGTCTGATCCGAAAATCGACGACAAGGCCGGACGTTCCAAGCCCGTCAAGCTCAACGCCGGGTGCATCAGTCACCCGACGAAGGGCCAAATATCGGCGATCAAACCAGACCAAACGTATTTTGGCAGAGAGCTCACTATGCAGCTCGGTTTGGACATTGAGGATCAACGCGTCGCCCGCGAGAGCCGTCGTTTACGTTGCGCCGAGGTTGGCGACGGCTATGACACCGCCAAATACGTGGGGACGGACGTGATCGCCTGGCTCAACAGTCTTTTCAGCTCGACGCAAGGCGCGATCGCCGCGACGCCTGGGCCGTCCCCACGGCCGATGACGTCGGCTTCCACCCTTCGACAAGGAACCCTTCAAGTGCAACAGGCAAAAAAAACGTTCGAATTACTGATCGAAGCCGAGATGAAGAAGGGCTTCAGCCGTATCAAAGCGACGAGTCGAGTGGTCGCTGCCCATCCCGACCTGCACGAAGCGCTTTTGCGGGAGGCAAATGGCGGCCGCGACCGGGTGCATTGCCTGCCCGGCCGGTAAGGACGACCCTCTACGAACAGCCCGCCAATTAGGCGGAGGCCAATTTTCACGGAGCAATCCAATGGCGAAACGCACTGACTTTGCAGACAACGGACCGAGCGCGGCTCATCTGCTTTTGCCCGACCGCTCCACGGCGGCGGCCGAGAGACCAGCGGCGCGGGCGGCCGAAAAACCTGTGCCGCCGGCGGGCGAATCGGCGAAGGTGCCGCCGGCGCCCCGGTCGCCGCAATCAGTCCTCGAGCAGGCCGCGGACATCCAGAGGAGCGGGGAAGCCTCTGAGGCTGAGGACCGACAAATTTGGGAGGAACGGGCCTGGCGACTGTATCTCGACATTCTACGCCGGAGCGACAATCCCGACCCCGGCGATCCACGCGAGCTCGCGTTCGTCATGTCGGACCTGAAAATCTCGCCATCGCAGGCGGCCAACGATTCGAAAATCGTGAAGCAAGTCGTTCCCGCGCTCCTCGATCTGATTTCGCAGCGCGAAGAGGCAGCCACCGCGAGGGCCGAGGCGGTTGCCGCGTTCACCGAGGCACGGCGAGAGGCCGAGCTGGCGATCAACAAGGCGGGCCGCGCTCGGAGCTCAGCCGAGGGGCGGTACGCGGAGTGTGTTGAGGCACCGTTGCTGCTGCTGAAGCTCTCCAAAGAACGGCCCCAGCTTTTCGACCGATCCAGGCCCCCGCGATTGCGGGGCGACGCCGAGCGGGCGGGCGCCGATATGCGAACAAGCTGATCCTCG
>DATKSN010000184.1:0-22045 GCA_035531595.1 Pirellulales bacterium | reverse complement strand
GCGCCTGGGCGGACATCAGAATCGCAAACGCGACGGACATCCAGGCTGGCTGGTTCTTTGGCGCGGCTGGACCAAACTTCAATCAATGCTCGACGGATACTCCGCCGCCAAACGGAAAAAATGTGGTAAAACTTAAGGCTTTTAGCCCGCGTTCGTTGCGGGCGGTGCCCACCCGGCGGACTGGTGCTTTCTTCCACGCAATCCTGTAAACTACGAACAGATGAGTCTGGTCGATCCCAGTCGAAAGGAGTTGGTGCGATGAACGAGAAACGACAAGTGATTTGCCCGGAGTGCGAAGGCGGTTGGACCCGGAGGGAGTTCGTGCGCGCCGTCGGAGGCGCCGCGGTGGCGGCGGGCGTGGGACCCTTGGCGGGCGGCGCGCGTCCGGCCGTGGCGGCCCCCACCTCGGCCAGCGCGGCCGAGACGTCGGCCAAGCGGCTTTACGATTCGCTCTCGGCTGATCAGCGCAAGGCGATTTGTTTTCCCTTCGAGCACCCGCTACGGCACAAGATCAACGCCAACTGGGCGATTACCGAGCCGACGATCGGCGACTTCTTCACCCCGGAGCAGCAGGTCACGATCGACGAAGTTTTTCGTGGCGTGACCAGCCCCGACGGCTACGAGCGGTTCCTCAAGCAGATGGACGACGACGACGGAGGCGTCAAGCAGTACCATGTGGCGCTGTTCGGCGAGCCGGGCGGCGGCGGGTTCGAGTTCGAGATGACGGGCCGGCACCTCACGATCCGCGCCGACGGCGACAGCGTCAAGAACGCGGCGTTCGGCGGGCCGATCATCTACGGGCACGGCGAAGGCGATGGCACGAAGGGATTGCCCGGCAACGTATTCTACTACCAGACCCAGAAGGCCAACGAGGTCTTCGCGGCGCTCGACGGCAAGCAACGCGAACAGGCGCTGCTGCCCCAGGCCCCGCGCGAGGACCAGGTGGCCGTGCAGGGCGAGGCCGGCAAGTTCCCCGGCATCGCCGTGGGCGAATTGTCGGGCGACCAGAAGGGCCTGGTCGAGGAAGTGATCAAGGTGATCCTGGCTCCCTATCGCCAGGAAGACGTCGACGAGGCGCTGGCCGTGCTCAAGGCCGAGGGAGGGCTCGACAAGCTCCACGCCGCCTTTTACCAGACCGGCGACTTGGGCGGCGACCACGAGTGGGACATCTGGCGTCTGGAAGGGCCGGGCTTCGTCTGGCACTTCCGCGGCTCGCCGCACGTCCACACCTATGTGAACATCGCCAAGCAAGGCTAGTTTGTCAAATCGTTATACTTCACGCGGCCGACAATGAGACATTTTGCCGCGAGAAAAGTGGTGGCTGGTGGCAGAGCGTAAGCGATGCCCCGGCTAGCCCCGGCTAGCCCGGATTATTCATGGTTTCGTAGCTTCGCAAGAAGTCAGGCCGTGGACGCGAGTTACGCCAGAATTCTTGCGAATTCTGCTACAGCCATCTACGATGAACACGCATGGGCTACCGTACTCTCCAGGCGTGTGTCGACGATCTGGCCGCCGCCGGCCAGTTGCTGCGTCTCGACGCGCCGGTCGATCCGTACCTGGAGGTCGCCGAAATCCAGCGGCGCGTGTATGCCGCGGGCGGGCCGGCGATCCTCTACACGCGCCCCCAAGGCTGTGGTTTTCCACTGGTCAGCAATCTGTTCGGCTCGATCGAACGCCTGCGATACATGTTTCGTGACACGCTCGACGACGTGCGGCAACTCGTTGAGATGAAGGTCGATCCGGGCAAGCTGGGCCGGGCGTGGCGTTACCTGGGCGCCGCGCGGGCGGCGCTGCACACACGGCCGCGGCGCGTTTCGAGCGGGCCGGTGCTGGACCATGAAATCGCGATCGAGCAGTTGCCGCAAGTGACCTGCTGGCCCCACGACGGCGGCCCCTTCATCACGCTGCCTCAGGTCTATACGGAAGACGCGACGAAGCCCGGCTGGCGACACTCGAACCTGGGGATGTACCGCGTGCAACTCTCCGGTAATCAGTACAGGCCCAACGAGGAGGTTGGCCTCCACTACCAGATCCATCGCGGCATCGGCGTACATCATGCGGAGGCGATCGCGCGGGGCCAGCCGCTACGGGTGAGCATTTTCGTCGGCGGATCGCCGGCGATGGCCGTGGCCGCCGTGATGCCGTTACCCGAAGGGCTGCCCGAAATCGCGCTGGCCGGCGCGCTCGGAGGCCGGCGTGTGCCTTTGATCGAGCGGCCCGGCTCGCCCCCGATTCACGCCGAGGCCGATTTCTGCATCACGGGCTATGTGCAGAGCGACCGGCAGCTTCCCGAAGGGCCGTTCGGCGATCACCTGGGCTATTACTCGCTGGCGCACGATTTTCCCGTGCTGCGGGTCGAGCATGTGTACCATCGTCGCGGCGCCATTTGGCCCTTCACCGTCGTCGGCCGACCGCCGCAGGAAGACACGGCCTTCGGCCAGTTCGTCCACGAGTTGACCGGACCGGTGATTCCCACCGTCGTCCACGGCGTGCGCGCCGTCCACGCGGTTGACGCGGCCGGAGTCCATCCGTTGCTCTTGGCGATCGGCAGCGAACGGTACGTGCCCTACGCCGAGCGGCGCCGCCCGCGGGAACTGTTGACGCAAGCCAACGCGATTCTCGGACAAGGGCAGATGTCGCTGGCCAAGTACCTGTTGATCGCGGCTCACGAAGACCAGCCCGGCCTTGACATCCACGACGTTCCCGCCTTCTTCCGGCACCTGCTGGAGCGGGTCGATTGGCGCCGCGACCTGCACTTTCAGACCGAGACGACGATCGACACGCTCGATTATTCCGGCGGCGCTCTCAACGAAGGTTCCAAGCTGGTCATCGCCGCCGTTGGCGGGCCGCGTCGCGAGCTGGCCGTCGAGCTTCCCAGCGACCTGCGGTTGGCCGAAGGGTTCCGCGAGCCGCGCATCGCGCTGCCGGGCGTGCTGGTGCTGGCCGGGCCGCCTTTCTCCCCCGACGCGGCAGGACGCGACCAGGCGGTTGAGCGATTCTGCGCCGGATACGGAAACGATGAGTCGATTCATGGCTTTCCGCTGGCGGTGGTCGTCGACGACGGCGAGTTCACCGCGCGCACGTTGAACAACTTTCTCTGGATCACGTTTACCCGATCGAACCCGGCCGCCGACGCGCATGGAATCGGGAGTTTCGTCGAGCGGAAGCACTGGGGCTGTCGCGGCAGTCTCGTGATCGATGCGCGGTCGAAGCCGCACCACGCGCCGCCCCTCATCGCCGACGTCGGCGTCAGCCGCCGCGTCGACGCGCTGGCCGCGCCCGGCGGACCATTGCACGGGATTATTTGAGAGGGATTATGGACTGAGACAACAGCATCGCCTCGCGGAAAAGGACCGACTACGTTTTACGTTTTCTCCAACAGCACCTTCCGTAGGAGGAGGGTGACGGGCGAACGGTTCTTTGCGAAGCTCGCCCGCAGCCGCTCGAAGTCGTCGGCCGCCAGGTCGTCAACAAGCCGATTCTTGCCGAACGATTCGACGACGCGTTTGCAGGTGGAGTAGTAATCCGCCCAGGAGCGGGCCGTCAACTCGCGGGTGTCAACCAGGTGTCTCTTGGTCGTAAGGAACTTGTTCACGAGGTCGCGGACGGTCAGGCCGTCGCCCGACACGCGAGGGGTCCGGCCAGCCGCCGCTTTCCGTGGGACCACGGATTGGTTAGACTTGTACGGCATGAAATGAATGCTTCGAGGCTGTAGCTCAGTTGGTAGAGCAACGGACTTTTAATTCAGCATGGCTTCGCGAAAACCCTTGATTTTACGGGGTTTTTGATGGATTTGGGTTCCACGTTTTCCACGATTTTGGCCCCTTTCCCCCAAATTCTGTACCCGATTCTGTACCCGGTTGGACACTTGGCCGGGCAGCGTTCCGTTGTTGTAGGGCAACGTAGCATTGATCCATTGGCTTGGTTCGATTCGTGATCCAGCGAGCCCACCGCCAGATGGTCGCTGCACAGGGGTATCGGCCCAACACGCCCGGCGAAGTCTCGCCGCCCTTCTCCTCGGCGACCGCTTGGGGAGGGGGATTCGACGGCTTCGGCGAAACGCGGAACGGCGTTGATACCGCGGCGAGAATCGGAAGGAGCGTCTTGGCGATTCGTGTGCAGGCGGCGATGCAGGCGGGCTCGACGCTGCCGGCGTGATAGGCGGCGGTGCGCGCGGCGTGGGCCGCTGACCTATGCCCGCGCCTGGCTTCGCCGGGAAATCGAAGGGCGAGAGAATTCCTGAACAATCGTGGCCGGATTTCGCCACGGATTTCCGAGACGCACCAGATGAATCGCGCCCTTATCCTCGACGCCGGCGACGGCCGGCTGCTGGTTCCGGCCGCCGGGCATTCGGCCCCGGCGGCGGCTGGCTCGCCTCCGGCGCCTATCACGGCAGTATCCACCTATGGGACATGGAAACGATAGAAATGGAAACGATAGAAGTAGCACGCACCTTCGACACGCCGCACGCCGATGGCTCGCTCTTCAGCAATACCATCCAGGCTGTGGTTGATGTTCACTTCTCGACTTCATCTGGGTGGTCACTAGCGATGAATGCGAGGAATGCCGATGCAACCGCAAGGGCAAACACAGCGCAGCCGACGACGAACATTACCAATACGCGCTCATCCACAGGAATGTCTTCCTAATATGAGAGTTCCGAAACTCAAAATCGATGGCACCCAGAGCCCCACAAACACGCCCTCGTCTTTATTTCCGGAAAACCAGAGATAGACGGAAAGCAGGAAGGACGCCCCAGCCGCAGTGACGAATCCAATCTTGGCGATTCGAATTGTACTCATGCTGCTTTCCTTGATGTGTGTCAGAAGACTTTGTCGTTGCAGTCTCCGAATGGAACGCTTCACTCGACGCAAAATGCCGATTGTCGGCCACCCAATCGTCGCGCGTGTATTGAACGACCGAGGTATCCGTTTCAAGGATGTCAAGGCTACTTAGGTAGAAGCCCATCTCCGTGATCTCAGTGAAGAGCTGATAGGCCACGTTTTTCGACGCTGGTCGCCCGGTCGAAGATCTTGAGCTTAAGCGTCTCGCCGGTCCGCCGCATGTGGTCAAGAAACGTCTCATACAGCGGGTCATGCACGCTGATCAACATGCCGTGGTCGTACTCGGCTTTGAGGAACGGCTCGATGCGACTGTCGAAATCGCCGAACAGCGTTGAGTACAAGCCCGTGCGTTCCACTTCAAAGAAGCACCGCACGCCGTAACGATGACCGTGCACATTGCGGCACTTGTCGGTCAACTCGTGATTGCGATGGGCAGCATAGAACTTGTAATCTTTCTGAATGATCATCGCCGACCTTAACCTTTCTGATTGATGAGTGCCAAGACCTCCGCGCGGCTCGACGCATTGGTTTTGAAGACGCCGCGCAGAGCACTGGTTATGGTTAAGCTCCCCGACTTGCGAACGCCGCGAATCGACATGCAGGAGTGCTCAGCCTGAATCAGGACCGCAACGCCGGACGATTCCAGTTCGCGTTCCACCAAATCGGCGATCGTGTGCGTCATCCGTTCCTGGACCTGGGGGCGACGGGCTACGTCATCCACCACGCGCGCCAGTTTGCTCAAGCCGGTCACGCGTCCCTTGGGAATGTACGCCACGTGAGCGACGCCGCTGAACGGCAGCAGGTGGTGCTCGCACATGCTCGTGAAAGTGATGTCACGCACAAGGACCATTTCGTCGTATTTCTCGGGAAACGTCACTTTCAGGTGCCGAGCCGGATTGGCTTTTAATCCGGAGAACATCTCGGCGTACATCCTTGCGACGCGCCGTGGAGTGTCAAGCAACCCAGCTCGTTCCGGGTCTTCGCCGAGGGCCTTCAAGATGGTCCGCACAGCACATTCGATCGCATCGAGATCCAGATCGCGACTCGAAGCCGCGTGCGAGGTGGTTCGCGAGTCCGGGGCGGAAGTGATCGAGTTTCGTGCCTCGATTGTGATTGGTTCCGGCAGCCTGTCGTTCGAATTGATTCGCGCGTTGGTGCAGAAGCTGCCGCTGATGTTGTGTCCGAAATGGGTTTCGACCCCGTCGCAACCGATCGCCATCGAAGATCTGCTGAGTTACCTGATGGCCGCCTTGGACCTGCCCGCCGGGCCGAGCGAAATCTTCGAAATCGGTGGTCCCGATCAGGTCTCCTACGGCCAGATCATGCAGGAATACGCGAGGCAGCGCGGCTTGAAGCGCTGGATGGTTCCGGTTCCGTTTCTTTCGCCTTGGTTGTCGAGCCTGTGGCTCGGTCTGGTCACGCCGGTTTACGCCCGCATCGGCCGGAAACTCGTGGAGAGCCTGCGCAATCCAACGTTGGTGACGAGCTCCCGTGCGCTCGAGGCGTTTGCCGTCCGGCCGCGCGGTGTCAGCGATGCGATCGCCCGCGCTCTCGTGAACGAAGACCAGGAGTTGGCGACGACACGCTGGTCCGACGCGCTTTCCTCGGCGGGCCGGCCTCGACGCTGGGGCGGCGTGCGGTTCGGGCCCCGGCTTGTCGATTCGCGGACGCTCCAATCGCCAGCCTCACCGCCCAACGCGTTCGTTCCGATTCAGCACATCGGCGGTGTCACCGGCTGGTACTGCTTTGACTGGTTGTGGCGAGTTCGCGGTTGGATCGATCTGTTATTCGGCGGGGTTGGCCTGCGCCGCGGACGCCGCGACCCGATCGAACTCAAGGTCGGCGAGACCGTCGATTGCTGGCGCGTCGAAGCCTTCGAGCCGAATCGCCGGTTGCGATTGTTCGCCGAGATGCGCCTGCCGGGTCGAGCCTGGCTCGAGTTCGAAGTCGAGCCGAGCGGAACCAGGTCGCGCGTTCGTCAGACGGCGGAATTCGACCCGGTAGGTCTGCCCGGACTGGTTTATTGGTATCTCGTTTATCCGCTGCACCAGATCGTGTTCGCGGGCATGTTGCGGGGCATCGTCAAGGCGGGCGGGCCATGGTCGCCGGAACGGTTCACAGCCTGGCGACCGTCGCCGATGCGTCAGCTCGCCTGGTTCTTGGGCCTGGTCGTCGTCTGCTTTTCCGCGGCGGGAGTGGGGGCAGCGGTGACTGCGACATCGGTCGGCGATTGGTATCAGACGCTTGCCAGGCCGACCTGGACGCCGCCCGATTGGCTCTTCGGCCCGGTTTGGGCGGGCCTCTATTTTCTCATGGCAGTCTCGGCCTGGCTCGTGTGGCACCGCACGGGTTGGACCGGGATGCGCGCGTCCCTCGGATGGTTCGGCGTGCAACTCGCGCTGAACGTCGGCTGGTCGGCCTTTTTTTTTTTTTTCGGCATGCACAGGCCCGGACTCGCCTTCGCCGAAATCATCGTGCTGTGGTTGGCCATCGTCGCGACGGCCCTGGCCTTTTGGGGCAAGTCCGCGGTCGCGGCCCTGCTGATGACACCGTATCTCGCCTGGACTACTTTCGCCGCTTTGCTGAATTACGCCATTTGGAGAATGAATTCATGACCTCCGCGTCGCCCACACGGGCAGCCCCAGTTCTCGATCGCACCTCCGATCGCCAACCGTTGACGGATCGGCGCGACAAGCCCGATTGGCTGCGGCTTGCCGCGCTGGTGTTCATGCACGCCGGTTGCCTGGCCGTGCTGTGGGTCGGCTGGAGTTCGACAGCCGTCGGTTTCGCTGCGTTCTTGTATTTCGTGCGAGCCTTTGGGCTGACCGCTTTCTATCACCGGTATTTTTCACATCGGGCGTTCAAGACATCGCGCTGGCTTCAATTCGTCGGCGGGGCACTGGGATGCCTGGCATTACAGAAGGGGCCGCTTTGGTGGTCGCCGCTGGCCGCCGGCCTCGAAGAAGCTGCTGGCGGGCGACGCGGCGGAACTCGCGGCGCTCTGGATCGATCACTCGGTTGGCGTCGTCGAGCAACGCGGCGGTTCGGAAGCGGCGAGGCAACGTATGCGCCGATTTCTCGACCGGCATCTTGCGCACTACGCCGATCATGCCAACGAGCCCGACGACGATGCACGCAGCGGATTGTCGCCCTACCTGCACTTCGGTCACATCTCGCCGCACGAGCTGTTCCACGAACTGATGTCGCGTGAACGTTGGACGCCGGATCGATTGGCGAAGAAAGCCGGTGGCAAACGCGAAGGCTGGTGGGGCGCGAGTCCGGGCGCCGAGTCGTGGCTCGACGAGTTCATCACGTGGCGGGAGCTCGGTTTCAACTTGAGTTCGCATCGCGATGACTACGACCGCTACGAATCGCTGCCGGACTGGTCGCGGGCAACGCTGGAAAAACACGCCCGCGACCGCCGCGCGTACGTCTATTCGATCGACGAGCTGGCCGCCGCGGTGACTCACGATCCGCTCTGGAACGCCGCCCAAACGCAACTCGTCGGCGAAGGCCGCATTCACAACTACCTTCGGATGTTGTGGGGTAAGAAGATTCTCGAATGGACGGCATCGCCGCGCGACGCGCTCGAATTCATGATCGAACTCAACAACCGCTTCGCACTCGACGGTCGCAACCCGAATTCGTATTCGGGCATCTTCTGGGTGCTCGGCCGCTACGACCGGCCCTGGGGGCCGGAACGCCCCGTCTTCGGCACGGTGCGTTACATGAGCTCGCAGAACACGCAAAAAAAACTGCACGTCGAAGAGTACCTGCGAACCTACGGCCGTCCGCCCGGTAAACCGGCAAGCTGACGCTCAGCGGCGTGGTCGGCCAGAGCGGCTACCGATACCGCGCCGTGTTCACCAACAGCGTTGGCTCGTGTGACTTGAACGATGCCAGTCTTCGCTTCGCAGCCGACCACGGCTTGGCGATCGCTCCGCCTGTCGCTTCAGCCTGGGAACCGGCGCGGCGATTCCACGTGATGCCAATCGCAATTACAACCCGCAAGCGGAACGACCGCGCGGCGGTCAGAAGAACAGCGGCAAAGCAGGTCGCGGCCAAGGCAAGAAGAACGCGCTGAAACCCGCGAGAAACGATTAGGAGCCTACTCGTTCCAGATCAGCAGCTCCGAAACGCCACTGCGGGCCTTTCCGGCGTGCGTAAACAGCACCCGCGCCTTGCTCGCTTTCACCCTGTCGAAACGAACCTCGTTAAACTGGCTACCCATCGGCTTTTCAGGCGAGTTCCCCACACTGGTCACCGCTTGCCACGTATTGCCGTCCCAATATTGAACCTCATACTTGGTCGGCGGTTGCACGCCCCCCCGATCGTCGTAAATGGCCAACTCGACGCGGGAGAATGCCTGCTCAGCTCCAAAGTCGACTTCGAGCCAGTCGGTTTCGTTCGGCGACTCATAACTCGTCCAACGGTTGGTCGGGCTGGGGAGGAAATTCGTCTTGCCGTCGATCGCCAGCGACGGCTTGCCGCCAAACCGGTCGGCATACGACGCGGCCGCTTTCGGGAAGGGCTTGTTACCCGGGTTGTAGGCAAGGTTCCCGGCTGGGTGCGGGGCCGGCTCGACGGGCAACCTGGCATCGCCCCACACCTCGAACTCGCTCAGCCCGGCCTTACCCCGGTCGGCATGGCGCAACAGTGCCCGGACTTTTTCCACATCGCATTGCGGGAAACGAACCACATTCGCCCGGCCGCCGGTCGGCTTCGCGGGACCTCGCGATTGCTTTGGTATCGGCTGCCAGCCCTTGCCGTCCCAGTATTCCAGGTCGAAACTGGTGGGCGGCACGACCCCCGAGCCGTCGTCGAGGAAGTACAGTTTCACCGTATGGACGATTCGCTTCGCGCCGAGATCGATCGTGACGGAGTCGCTCGCGTTCGGCGACCCTTCGCACGTCCAGCGGTTAGGCGGGTCGCGGTGATACCAATAGTTGCCGTCGATCAGCTTCGACGAAGGGGTTTTCGGGTTCGTGTACGAGGTGAGCAGCCGCGGGTAATAGAATCCGTCGTTGTTCACGGCGAAGTTGACGGCCGCCGCGGCCTGGCGCTCCGCCGATTGCTGCGCGGCTGGCAACTTGACCGACAGCGGAGCGAGTTTCTCGGACACGGCGATCTGTTTGCCGTCCGCGAACAGCCTTAGCCCCTTGCCGAGCCGATACCGGGAGTTGTCGCGATCCCACACGACCGCGACCGTGTGCCCTTGGTACGGCACCCCTTCCAGAGCGAAATACGCCCAGTCGGCTGGGGCCAAGGGCTTCACTTCGAGCGTGTCGTCATCGCGGGGAGTAAGCCCGACCAGGCCCGTGATGACCAGGTCGTTGAACGATGAGTGGAAGTAGTGCTCGCTGTGGTTGTACCCGTCGTGCCCCTCGAACGAACCGGTGTCTGGGTGGCACGCCTCCGCGAGATACGGCTTGCCGTTCTTGCGGTGCGTCTTGGCGAACGTCGTGAGCAGCCGGAAGTAGTCGGCCTTCGTCACGGCCTGCTGCTCGTACCGCTGCAGCAAACTCGCCATGGCCTTGAGCGTCTGGCTGGTGGCGTAGGGCCACGACTGCCCGCTCCACCAGCAGCAGGTATTCTTGAGGAGGAACATGGGGTCGTTTCGTTCGACGGTCGTCGGGCCGAAAGGGGCCGCGAATCCATTCTCGTCGATCAACTTCTTCCAAGCGACCTCGTAGCCCTTGTTGGCGTCGGGCATATCGAACTGCCATGGGACGTAGCCGATCAATTCGCGGCCGTATTCGCTCCCAGCGTGCCGGCCGGTCTGGTGCGTGAGCGTTAGCGCCTTCACTTCGAAGCCGTCGGCCTCCTCGTCGCGCTGATACGCGTGGAAAAAGAAGTGCCGCTTCGGATCCCAAAGCTTCTTCTGCAAGTTCTCTTTCAGCCCGGCGGCTTTCGCGCGATAGGCGTCGGCCGTCGATTTCGCACCGGCGAGGTCGGCCACGCGCGCGATGGCAAGGGCATCCGCCCACAGGTACGCGTTCAGCGTCGGCCGGTAGCCTGGCGCCCCGCGCAAGATGTCCTTCGTCTGGCGGCTGTTGATGTTGAACTCCATCCCGTCGTCGTGGCCCGTCTGCCAGAACAGGCCGACCTCCGGGACGAAGTTCCGCTTCTCCCACCCCTCGTAATTCACGATCAGGGCAGGGAGCAAGTCCTTTACAAACACATCGTCCGGGTGGAGCCGATGCAGAGCCCAAACCGCGTCGGCCAGCCATGTGCTGTAGTTCCGCGGCTGGGCGCCCGGCGTGCGAAACCAGTACCGCGCGTAGTCGCGGGCGTACCGCGGGTCGCGGAGCCACCGGGCCTCGTACAATTGGTGCCCGGCGGGGCAGGAGATGGCCCCGTACGCACCGGACCAGAACGGCCGGTCGATGAACTCGGTGAACGAGTACCCTGAATTCGGTGACCCGTACGTCAGATGCTTGGTCAGCAACTCCCAGCGGTAGTAGTAGGTGGTCTGGATGTCGGCGTCGGGGCACTCGAAGAAGGGGATGTTCGCCTGATACCAGTCCCAGTCCTTGTTGTCCCAAAAGGTCTCGCGGTCCATTAACTGCTGGCGCGGGAGCAGTGGCTCCTGACCTTCGGCGAGACCGCCGAAAAGCGTAACCGCGATGGCGCTGAGAGCAAGGGGAATGAGTCGCATGCGCTTCACCAGAAGTCGGGTTGCCAGTCGTCGGTCCACGTCAGGGGGCTGTTTTCCTGGGCAGGATCGGGACATCACAGAACGTGAGGGCGGCGATGCCGTTTTGGCCCTTGAGCAGATTGTCAGGGCTCCACGCCGCGCTATCGAGATAGGTTACCTTGAGTCCGCTCGACGGGCCCTTGAGCTTGAGGGTGATGAGATTCCCGGACGCTGATCCCGAGACGACCTGCTTCGCGTCGCCGTCGAGGTAAAACTGGCTCGTCAGTGGTTCGGACCAAACCACGTTCTGGTCGAACTCCAAGGCGAGTTCGTCGAGTTCATCGCCGGTAAAGTAAGCCCGGCTCAGGTTCGGAGCGGTGATCGACTCTGTGAGCCTGACGCCATACTGGTCGCGCTCGACCAAGGGGCCGATCAGACGTGCGAACTCGGCATAGCCTTCGACCGGATAATGGCAACCACCGGGTGGCTTGATCCCCAGCGTCGACATGACGCTTAGGTTGGAAAAACACGACGGCAGTGTGCGCTGAACCTCACGCAGTTTGTTGTCCGAGCCGTTGATTCCCATCGCGCACGCCTTCGGCCAAATCTGAAATACGTAGTAGTGATTGAGGTTGGGGAAGTCTTCCTTCCAAGCGGCTGCCAGATCGATGAAATGCTGCCGGTACGATTCCCAGCCGAAGCCGCCGGTTGGACCATCGGCTCCTTGGTCGTTCTCGCCCTGATGCCACAAAACGCCGCGAATGCCGTGCGTCAGCCTGGCTTGTCGAACGCGCCACAGCAGTCGGCCATAGATCGTCGCGACGTCCGTCGGATCGGCCGGATTACGCTGATGCTGGTCGATCCGTGTCCCGCCAACGGCGCCGTTGATGACGCAGATCGGCATCTTCTGGTTTTCGACCAATCGCCTGGCGATCTCCATGCCCCAGTAGCCGATTTGAGCCTTGCCGCCATGGCGATCGCGCACCACCGCGTTGCCCCAGAATTTCGACCGGGCGCCTTCAGGGTGCCCCGCCATACTGCCATAGCTGCGAATCCAGTCGCTCGTGAAGTTGGGGTCTTGCTCGCCGACATCGGTGGCTTCCGCGTTCGACTGCCCGTCGATCAGGTAGGCGTCGCCGCAAACCAGATTCAAAACCGTTTCAAGCAACGTCTCGGTATCGCCGCTTTTCGACGCGAACTCGACTTTGTACTTGATCAGTCCTGGTTTGAGCTTCACCGCGAAGGCGTAAGACTTGTCGTCCCCGGGCTTGCGGCTCATGGCGCCGACCAACGCGTCGTCGGCATAGAGCTTGAGGACGACGGAATCGGCGGCTTCCGCCAAGGTCCCGGCATAGAACAGCGACCCTTCGTTGTTTTCGTCACGCGCGAAAAACTGGTGGTCGACGGGTTTTTCATCTTTGTCGGGCGTGCGTTCCACCCAAGCGTCCTTCGCGGGCTCGGTGACGCTGACCGACGTCGAGTGCATGGTAGCCGTCCCGCCGTTGTCGATTGCCACCGCGACGGTCAATTCGCCACTGTTCTGGGCCCGCTTCAAGACGAGCTTTCCCGGTGCGGTCTCCTTGATCACGGCGATGCCGATCACGGTCCATTGGTAGTTCAGCTTTCCCGCGCCGTTGGCCCGCATCTCGTTCACATTGGCGACCCGGGGTTCGACTTCGATCGTCTCGCGTCCGTCCCACACCGTCGGCGCCTGAAGCTTAAAGACCGGTTCGGGGATTTGTTCTTGGATCGCGATCGGAATTTCCCTGGTCTTCACTCCGCCGGGCGTGATCGCCTTGAATTGGACGACGAGCGACGTGTCGCCGACAACCCGACCCGCGTCGAAAGTGAACGACAGACGGTCTACCGCGGCGACCGCTTCCTTGCCGTCTCGTTTCACGACCCAGTAGACCTTCCGCGCGCCGCCGGCTTTCGCGGTGAGCGTGACGCTCCCACCCTCGGCGACCGTGACCTGACTTGGTGAAACCGAGAAAGCTCCGCCGGGCGATACCAGCGGTCCGACGAGCGTCTGCATGGTCTTCTGGTTCTCGTATTGCAGCCGCACCCAGTCGGCCGAACGTGCCACCCGTGAGACCCGCACTTCATCGATGTCGCCGACGAAGTCATAATGGTCGTACCAGCCGCCGATCCACATGCGTGCAGGGCTCTTGACGTCGAGTAACGGTTTCGCCACCCCGTCGAGACGGCCGTTGATGTATACCTTGCCGTCGTCGCGGTCGTAGGTGTGCATGACGTGGACCCATTCGCCGAGCGACAGTTGCCCATCGCCGTTGACGTCGGCGAAATCGCTGTCGATGTGGACGTGGGGCGGACTGCGAAACTGCATTCGCACTTTGCTTCCACGCCCGCTCCCCTCGTTGCCCCAGCCGAGGATCGTCGCGTTGGGCTTCTTGGCTCGGAACCAAGCTTCGGAACTGTGCGAACTCGCCCCCGATGGATAGTTTGGAATCTTGTCCCCGCAGAAAACGCCCTTCTGGCCCGCCAGAAACCTCGCCCCGCCGATCATTCCGGAAGTCGCGGTTGTCCCGGTATCGATGCTCGTCAGTGTTCCGACTTCGTCGATCACCTGATCGCTCATGTGCCAGACGCTGAGATACCCGTTGGATTCGTTGAACACGGCTTTACCGTTCGACTCGCTCGCCACGTTGGCGTTGCCCCAATGCACATTGATCTGCTGTCGCGCATCGCCCTTGATGGTCGGAATACGCACCCAAATGCTGGCAGCCCCCGCGGCTGTATCCCAGGCTTCGATTTGATACGCCAGCGGCTCGCCTGCGCCTGACGAGAACCGGAGGTCTTCACCATGGGCTTTCGCCTGGCTGAAATCGAAGAAGTCCTTGTGCAATCGCAACAATAAGGGAAAGCCGTCGACCGACGCCGATACGGGCAGATCGCCACCTTCTGGCGTGGTGAGAATGTAGATTGAGCCAGAGTGTTTCCAGCCGTCAAATTCTGCGGCACAGGGGGCAACCCGCAAACACAGTATGAACAAGAGTGAAATGAAGCGTCGAGGGGATTTCATGGATCAGAACCGTTATTGAGGAGTGCGTGTTGCCGCGCGACTCAATCGTTGGCCGAACCCGCCGGCGGGGCCGGGTTCAGGTTGTCAGTTGTCGGCCTTCTCCGGTGCGTGAGCGTTTTCAGAGAGCAGATTGTCCTGGAGAAACCGCGTGAGATAGCCCCAAAAATGGCGGACGGTATTCTCGCCTTCACTGAGACTGTGCGAGCGATTCGGATAGGGGATCACCGTAAAATGCTTGCCTCGCGCAATGAGTTCGTTCATCAGTCGTTCCGTGCCCTGATAATGGCCGTTATCGTCGCCGGTACCGTGGACGAGCAGCAGATTGCCGCGGAGCTTGTGGGCATGAGTCAGCGGTGAGCCTTCTCGATAGCTCTCGGCGTTGTCTTCGAGCAGGCCCATATAACGCTCCTGGTAGATGGTGTCGTAAAGCCGTTGGTCGGCGTTCGGAGCGATGGCAATGGCGGTGCGATAGAGCTCCGGATAGCGGAAGATCGCGTTCAGGCTCATGCTGCCGCCGCCGCTCCAGCCCCAAACGCCGATCCGCGTCGGATCAACGAATGGCCAGCGCCGCAGCAGTACACGGACAGCCGCTGCCTGCTCTTGGGATGCGAGTACCCCGATCTGGCGATGCACGCATTTCCGCCAATCTCGGCCGCGCGGAACGTTCGTTCCACGATTGTCGATGCTCGCCACGACGCAGCCTTGTTGCGCGAGCATCCAATGCCACAACTCTCGCGGTCCGCCCCAGGCGTCTTTCACGGCCTGACCATGCGGCTCGCCATAGACATGAATCAGCAACGGGTGTTTTTGGATCGTATTCATTGCCGGTGGCTTCAGGCACCACCCATCGAGTGTGATACCACCGCCGATGTCGACTTTCAGAAACTCGGTGGCGGGCTGCTTCAGGGCATCGAGCCTTTCGCGAAGCGCGCGGTTGTCGGCAAGCACGCGCAGGACGGAGTGCTCGGGCAAGCGGATGAGTTCCACCACCGGCGGTGTCGAGAAATTGGAGTAGGTATGTACAGCCCATTTCGCCTCTGGCGAGATGTCGTACTCGTGCCAGCCTGGCTGCGTCGTGGGCGAAAGCCGTTCGGGCGCCCCGCCTTCGAGCTGAGTGCGGTAGAGGTAGCGCTGCGTCGAGTTTTCCGGCGACGCGGCGAAGTAAAGCCATCCGCCGTTTGCATCTACGGCCACGATGTCGATGACATCGAAATCGCCTTGAGTGACCGGCGTCAACGGCTTTCCCTCGAGGTTCGCCAGATAAGCATGCCGCCACCCGGAACGCTCGCTGAGCCAGAGCATGTTCTTCCCGCCGTTCACCCAGCGCACGGGGTTTTCATTTTCCAGCCACGCGGCATCTGTCTCGGTCATGAGGAGGCGAGTCGCGCCAGTACGGGGATCGGCCAGCATCACGCGGTTTTCGGCCTGCAACCGGTTGAACTGCTGGATGAGCAGTCGCGAGCCGTCCGGTGTCCATTCGGCATGGGGGATGTAGTGCTCGCGCGGATCGCCCGGCACCTGCAACCACCGTACGGCGCCGCCGTTTGCGCCGACCACTCCCAGACGCGTGGCCGAGTTCATCTCGCCGACCTTTGGATAAACGAACGAGGTGATCCGCGGATAGTTGTTCTCGGTGTTGTCGAGCAGATGAAACTCGCGCACGCCGCTGGTGTCAAATTGCCAGAACAGCAGCCACTGGCCGTCGGGACTCCAACGAAAGCAGTCGCGCAGGTTGAGCTCTTCCTCGTTGACCCAATCCGACGTGCCGTTGATGAGTGTCGCCGAACCGTCGGTCGTCAGCGCGGTAACGCCCATGCCGCGCAGTTCCTGCACGTAAATGTTGCTCTCGCGCACGTAGGCGACCCGCGAACCGTCGGGCGAAAACTTGGCGAACATCAACGTGGATGGCTCCACGTCGCCGCCCAGTTTCTTGAGTTCGCGCGTAACGACATCCAGCACCCAATAATCGCCTCGCGTATTGCGACGCCAGACTTTCTTACTGTTCGTGTAGAACAGGAGCTTCGATTCATCGTTTGAGAACTCGAAGCCTTCAACCTTGAGCGCCTCGGTCGCCTTCACCGGAACGAAAGCCTGTGCCGGTACGACCAGATCCTTCCCGCCGGACGCGGGATCGTTCCGCATCAGGTCGCGCCCCGCGCCGGCCCGCGGTGTGTCGAGCGTGAAGTAGCTCGACGACCGCCGGCTCCAGCGGATTTGTCCGACCTCCTCGGGCTCAAATTCCTTGTTTCCGAAGAGGCGGTCGAGCGTAAGCATTGACGGTCCGCGCTGGTTCTGATCGTCGGGCGGGATGAGCACCTTGGGCCGCTCGACGGCGGCGGCGACGACGATCAGCATCGTCAACGCCCAAACGCCATTTGCTGGCCAGAGCCACCTGTTGACCATCAGATTACCTCCAGCACGAGCGGGCCGATCGCTTATTGCGGCGCGTAATTCCCAGGCTAGGCGAGTACCCCGACACACGCCCCATTTTATTCCCCGGGCAAGGGGTCGTCCAGCGCCTATCATCACCGGAATCCAGCGTCGAGCCACTCCGTCACGGGCGTGGGGTGCTGGCCTGCCAAAAGCCCGTGTCCGCTAACTCCCGCCGCTGCCTCGGTCGATGTGACCGAAGCGCGCGCAAGGCGCGGCCGGCCGCTGTGTCACAAAAGGGTGGTTAAATCGGTCAGGTCTTCACGTCTTCGCACTGCTGTGCCTTCGCACACGGTTGGGATGAGATCATTCCCCCAGCGAGTGGATCGTGTTGTGAATCAGCCCGTTGACGGGTTCGCCGTTTGCGCCGGTCAACTTGTACTCAATCGACATGCACCAGGTCGGCTTGATTTCTGGAAGTTCGAGCATCACCGCGCGGTGGTCATCGGACAGCTTGACGGACGCGACCTCAAGCGTCTTCTCGTCGTAATGCTGTGATCCATAATCGGCAGACCTCTTCAGAGACCAAGTGCGAACCGTGAAGCGACTTGCGTCAAGTGTCCTGGTGGCATCCAGCGCTCCGCTGAACCTGATCTGCATCCCATTTATTCTCGCGTTCAAACTGATCGGCACATGCACCGGTTTCCCGGTTGCACGAATGCGATAGAACCCGCCGGGCTGGGCTGCGTTCCCGGCCCACGCAAACATCCCGCATGTGTACAACCGGTCATCCACGGGATTGAACCGCCCCCGCATGATTCCCGTCGGGAAGTTGGGCAGGGGCAATTCGCACATGCCCCCCTGGACGCGTGTAGCCAGCGTTTGGCCTGCCGGTTTTGTGGCTTCTCTGTACTTTTTGTCCGTTCCACGCGCATTGGCAGGCAGAGAAGACGCGCGTCCCACCGTTTCGTATGGGACCACAAACACCTTGCCATATCCGTACGACAGATTGAGCAGCGATCCCTTCAACGGTCCCCACTTGTCGCTAGTGACCCACAGCAATTCTGCAGGCGAGCGATCGAATGCATTGGTGATCCAGCACAATGGCGGCTCCATGACGCTGTCCGACGTATCGGTCACATCGTGATAGCCGAACATGTTGCCGTAAAAGCGAGGCCTTTCACCCGGCTTGGCTGGAGTCACCCAGTTAATCCGGTTCTTCGGATTCCAGTGTCCCTCTTGATCGCTGACAACGAACGTGCCATCAGGATTCAGGCACACGCCGTTCGCCGCGCGGAACCCGTTTGCCAGGATGTCGGTCCGTGACCCATCCTCGCTGACCCGGAGCAGCGTCCCATGATGCGGCACCACGGCCGGTAACGCGTGTCGAGCCGACTTGGCATAGTAGAAGTTTCCTTCGGCATCCGTCTGCAAGCCCATCGCGAATTCGTGGAAATGCTCGGTCACCTGGTGATCGCTGTTGAAACACTCGATGAAGTCGGTCTCGCCGTCGCCGTTCAGATCTCGCAGGATTGCGAGCTGATCGCGACAGGTGACATAGATCTGGCCATCGACGATCTTGAGGCCAAGCGGTTGAAAAAGGCCGTTGGCGACTCGCCGCCAGGTGACGCGAAGCGGTGAAAGCGCGACTGAAGCACTGGAAGTCGCCTCCTTCTTCGCGCTCCTTGTCTCTTTGTTTTGCACAATGTCGCCCTGCCCCTGCAGGCCGCTCACCAACCAGACGTCCCCGTCCCATGAGCAAATAGCCACGCGATCGCCGTCAGGGAAGAAATCGAAACCGGTCAGGCGGAGTTGAGAAAACCACGGGTTGTTCGTCGGTAGTGACAACACTTCGACGGAAAATGGGCCGTCATCGGGACCGGTCAGGACTTCTGTTTTTAATTCCTCGAGCCACCGCCGTGGTCCACGTTTGGTGAGCGAAATGAGATCCAGTGGCGGCTGTGTGATCAAAGCGGCCAAGGCATCCGACGTGGTGTTTTCCTGGCGCACGGTCGTCACCGACAAGACGAACTTCAACGGTTCGGTTCCTGCCGGCAAACTCAGCAGCAAACAGCCGCCGTCACCCCTCAACCACTTCGCACCGGCCGGCATGGGCGATAGTCCCGCCGCTATTTGGACCTGCTTTTCATCAAAGGGGGCCGCAACAAGTCCGCCTGTAACCGTACCTTCGTGTCCATGCCCGGTCTCGTCACGAACGATGTCTTTCGCCGCAGCGTCCATTTTCCAATGAGCAAGTAGGTCTTCGTCCTTCAGTTGCGATACGTTTCGGATTTCCTTTTCCATCAACGCGCGCTGAAAGAATCGAACATCGCTCATCTGGCCAGCAAAGAAAGTCGGATCGGGGAAGTCTGGGCTGGTGAATCCGATGCGAATCGTCTGCTTTTCGGCCTTGGCTTTTGGGGTCAGAGTTTTCTGCCCGTCAATCTTACCATCGACGAAGAGTCGCACCCGGCCGGTTTTGTGCTGCCAGGTCATCGCGACGTCGTGCCAGCGATCGTCGGTGATGTTGGTTTTTCCCTCAACGTCTCCCACCCACCCGATGTCGAATGTCAATCGGCCGTCACGAACGAAAAACGTCTTAGCGTCCGGAGCCCACGGACCGTCGACAGGCGCCTGGCAGAAAATCGTCCCGCCCGTCCGTGTTTTGATTCGGGCTGCGATGGTGAAGTCTCGGCCGGTCAGATCGAAGTCCCCCGACTTTTTCACAGCGATGCGTGTCTGCCCGTTGAACGACGGTGTCGGCGGCGACGTGTCCGCGACCGGACGCTGTTCCGGTGCAAGCATCGCGATCTTACTCGAACCGGCATTTGATTTTCGTTCAACTTGGAGTGTCTTCACGCTCGCGTCGCCCACCGGGTGCGTGGCAACCTTGAGCAGCATGGCCCGTGATCGTGGGCCGATCTGAAACGTCCGCGTAAAAAGCGGCCGCGAGGAACCCTCCGTCACACTTCTTGGTCCGGACTTTTCCGGACCGGAATCAGAGTTGACGCGAGATTCTCCCACGCTGGCCACACCGGGCATCTCCAGCACTTCCGTATCGCCGATCGAATACGACAAAATCACCTGGTCGCCATGCTGATACAGACCGCGATACCGTCCCCATTCGCGTGGCAGTGGTCCGTAGTGCTTTTTGTCCCGGCCCAGGATTCGAGGATCATCAAAGGAACCTGTTTCCGGATTTCCCCAGGCGGGGCCCGTGGGGTTGGCGAATTGTACCTGCCCCGACACGCGCGGATGAATCCCATGCTGCCCGTCAAAGTTGATGCCGTGCCAGTCGATGAAGTTCGACGTGTCTTGCGGCGTGGCACTCCACGCCGCAGCCACTCGCAGCGTGTCGTGATCGAATACCTGCCAGTGCTTTCCACGCGAAACACCGCCTGGCCCGGGGTCCAGCCGCACGGCGATTCCCTTGTGGGCAAAGTTCGCCCCAGCGCTGCCAATTTCGTACGTTGCCATCAGAAACGGGCCATAATTCATGGAAGACCACGGTTCGACGTTCGACGGAGCCGGCCCGCGCGTGTCTCCCTTCGGCAACGAGGCTAGATACGCAGCGTCGATCGTTGCGTACTGCGATGAATTGTGCGGTTTCAGGTAGGTCTCTCGCACGTAATAGATCACGTCGTACTTCTGTTGCGGGACCATCCAAGTCTGCGCGGCCATGAACCCATAACCATGTGTCAGCGTCTGGTACATGCGAAACGGATCGTGGCCGTTCTTAAACTTCCCGTCGGCGAACTTCAGGGACGTCGGCAACGATCCGGGTTGATCTTTCGTTCCGTGGCAGTTAATACACAGCCGCAGATAAATCGCCTCGCCCCGTCGAAACGCCTTGTCATCTAAGTCGCGCAGCATGCCGGCGTGATCGATCTGCTTTTCGTACTCGGGCAACACAAACGCGAACAGCGACGGTGGCGGCTGCAACTGTTTCGCCCGTTCGGGGCCCCCCTCGGCGATCTCGGTCAGATACCTGATCAAATCCAAGAACTGTTGTCGATTGGCGAGCACATTCACCTGTCCGGCCGGCATGATCGAAGTCTTGCCTGTGACACGATCTTCGATTTGCGATTTGGGCAATGTCACGGATTCGCCCACGCGCCCGACATCGCGCAGCACAAGCCTGTCGTCGGTCTCTTCGACGAACAATCCAGTGACCGTTCTGCCGTCGGCCAATTGGACGACAACCGGTTCGAAGCCCTTGCGAATGACCTTGGAGGGTTCCAGGACCGATTCGACCAGGGACTCGGCAGTAGTGTTCTTTTCCAGACGAGTCAGGTCTGGTCCAAGCATGGGGAGGCTGGAAGCCTGGTCAGCGGTATGGCATTTCGAACAAGCCAAGAACGGCTGATGGAACACAACCGCCCCGCGTTTCGGATCCCCTTCGCTGCGGGCCGCTTTAGCCAGACTCATCGTACCTTCGGCCGTCAGTTGATCCTGTAAAGCTTGCCCTTGGCCCCAAACAGAACCTGACAGAAAAAACAAGATCACACAGACGGACCAAATCCGCGAAAACATAAATGACCTCCGAGCGCTCATCGCGGCAGACGCTATTATCCGCCATGCGGCAGAAGCTCCTCTGCCGCCGACGGATCGCCGGATTCAATCTGCGACAGGATACGGCGGGGCCGCTCCGACCGCAAGCGGTGGAACGCTCGGCGGCTTTGGTGAACTCAATTCTCGTCGGGGTCGTAGACGAACGCGTGTTCGTCCGCGGGAAGAACCCAAACGTTTCGGAACTTCACGGGGTTACCGTGGTCCTGAAGGAACACCGGACCCGTCATCGTCTTCTTCTGCCGGTCCCGGATCTTTTCCAGGTAAGTGGTCGTGCCGAACCGGAACGGGTGGAACGCCGACTTCGGCTCGCTGAACTTGGCCTCGTCCTGAACTTTCTTACGGTTGAGCCACACCGTGACGGTCCCGAACTCAGTGATCTTACCCGACTCGTCCCGCCGAGGCGCCCGATATCGGACGTCGAATACCTGCCACTCCCCGGGCTCAGGGCCAGCGCTCACTAAGTCGTTATTCCAGTGAGGGTTTCGACGAGGAATTCGTCGTTCCATCCGCAGGAACGGCGTTTCATGACCAAGCTGTCTTTGCCTGGATGTTGTTTCAATAGGGATAACGTGAACCGAT
>DATKSN010000183.1:0-12830 GCA_035531595.1 Pirellulales bacterium | reverse complement strand
CGAGGATCAGCTTGTTCGCATATCGGCGCCCGCCCGCTCGGCGTCGCCCCGCAATCGCGGGGGCCTGGATCGGTCGAAAAGCTGGGGCCGTTCTTTGGAGAGCTTCAGCAGCAGCAACGGTGCCTCAACACACTCCGCGTATCGCCCCTCGGCCGAGCTCCGAGCGAGGCCCGCCTTGTTGATCGCCAGCTCGGCCTCTCGCCGTGCCTCGGTGAACGCGGCCACTGCCTCGGCCCTTGCGGCGGCGGCATCTTCGCGGTGCGAAATGAGGTCGAGGAGCGCGGGGACGACTTGCTTCACGATTTTCAGATCGTTGGCCGCCTGCGATGGCGAGATTTTCAAGTCCAACATGACGAACGCGAGCTCGCGTGGATCGCCTTGGTCGGGATTGTCGCTCCGGCGTAGAATGTCGAGATACAGGCGCCAGGCCCGTTCCTCCGAAATTTGTCGGTCCTCGGCCTCCGACGCCTCCCCGCTTTTCTGGATGTCCGCGGCCTGCTCGATGACTGAGTGCGGCGACCGGGGCGCCGGCGGCACCTTCGCCGATTCGGCCGCCGGCGCCGCCGGTTTATCGGACGTCGGCGCCGCGGGTCTCTCGGCCACCGCCGTGGAGCGGTCGGGCAAAAGCAGATGAGCAGCACTCGGGCCATTGTTGGAAAAATCACGTTTCGCCATTTTGTTGGGTCACTCCGTCGAAATTGGCCTGCGCCTAATTTGCGGGCGCCGGATAATGGGTCCAAGTGAAACTGTTCGTGAAACTGTTCGTAGAGCTTCGATCCTCTGTGGCCAATCCTGTCGCGCGGAGCTTCTCCAATCGCGCCGTCGCTCGCGTCGCGGAACTCGATCGAGCGGTCGCCGCAAAAGCGGCGGCCGCGGTTGCTCCGCCGGCCGCGTGCAACCGAGGGACTACCGGCCCGGCAAGCAATGGACCGGATCTCTGCCGCCATTGGCCTCGCGCAAGAGGGCTTGGTGCAGGTCTGGGTGCGCCGCCACGACTCGACTCGTCGCCTTGATGCGGCTGAGACCCTTTTTAATTTCCGCTTCAATCAATAATTCAAAAGTCTGTTGGGCAGGTTGCTTTTTCGCCACTTGATTGGCTCCTTGTGCAAGGTTGGTAGCCGATGTCGCCATCGACCGTTGAGACGGGGCCACGATTACGGCGCCCTGGTGCTGTCTCGCGGGCGCGATTTGCAGGTCGGCTCTCGACGGCACTTTCGGCGGAGCTGGGCGGCCCTCCTTTTCGTTCGGTTTCAGCCACGCGAGTAGATCGCGGCCCGAGTATACGACCTGGCCGCCCTTTTCGATGAACGCCAGCCGGCCATGCTCTCGCTCTCGCTCCTGCGTCACGGTGTCAATGCCGAGCTTGTCCCACACCGCGTGGGGAGAGTACCAGCCATCTTCGAGAATGCGTGGGTCATTTTGGTCTGGCATTGTCGCCTCGCGCGGCACTGGAAAAAATGGCGGCGCCGAACCCGCAAAGCCGAGGGTTCGGGCGCCGCCGGCGATCTCGACGCTTCGCACTCGCCAGAGAGGGCGCCGACCGCGACTGGATGGACGGTGAAGCTTGCGGCCAGCGGGCTATGGCGAGTGTCAACCTGAATGGTGGACTAGGTGGCGGCGAATTTTCTTCGGATAGGGCCGGATTCGGTCGCTTTCCGGTAAGGGATCGGAAAGCAACAAAAACGCGGGCGATGCCAGCGCGCGGAGCGTGTCGGCCTCTGATCGCCCACGAACGTCGTCCATCGCATCGCGAAAACTGGCGTTCCGCCAGGTCGCCGATCGTGGCCACGCCGGCGGAAACCTAAGTCACTTGGGGCCTGAGCGCCTTGAGCATCGCTTCGATCGCGGTTTTCGCTTCCTCCGGCAGCGACTCCCAGCAATCGACGATCGCCTTTTTCCTCGCGTCGGCCGTTTCTGCTGCCGTTTCTACTGCAACCCGCCGGGCCGCGTCGCCGTAACCCGTTTGCGCCAAAGGCGATGTGTGGTTAGAGCACCAGATTGTGGATCTGGGGGTCGTGGGTTCGAGTCCCATTAGCCACCCTCGACTTTTCCGCCCGGAAATCGCGGTTTCGCCCGTGTTTTGCGGGCTTTTCTTCGCGCCCGCCTTCGCCGCCTTCGTGGTCACTGGGGGACACTGGGGGACACCAAATCCCATGAGTTGGTGCAACATTTGGTGCAACAGGATTTGGTTTCTTAGTAGTGGGGCCGTCCGTTCCCGTCGCCCGCAACTCGGCCGCTTCGCTCGCGGGGCCTTCACCGGGCAACATCGGCAGCGCGTCCAGCGCGGCGGTCAGGTCAACGATCCCCAGGTGTGTGTACCGATCCATCGTCAAGCTGATGGTCGAATGGCGGGCCAGTAGTTGGGCCTCTTTCGGGTGAACCTTCCCGCGCGCCAGGTTGCTGATGAACTGGTGGCGTAGCGCGTGGAAGTCGAACATGTGGCCCGCGTCGTCGACGTCGTCCAGCCACGATGATCGTTCCCGCCGCTCCCGCTCGGCCGCGTCGTCGCCGGCTTCGCCCAGCCACTTCATCCGCGCCGCTTTCAAATCGGCGTGCAACATCTTCGCCGATCGCTCCGCCCACGTGCCAGGCCACAGTCGGCCCGCCGTCGCGTCGTCGTCGCCTTCGTCGGCCTTTATAAAACCGACTTTGGCCGATCGTCGATTCTGGGGCACGCTAGGGGCCGCACAATCGAAAAGGGACAGGAAGGGACACAAGCGCCCAACCAAATCGGCACGCAACGGCAACACGTCTCGCCGGCGCCGTTTCGAGTAGCCGGCCTCGACCGTCACGGTGGGCGGGTCGCCTTCCAGGTTGAAGCTCGCCCGCGTCAAGCTTGCCAGCTCGTTCGCGCGAAGGCCCGTGTTCGCTGCTAGTATGTACAAGAGCGCGCGGTCAGATCCAGACAACCCGCGGAACGCCTTACCGCGGCGGGCAGCTTCAGAGGATCCCCTTCCCAGGCCGTCTTTTTCCGCGGACGGCCTGGGAAGGCCATCCCACGATGGCGTGCCGTCGATTTGCACGAGTTTTCGGATAGCCTCTCCGCTTCGATGAGCTGCTATAATGAAGGCGAGTACCCTTTGGAGGGAATGCCGATGCCAATCCACGACTGGACCCAGGTTCGTGCGAATCGATTTCACGACTTCCACCAAAGCTGGACGATCGCGATTCGCAATGCGCTCAACGCCGGCCGACTACCGTCCGGCTACTTCGCGATGGTCGAACAGAAGACGGGGGGCCCCGAGCCGGACGTGGTCGCCCTCGAGTTGACCGCGCCGGCCGGTACTTCAACGGGAGGATTGGCCGTCGATACCCACCCGCCGAAGGTCCGGTTCGTGACCCAGTCGGAGGCCGTTGGGTATGCGCGCAAAGCGAACCGAATCACAGTCCGCCACCCCGACGGCGACGTGGTTGCGGTCATCGAGATCGTCTCGCCGGGCAACAAAGACAGCCGGCATGCGATCCTCGCCTTCGCCCGCAAGGCGGTCGAGTTTCTCCAAGCGGGCGTTCACTTGCTGATCGTGGACTTGTTTCCACCCGGGCGGCGCGACCGGCAAGGGATTCACAAGGTGATCTGGGACCGCCTTCTCGACGAACCCTATACGCAGCCGTCGGACAAGCCGCTGACGCTGGCGGCCTATGCGGCCGGAGCGAAAACGGTGGCTTACATCGAGCCGGTCGCGGTCGGCGACCCATTGCCCGACATGCCCGTGTTTCTGACGGCCGATCGATACGTCCCATGCCCGCTGCAGGCCACCTATCAGACGGCCTGGGACCAGTTTCCGGCGATTCTCAAAACACCGCTGGAGCCGCCTCGGTTGGTTTGAACTTCGGCGGCGGTGAGAGTCGTATCGAAGCAGGGGTAAGTCGGCATCGTCCCTTAACCGGCACGCCACGGAACACACAACGACAGCAATGTGCGGGCACGGTGGCAATATGGGTAAGAAAAGGCCCCGAAACCGGACGAAACGCTTTACACTGCTCCGTCGTGCTGTCGGCCCGAGGGGCGCGTTCGCGGGCTCCGAAAAAACTGGCAAAACCGTACCTTTACCCGACGAAAGCTTCGGCGCGAGTGGCACAGATGGGCGTTGCGGGTGAAGAAGTCTTAACGGATCCCAAGCCGGGCAATCCGCCGAGACGGATTTCCTTGTCGGTACAGGTACGGTTTTGCCAGTTTTTTCTTGGCCATTTTCGGCTGCGCCGAAAGCGCCGCGCTAAGGGCCAAGCCCAGCCTACGGCGCTTGCGGGTTCTCGCTCAAGAGGTACGCCAGCAAGTCGCGCAGCTCGGCGGGCGTCTTGACGATTCCCGCCGGCATCGGCGAGAGCGCCTGCAACTGGCGCGATTCGATTTCGCTCGCGGCGACGGTTTTCCGCGTGGCGTCGGGCAAGAGCAGTTCGATCTCGTCGGCCGTCTCGCGCACGATCAGCCCGATCATCGACTGGCCGTCGGCGGTCTCGATGCTCGTGGCACGGAACAGTTCGACCACTTGCTTGCTGGGCAAGAGGACCGATTCGACAAGGTAAGGGACCGTAAATCGCTTGCGTGCATCGGTCAGGCTGGGCGCGCCGTTGCCCTTCTGCTCGGCCGTGATCGCGTGGCACTTGACACAGCCCAGCGTGCCGAACAGTTTTCGCCCTTGCGCCGCGTCGCCGCGCTCAACGTCGCGCCGCCAATCGGTCGTCAGGAATTCGGGCGCGAGGGCGATTGGGCCGCCCGCCGCGCTCGCCTCCTTCAATCGCTCGGCGAGGAGCGAGGCATCGAGCTTCTCGGGCAAGTCGGCGACGAGGCCGTCGCCGGAGTTGAGCCGCAATTGCAAAGTACCGTGCCCGGTGGCGCCGTGGACGCGAACCAGCACATCGTTGCCGCCGGGCTGAACGTCGAGCAACACACTCGTTTGGCCGGGTCGCGGCCTCGGGCCCGGCTCGATGGGCCGGCCATTCTGCCAGACCTGGACGGCATCGCCCGCTTCGATCGTCATCAGCGCTCCCTGGCGGCGGAGATTTTGCAAACGGAACGCGACGTCATACGACGACGAAGCGAGCCGTCCCAAGCGCTCGCGCCAATCAAATCGTCCGTCGTTGGCCTCGACGCGCTCCCAATGCAACGGTCCAAGGGGCGAGGCGTACTTGGCCGAAAGGTCGATCGGACCCTGTTCGGGCGGATGCCGTTGAAGGAGCCCCTTGTCGCCGTCGTCGAAGGGGCCGATCGCCCAGACCTGGGTGATGGCGCGAGGCGGCAACGCCGACAACTCGCGGACCCTGACGTCCCAGCGCGCCAGGGCCACCAACGGCTCGGCGCGCGGATCGCGCATGAGTGACAAGTAATAGGCGGCTTGTAGTCGGATCGGGCTCTCGTGGTCGCCCAGCGACCTGACGAGCAGGTCGAACAGCTCTTGCCGCTCGGATGTGTGCTCGACCCGTTTCCAGCGTTCGGCGATCGTGTAGCTGCCGATCCGGCCTAGCTCCGCGAGTTTTATCTCATGCACTTCGCCGGCGAACGCCAAGGAGGGGTGGAAGAAGGCGTTGCCCTCGGGGAAGAAAAGCGGCAATTCGGCGGGGGGAACGTCGTCGCAGGCGGGAATCGTCAATTTCATGCCCGCCGCGAGCACGCCGGCAAGCCGCTCGGCTTCGTCGTCCGAATGTGAAAGGTGATTGATTTCGTCCACCGTCGCGCGGCGTGCCAAGAGCAAGCAGGCAGTTTGCCGCAGGTAGCTGTCGCGACTTCCGGCCATCACGACCACCTCCGCGAAGGGGAGCGATCCGTCAGCCGTGAAAAAGTGCGCCAGCGCCGCCAACCGCACCGCGGTCCGGTCGTCGCCCAGCGCTTGGACGAACCCTTCGCGAGGCGGCTTGAGCCGCGGAAACTCGGCCAGCGCGCGGACGGCCTGCGAACGCACCTTGGAGCGAGGATGTTTCGACAACTTCCGCAGCCATCGGCCGGCCCGCCGGCTCCCCTCCTGGCCGGCGATCCAGGGCAGATGCATGAGCGCCGGGTCGTTTTCTCCGATCTCAGCCAAAAGCCTATCCGAAAACTCCCCGTGGGACGGCCTTCCCAGGCCGTCTTCCGCCGCGGACGGCCTGGGAAGGCCGTCCCACGACAGCTCGCCATCGCTTTCCACGAGTTTTGGGATAGGCTCTAAGCCGCGGCGCAGGATTTCGACGTGGGCCCGCTGCCGGCGCTCCCACGAGTCGCTCGATAGTTCGGCCCAGAGCTTCTCCGGCGGCAGGTCGACGACTTCGTAGGGCTGGAAAGGATGATCGGGCGGATCGTCAGCGCGGGTGATCATCACCAGATCGCTCACGCAGTACGGAGAGACGACGTTGGCCGCCAGGTAGAGGCTCGTGACGAACAAACGGCCGCCGCGGCCGACCGTGATGCCCACCGGCCGCACGTTGTTCTCGCCCGTCAGAAAGGGAAGTTCCTTGGCCTCGAAGCTGGCGCCTCGCGCCCTCGGCGGATAGCGGGACACCGCCATCCGGTCCCAACGGCACATCAGCAAGGCGCTCCGCAAGTCGGCCGGCAAGAACGGTTCATCGTAATAGACGAGGTCGCAAGGGACGCCGCGGCCCAGGTCGGCATTCATCGTTTCCAGCAGGTCCGCGCGATCAGGGCTTTTCGAGGGCATCCAACCGCGCGGCCAGGCGAAATCGGCATGGGGCGTGACGTGCAAGAGCCGCGCGGGCGCATACTGGTCGGCGCGGCTCTCGTGGTCGTTGTCGTTGGTGAACAGGTTCCACTCGTTGTCGAAGGCCAGCCCAACCGGGCCGCGCAGCCCGACCGCCACCACACGCAGGCCGCTGCCGTCGGGCTTCAGTCGCAACACCGCGCCCGTGCCGGTATAGGGCGCCTTCGTCCCTTCAGGTTGCGTAAACAGCGTCCAGTGTCCCCAATGGTCGGGCCGCTCCCAATCGCCGTAGTTCAAGAGCGGATCGCCGTGGTTCAGGTACAGGTCGCCCTCCGGTCCCCACGCGAGGCAGTGGAAGCTGACGTGCAGATCGAGCGGCAGCCCCCAGAGCAGCCGCTTGGGTTGCAACCCTTCGCGGCGGGTCCGCCCTTCGGGAAAGAGGTAAAGCGCGCCGGACGTCAAGACGTACAGGTCGTTGCCGCGCAGCTCGATTCCGATGATGATCGAGTCGGGCGGAAAGCGATACAACTCTTGCCGCGGCCGATAGCCGCCGTGGTCGTCCGGCTCGAAAACAAACACGGCCTCCCGGCCGCCGACGAACAGCCGCCCAAGGCTATCGGCCTTCACGGCCATGTAAGCGTCGTTCTGGGAGCGGTCGATCAGCACCACTTTCAGCCGGGAATCGACCGGCGTCAGGTGAATGCCCTCCGGTGGGACGAAGCCCGGCGACGGTGATGCAACCGCGGCAACCTTGGCCGGGTTGTGGAACTTCGACAGGTCTTCGATGGTTTGGCGATCCGGCTGGAAGCGCCACAGCCCGATCGTCGCGTCGTCGGCCTCGACCATCTCCGACGATCGCTCGTTGATTTTGCGAATTCCGCGGCTGAGGCGGACGAATTCAAGCGTCCCTTCGCAACCCAGGCCGCCTTCGACCAGTCGGCCAAACGCCAAGGGGCCGGGCACGGCTTCTTTCCCGCTGCCACGCACGGCCTGGTCGGCCGCCAGCTTACCGTCGCAATAGAGCCGCACGCGATCCGGCTCGAACTGCATGGCCAGGTTGTGCCACTCGCCGTCGCAAATATCGACATGGGAAGGCACATGGTCCGGCTCCATGCCCGGCAGATAGGCGGTCAGCGCGCCGCTGCCGGCCATCGAGAAAATCTCCCAGTGGGCGGGCGACTGCTTCGTGTCGCTGGCCACGAGGATGTTGTAGTTTTGCTTCCAGCGGAGCTTGGCGCGGCACTCGACGGTCAAAGGGGGCGTGCGGTACTCGGCCTTTCCTTCCGCCAGCCAGCCTCGCACGGCCGGCGGCGCCGCCGTGGCGGCGGGCGTGCCGCTGCCGGTGCGAGGCTTCGGCTTTGGACCCGCCGGCTTGCCCAGTAGTTGCGGCACGAGCCAGTCGAGTCCGTCGAGGTTGTCGCGCAGCCGCTCCTCGGCATCGTCTTGCGTGTGCCCCAAGATGCCAATGGAACCACGGTAGCCGCTGTCGCGAATCGTCTTGAGCAGTTCAAGATCGAGTTGCCCTTGGCCGAGCGGAACGATCTTCATGCCCACTTGCTCGCCGCCCTTGACCATGCCGTTGAGATTCAACGCGACGAGTTTTGGCAGCATCCGCTTGAGCAGGTCCGGAAAGCGCTCGAGGTGCTCGTGGCCGTGGTGCAGGTTGTAGACGATGCCGACGTTGGCAAGCTTCAACTCCTCGATCACGGCGAGTTGATTCTCCGGCTCACCGAACCAGCCGCCGTGGTTGTAGAGCGCGACCGAGCAGCCGATTTTGGCAGCCTGCTCGGCGATCGGCCGCAGTGTACGGGCGGCGGCGGTCACTTTGGCGGCCTGGTCCTTCGCCTCGGGCGCCGGATCGCCCATGGTGACCCAGAGTTGCGTATGCAGCTTGTGCCGCTTGAGCAGGTCGAGGATGGCGCGGGCATCTTCGTTCAGGGCGGCGGGAAACCAGAAGGCCTCGAGCTGGATGCCGTGCCGCTTCAAGGCGTCCAATTCGGCGTCGAAGTTTGGTATGTGCTCGGCGCGCCAGTCGTAGGCGAAGCGTTGGAAGCCCAGCCGCTGGAGCATTTCCGCCCGCTCCTCCGGGCCGCGTTTCTTGGCGTCGAAGGGGACGATGCACCAGGCGACGAGGTTCTCGCGGGCGAAGAGTTTTGTCGTGGCGGCGGCGGGGTTCGGTTCGCCGGCGGTGGCGGGCGAAACGGTCGCCGCCAAGAGCGAGCACGCCAACGCCAGGCGCCTCGTGGAATTGGACAGAGCTACTTGTTTCATCGCTTTCACCATGTTGCTTACGCCACTGTAGCCGGATTCGCCGCCGAGGGCAAATCGCACTTCCATCCCACCAAAAACCGATCGAAAGAGGCTGGCGGACCGGCACGACCCACGCTATGCACCTTTATTTTCCCCGCTCCAGGGAGCTTGCCGGAGACGGGGCGAACGGCGATCGTGGTGAGGGCGGAAGTCGGTCGCGGCGCGACCGCACCATTCGATAAGCCGTCTGGCGCCGCTCAAAAAGGCAACCGAGGCCGATGGAGTGCGTGTGTTGGACCACAACCTCCAGAATACCGTCAGCCAGTTCCTGGTCAGCACGCGACCAGAGACGGCGCCGCGCCGTCTCGGCGGCGCAACGGTTTACGTGCCGCCCAGTCGCGCGGGCTCGTCGGCACCTCGACGCTACGCGAAAAAAAACGACTCCGAAACCCATCCCAAGCGATCCAAACGGGCGTGGGGTAAGGCGAAGGGTGCAAAGGCAACTGTTGCCCGCTTTCGCGGTCTGCTCAGAGTGCTGGGGTTATCGGAGATCGTTTTTTTTTCGCTTCGCTGCCGTTTTTTTTCGCACGCCCGTTGCTGCGCAACGCGCGTGCATTTTGCGTGAAAATGATCCTTCCTGTTTCGTGGGCCGCGACGGCCCCCCCGAGATTGCGCCGCGGGTTCGTGTTGGACCATGAATAATCCGGGCTAGCCTCGGGGCGGGGCGTTGATTAAATTTCCGTAGTCCCTCGATTCCCATCCCAGGAGCGTTTCATGCCCGCGCCATTGAACAAGTACAGTAAGCGCATCACCCAGGTCAAGAGCCAGGGCGCCAGCCAGGCGATGCTCTACGGCACGGGACTGACGGCCGACGACATGCAAAAGGCCCAGGTCGGCATTGCCAGCGTCTGGTACGAGGGAAACACCTGTAACATGCACCTCAACGACCTGGCCGCCAAGGTCAAGCAAGGCGTGCAGGCGGCCGGGCTGGTGGGCATGCGTTTCAACACCATTGGCGTCAGCGACGGCATCTCGATGGGAACCGAGGGAATGAGCTACTCGCTTCAGTCGCGCGACCTGATCGCCGACTCGATCGAGACCGTGATGCACGCCCAATGGTACGACGCCAACATTTCGGTCCCCGGCTGCGACAAGAACATGCCCGGCTGCCTGATCGCCATGGGGCGCGTGAACCGCCCCTCGCTGATGGTTTACGGCGGCACGATCAAGCCCGGCCATAAAAACGGCGATGCGCTCGACATCGTCTCCGCGTTCCAATGTTACGGCGAGTACCTGGCCGGCAAACTCAGCGAGCAGGCCCGCCAGGAAATCGTGCGCAAAAGCTGCCCCGGCGCCGGGGCCTGCGGCGGGATGTACACGGCCAACACGATGGCCTCGGCGATCGAGGCGATGGGAATGACCTTACCCTACAGCTCGTCGATTCCGGCCGTCGACCCGGCCAAGCTCGACGAGTGCCACCGCGCCGGCGCCGCGATCCGCGTTTGCCTCGAGCGTGATCTCAAGCCCCGCGACATCATGACCCGCCGCGCGTTCGAGAACGCGATGGTCGTCGTGATGGCCCTCGGTGGCTCGACGAACGCCGTCTTGCACCTGATTGCCATGGCCCGCGCCGTCGGCGTCGAGCTCTCGATCGACGACTTCCAGAGCGTGAGCGACCGCGTGCCGTTTCTGGCCGACCTCAAGCCGAGCGGACGCTACGTGCAGGAGGATCTGCACAAGGCCGGTGGAACGCCGGCGGTGATGAAGTACCTGTTGGAAAAGGGCCTGCTCGACGGCGACTGCCTGACGGTCACCGGCAAGACCGTGGCTGAGAACCTCTCCTCGCTCGCCGGTTTCGCGCCCGGCCAGGACGTATTCCACACGCTCGACAATCCGATCAAGAAGACGGGTCACATTCAGATCCTCAAGGGAAACCTGGCGCCCGAGGGTGCGGTGGCCAAGATCACCGGCAAAGAAGGCGAGTTGTTCAGCGGTCCGGCCAAGGTGTTCGACTGCGAGGAAGCGATGCTGGCCGCGTTGGAGCAGGAGCGGATTGGCAAGGGGGACGTGGTCGTAATCCGGTACGAGGGTCCGAAGGGTGGACCCGGCATGCCGGAGATGCTCACGCCGACTTCGGCGATCATGGGCGCCGGACTGGGCAACGACGTGGCGCTCTTGACCGACGGCCGTTTTTCGGGCGGCTCGCACGGGTTCATCGTCGGGCACATCACGCCCGAAGCGCAGGAGGGGGGGCCGTTGGCGCTGGTGCGGGACGGCGACCGGATCACAATCGACGCCGAACGGAAGCGGTTGGAGGTCGATGTGAGCGACGCCGAGCTGGCCGTCCGACGCGCCCGCTGGCAGGCCCCGCCGTACAAGGCCACGCGCGGCACGCTTTATAAATACATCAAGAACGTGAAAAGCGCCAGCGAGGGGTGCGTGACCGACGAATAGTTGCTTCGATCGATCCAAGTCCGCCCCAAACGCGGCCGACGGGCGCGACGAACAAAGGCGATCAGGGGCGATCGAACGAAACTCAAAGGGTGGTGCAACGGCGCCGTGCCGCGGATTTCCAGCCGCGAAGCGGGAACAGAGTCTAGCCTGGGGCGTAAGCCGGCGTAAGCCCCAGGAAGGGCGAGCGTTTCCCTGTCGAAATCGGCGAAAATCATTGGGAGCGAGCGAAATATGGCACGTCGGTCTTTCCTTCGCGCCGCATCTGGTGCAAACTGTGTCACGGGAATCGAAGACGGAGAGTATGACATTGCAGACCTTAGAGTCGGAAGCGCCGTCATTGAGGCCGAGCCGATTCCCGAATTCGCGGATGCTGGGCCGGCTGTCGCCGAGTTGTACCAAAACACCATTGACGCGATTCAAGATTATCAGCCGCTCGACCCGCGAATCGACTTCCGAACCATTTCCGCATTCAACCTGTTTTCCGGCATCGCGATGAAGCCTGGCGTAGCCATTTCGATTGGTCGGACAACGATTACCAGGGCATATTCCGAGAGAATCGCAGGTTTGCTTGAGCCAGAAAGCACGTCGATGGGGTCGGTAAACGGCCGGCTAGAAAGCGTCTCCATTCACGGTGCCCCGAAATTTGTTCTCTATCCGCCCGTTCGGGGGGAACAAATCGAGTGCATTTTCGACCGTAGCGACCTACCGGCGGTGGCCCAGGCACTTGGACAGGATGTTGCGGTTTACGGTCGACTCGGATACGCGAGAAGCAAATCCTTCCCCGTGCATGTGAACGTCGTGTCGTTTGAGACCGTCCCAACGGTCGACGAATTGCCAACGCTTTTGAACGCCCGTGGAACGATGGATAGCCCCATAGAAAGCACAGAACTCATCCGCGCGGTGCGTAATGAGATCATCCGACCCGATGATTCCGACAAGACCGACTTGGGTTCCTAGATCGTCGTTCAACCGCCGGCGCCATCAAGCTTGTCGGGACGGGGCTGCCGAAACCCCGGCCTGACGATTCGCTGTATCTGCGGTTTCGAGATTCCAAGAAGGATGTTCTCACCCGCCGCTTCGACGCGATCCGGGCCAAGCTGATGGACCGCCTCGCTGAACTGATGCAGGCCCGAAAGAGGATGGAACCATCCGGCCAAAACGACGAATCGCGAAGTGCGGTTGCACTTCAACTGCTCGGAACGAACGCGAGTGGTCAAGGATGATCTCGGTTGTCCGCCGCGCGCCGCGCATCGTTATTCCTTGCCTGGGAACGCGTTGGGACCGGTTCTGGAAATCGGTGCAGTATACGCTTGACAAGTATATATAAGGTCCGTATCATATGGACTGTGGGTTCTGTTTTATACTGCACGCGGCCGAGAATGAGACGTTCACGGTGGCTGGGGCAGAGCCTAAGCGATGCCCCGGTCGCTATGTAGCCGGGGCATCGCTTACGCTCTGCCACCAGCCACCACCTTCTCGTGACAAAATGTCTCATTCTTG
>DATKSN010000182.1:0-25387 GCA_035531595.1 Pirellulales bacterium | reverse complement strand
AAACGATTCCGAAACCCCTCCCAAAGAGATCCAAAAGAGCGTGGGGTAAGGCGAAGGGTGGCGCGGCAATTGGATGCCGCTTACGCGGCTCGCTCAGACGTCATGGGGTATTCGGAAGTCGTTTTTTTTTTCGCTTCGCTGTCGTCTCGTTTTTTGCACGTTCGTTGCTGCGCAACGAGCGTGTTTTTTCGGAAAATGATCCCTACCGTTTCGTGGGCCGCGTGGCGGACCCCCCGAGCTTGCGCCGCGGGTTAGTGTCGAAGCTGACCGCTCGCAGTATAGCCGAGCGCGGCGCTGACTTCGTGGGCGGCATCGAGGGCACTTAGGGCAAATCTTGCCAACCGCTGCTTCGGCAAGCGGCTGGCCGGGGCGGAGATCCCGATCGCGGCGACGGTTCTGCCCGTCGCGTCACGAATCGGCGCCGCCGCGCAGCGGATGCCTTCTTCGTGCTCCTCGTCGTCCGTAGCGAAGCCCCGCCGGCGCGTCCGGTCGCACTCCGCTCGTAGTTGCGACAGTTTTCGGGTTCATCCGGATCTTGCACGAAGAATCCCTTCAGCTTGAGCGTCGTGGCCAGGCGATGGACGCTGCTGCGGTCGACGCCGAGAACCCGGGTCAAGTAGATCACGGGGTCACGGAAATTGACCATCCTCCGCTGGTTCCGGCGGCAGAGGGACTTGGGTGGGGTGGCTGAGGTAGCCGATCAGGTCGCGGCGCTGCTCGAGCGTGAGCGGCTCCAGCAAGCCCTCCGGCATGAGCGAAAGCGGCGACTCGCGGGTCTCTTCCACGTCGTCCGCCCAGCGCGATCACCACATCCGCCCCGCAGGTCCGGATGCGTTCCGCAATCGCGTCCACCACATTGATCGGCGGCTCTGGTGGCACCTCGGCAAACGTATCCACCAGCAGATGCGCCTCCAGCAGCGGCAGCGACACCTGCCGTAGCAATCCCGCCCCGGCGACACCCGCATCGCTGACGATGAAGGCTTGTCGCCAGCCATTGACTAGGCAGACCTGGTTGAGTGACGGGCTGGTCCCACGTCCGGTGATGACTCGACGCGGCAGATGATTTTCAAAGGAGATTGGAGCGGTGTTCATGCAGGCAATGATAAACGCTCAAGGCCGCCGAATCTCACTGCCCCGGATCAAAAACTGACCGGATCGTCTCATAAAGAGTTGCACATGGGCGACGATGGTGATAATATCCGGGCAATGGCCGTCCTGCTCGAAAACATCCGCTTCGCCCCTGGCAAGTGCTTGCGTCTGCTGCACTGGCAGGGAAACGCGCGTTCGCTGCAATCCCTGGAGGCGCCACACCGGCAAGACTTTCATTGACTTCGTCAACAACGTCCGGTTGGTGAAAAAGTGAACGTCGTGATCAACAGCGACTTTCGGATCAGTGGATCGACGGTCTCGGTCAGAATGCGATTTCCCGCCGCATCCAGCAGTGTCCGATGAAAGTTGTAGTCGGCCTCGATATACTCTTGGTGGCGCGCATCGCCGAAGCGGGCATGTGGCACGACCTTGCTCAAGCGCTCGTTCTCCGCTCGCAGTTCGGCCAGCGTGCCGGCGCTCAAGCGCTTGACCGCCCGGGCAACCGCCAAGGACTCGAGCGCGCCCCGCAGCCGGTACACGCTTTGCAGGTCGCGGTCGTCGAGCCGAACAACTTGCCAGCCGCGGCGAGGCAACCGGGTCAGCAGGCCGGCGCCGGCCAGCCACTCGGCGGCGCGCTTGACCGTGGTCGTGGTGACCCCGAGCTCCGTGGCCAAAGGAAGCTCCTTCAACACATGTCCGGGCTTGTAGGCCCCGCGCAGGATTTGACCGAGCAAGGCTTGGAAGGTCGCGTCCGTGACGCTGGAAAATTTGAAACCGACGGGCTGCCGCATGAGTTTGCCTGGTGGACAGGCTATCACAACCGGCTGACGATCATCGTTGGAGGTGACCCAACCCGAGTCGATCAGGCGTTCGATGGCGTGGCCGATCGTCGTTCGGCTGACGGCCAATTCCTTCGCCAGTTGCAAGACGTTCAGCCGACTGCCGACCGGAAAACTTCGAGCGCGTAGTCGCGCCACAAGGTGCTCGTAGACGTGGTCGCTCAGCTTTTTGCGCGCTTTCTCTGCCATACTTAAGCGGTCGTCGGAGGACGGTACACCTCATTGGCCGCGGCCACGCTCGCGCCGGCGTCGAAGCGATGGCCCTGTTCGGCCAAGAGCTGCTCCAATGCGGAGAGCACGAGCAAGACGTTGTTTTGCCGTGAACCGTGCCCCATCAGGCCAATCCGCCAGGCCTTTCCCTTGAAATCGCCCAGGCCGCCGCCGATTTCGATGCCGAACCGCTCCAATAGCCCGCGCCGCGCCTTGGCGTCGTCCACGCCGGCCGGCACCAAGACGGCGTTGAGCATCGGCAGCCGGTGCCCCTCCTGGGCCGCGTACGGGATGCCGATCGCGGCCAGGCCCGCCGCCAAAGCGCGGTGATTCAAGGCATGCCGCGTGAAACACGGCTCCAGCCCTTCCTCGTGAATCAAACGCAAGGCTTCGTACAAGCCATACGTCATGTTGATCGGCGCCGTGTGATGGTAAACCCGCTCCTCGCCCCAATACTTCGCCAGCATCGCGATATCGAGATACCAGCTTTGCACTTTCGTCTTCCGCTTCAAGATCATCTCGAGCGTTCGATCGTTGAACGAGACGGGCGCCAGGCCGGGCGGGCAACTCAGGCATTTCTGGCTGCCGGAATAGATCGCGTCGATGTTCCAGCGGTCAACCTCCACCGGCAAGCCGCCCAGCGCCGTGACGGCGTCGACCAGCAAGAGCGCTCCGGCGTCGTGGACGAGGTCCGAAATCTCCTCGATTGGTTGCCAGGCGCCGGTCGACGTTTCGGCCAGCACGATGGCCACCACCTTGGGTTTCGCCTTCAGCAGCGCGTCCTTCAAATCGGCGGGCGTAAACACCTGGCCCCAAGGCCGGTCGACGCGCGCGACCTTGGCGCCCGCCCGTTCGGCCACATCGACCATGCGGGCGCCGAACACGCCGTTGACGCAAACCACGATCGAGTCGCCCGGCTCGACCAGGTTGACTATCGTACATTCCATGCCCGCCGAACCGGTGGCGCTGATCGCCAGCGTCATCCGGTTCTCGGTTCTAAAAACGGCGCGCAGCATTCGCTGCATGTCGTTCATCAGCGTCAGGTAGTACGGGTCGAGGTGTCCGACCGTCGGGGCGCCAAGGGCCTGCGACACACGGGGATGAATTTCGCTGGGACCAGGGCCGAGCAGAACGCGGACGGGCGGGGCGAGTGGCGGGAAGCTGGGCATGGAGTGAGGGGTTAGAGGTTAGAGGTTAGAGGTTAGTGGTTAGTGGTTAGTGGTTCTCCTTTCTCCTTTCTCCTCATTCCGCCGGCGGCGCTTCCCGTACCAGGCGGCTAATTTCCTTGAACTGCGGCGTGCCCGCCACCGCGCACCACTCGAACAGCGCCGCCTCCGTGGTGGTCAGCGTGGCGCCGGCCGAATCCATGCGCCGCAGCGCGATTTGGTAATCGATGTCCGCTCGCGATCCGATCGCATCGACCGCCAGGTAAACGCGCCGACCGGCGGCCAACAGGTCGAGCACCGTCTGCTGCACGCAAACGTGGGCCTCGATCCCCACGACCAGCAGCTTGAACAGCCCGCGCCGCTCCCAATCGTCGAATAGCTCGCCACGCTCGCCGCAACTGAAACTCAGCTTTTCCGGGATCGGGCCGAGCCGCTCGGCCAATTCCGGCACGGTCGGCCCCAGCCCCCGCGGGTACTGTTCGGTGGCCGCCGCCGCCACGCCCAGCGCCTTGGCGCCATCGAGCAGTCGCCGAATGTTCCAGACAATCCTCCGGTAGCCGGGAAGCAGAGAAATCAATTTTCCCTGCGCGTCGACCACCAACAAGCCCGTGTCGGACGGTGACATCAGATCCGGGCTACGCGGTAATGGCTCTCGTTCGCTCATGACGAATAGCATAGCGACACCTGCCGTCCGCCACCAGCCAGTTGAATTGCGAGCGACGATTCGGCTATGATAGCGCGGTACAATGCATGTCCGTCATCGGAAACCCGACACCCATGTCCATTGCCACGCTGCCTACGCCCGAACGGCGATTCGTCTTGCGCAACATCTCCTGGCAAACCTACGAGTCGTTGCTCAAGGACCAGGAGCACGGCGGGGTCCGCATGACCTTTGACCGCGGGAGCCTCGAATTCATGTCACCTTCGCGCGACCACGAGCGGTTCAAGCGGCAGATCGGCCGCATCATCGAGATCTTCACGACCGAACTCGACATCCCAATGCAGAGCGGCGGCTCGACGACCTGGCGCAAGGAAGACCTGGAACGAGGGCTGGAGCCGGACGAGTGCTACTACATCCAGCACGAACCACAGGTCTGCGACAAGAAAAAGCTGGATCTGGCGACCGATCCGCCGCCCGACATCGCGGTCGAAATCGAGATCAGCTACAATATCCTCGACAAGCTCGCCGTCTACGCGAGCCTGCGCATCCCGGAGATTTGGTGTTACGACGGCCAGCGTCTCCGGATCCGGCTGCTGCGGCCCGACGGCGCGTTCGCGGACTCGCCGCGCAGCTCGAACCTGCCGCTGTTGGAGCCGAATGAGGTCGAGAGGTCGCTGGCCATGGCCCGCGACATGCGCGAAACGACGTGGGCCAGGGCGTTTCAGCGATGGGTGCGGGAGCGGTTCTTGCCTGACTGATGTAGTGTGCCAGCTTCCCTACGGATAGGGGACGTGGTATCCTAAAGACATGGCTTCCGACCGCAGCAACCCCGACCGCACGTTGCCGCAAACGAACGAGGATTTGCTCCGCGCGCAGGAGCGGAGTTTGCAGCCATCCAGGCCGCCGATGGCCGTGCCGGGCTACCACGCCGAGCGCTTCCTGGGCGCGGGGGCCTACGGCCAAGTCTGGGTGGCCGTCGACGGCAACACGGGACGCAAGGTCGCGATCAAGTTCTACAACCACCGCGGCGGGCTCGACTGGTCGCTTTTGTCGCGCGAGGTCGAGCGACTGGCGCTGCTCTTCGCCGACCGGTACGTGGTGCAGTTGGTCGACGTCGGCTGGGACGCCGACCCGCCCTATTACGTGATGGAGTACCTCGAGCACGGCTCGTTGGCCGACCGGCTGGAGCACGGTCCCTTGCCGGCCGGCGAGGCGATCGACTTGTTCCGCGAGGTGGCCATCGGCCTGGTCCACGCGCACGGCAAGGGAATTCTGCACTGCGACTTGAAACCGGCCAACGTGCTGCTGGACCAGGACGGTAAGCCGCGGCTGGCGGATTTCGGCCAATCGCGGCTGAACCACGAACAAGTGCCGGCCCTGGGTACGCTGTTTTACATGGCGCCCGAGCAGGCCGATCTGGAGGCCATCCCCGACGCGCGCTGGGACGTCTACGCTTTGGGCGCGCTGTTGCACTGCATGCTGACCGGTAGTCCGCCCTACCGCGATGCGCGGGTTCTGGCCGAGATGCAGGAGGCGGGCGGTTTGGAGGAGCAATTGGCGCGTTACCGGGCATCGATCCGTTCCGCGCCGCGTCTGAAACTCCATCGGACAACGTCCGGCGTCGACCGCGAGTTGGCCGAAATCGTCAACCGATGCCTGGCCGTCGCCCCGCAGAAGCGATTCCCCAATCCACAGGCGGTGCTGGACGCGTTGCACGCCCGCGCCGTGCGGCGGGCACGCCGGCCGCTTTTGGTTCTGGGCGCGGTGGGTCCGGCGGTGCTGCTGTTGGTGATGACGGCCTTCGGTTGGGACGTCTTCGAGACGGCATTGGTCGATTCGAGCGAAGCGCTCACGCGGCGGGTGCTGGAGAGCGATCGCTTCGCCGCGCAATTCGTGGCCGAGACCGTGGCCACCGAGATCGACCGCCGTTGGAGCGTGTTGGAACAGCTTGCCGCGAGGCCGGATATTCGAGGTCTCGTGATCCGCGCCGCCGGCCAGCCGGCCGATCCGGCCCGCCGCGAACTGCGCGAAAAGCTGGCCGAGATCCATCACCTGCACCCGCTGAGCCACCTCGAGCGATGGTATCTGCTCGACGCGCACGGACACCAACTGGCCCGCAGCCCGCCGTTCGCGCCCACCACCGACCGGAATTTTTCGTTCCGCGACTACTTTCACGGGCAGGGACGAGACCTTCCCGAGGGGACGGTCGACGTGCCGCCGATCACGGCCCCCCACCTTTCGATCGTCTTCGTGAGCGTGGCGACGCGCGAGCGGACCGTGGCCCTTTCGGTGCCCGTCTGGAGCCACGACGAGGGGCACCCCGATCGCGCGGTGGTCGGCGTCCTCGGGCACGCCGTGGGCCTGGGGGACTTCGCGGAATTGCGGCCCGACGAGCGATCCGGCAACGACCAGATCGCCGTGCTCGTCGACGCGAAGCGCGACTTCAGCGGCAAGCGGGGCGCGATCCTCGAACATCCAGGCCTGTCCGCCTGGCTCAAAAATCACCCGGGCGCGCTGGCCGATTGCTATCTCGATCCCGCCGACATCGAGGACTTCAACGTGCTCCGCAGGCAGCGGCGCGGGCGCATCACGTCGGACGCCGAAATCCGCGAGACGAACGAGCGAGCATGGTTGAAGCAGTACCACGACCCGCTCGACGACGACGACCACGAACGCTTGCTGGCGGCGATCGAGCCGGTGGTGGTGCATTGGCGGCCGGCGCCAAGCCGTGACACGGGTTGGGGGATCATCGTGCAGGAGCAGTATGAAGCCGCCGTGCGTCCCGTTTCCCAGTTGCGCGAAGGCCTCCTCTGGCGCATCAAATTGGCGCTGGGCGTGGTGTTGTTCGTGGTCACCGGCTTGTGGGGCTTCGTGATCGTGGTGCTCAACGAATCGAACCGTTTTCGCTGGCTTTTCCGTTGGCGGCGCCGCGCCGCGAAGGGTCGTTCGGCGTTAGCGGGTTCCAGCGAGTTTTCGCCGCGGAGCCCCGCGGACCCCAGTGGCGCGCCACACGCCGTGACGGATCGCGCCGAAGACACGCGGCACGCGGCCGAGTAGGAGGAACACCCTTTGGCCGAGCTCATCGCACAAGGACCGCAACCGCACCAGCGTTGGCGGCGCGCCTTGCCGCTGGACGAACGAATCACCTTGGGACGCGACGGAACCTCGTGGTCCACTCCGTGGGACGCGCACATCTCACGCACGCACTTCGCGCTCCGCTGGACCGACGGCCGGTTGACGATCGAGCGCTTGCCGAACACGGCCAATCCGATCTTCTTCGGCGGCAAGGAGTCCGACACATTCTCGATCGGACCGGGCGAGCACTTCGTGGTCGGCGAGACGACGTTCACGCTGGCCAGCGAGACGATCAACCTCGAGCGCGATCTGCCTCGCCCGCTCGAGGAGCAGACCTACACCGCCGAGGAACTGCAGCGCGTGCGGTTCCGCAACGCCGACCAGCGCATCGACGTGCTCAGCCACTTGCCCGACGTGATCTCCGGCGCCGTCAACGACCCCGAACTGTTCATCCGGCTGGTCAACATGTTGCTGGCCGGCATTCCTCGTTCGTCCGCCGTGGCGCTGATCGAGGTCGATGAATCGGGCCGTCGGCCGGCGCCCGTCCGCATCTTGCACTGGGACCGGCGACTGGCATCCGGGGCGGCCTTTCAGCCCAGCCAGCGGCTGATTCTCGATGCCGTGCGGCGCAAGGAGAGCGTGCTGCACGTGTGGGGCGCCGCGCCCGATCCCCAGGCCGCCCGGTTCACCGTCAGCGCCAACGTCGATTGGGCGTTTTGCACGCCCGTGTTGGGCGAGGCCTGCCGCGGCTGGGGTATCTACGTGGCCGGCCAGTTCGCCGCGGTCACGCCCAGCGGCCCGGAGGCGCTCGACCCCGGCGATTCGCGAGAAGACCTCAAATTCACCGAACTGGTCGCGGCCACCTTGAGCGCGCTGCGGCAGGCTCAGTTCATGCAGCGCAGGCAAGCCGTCTTGCTGAACTTCTTCTCCCCGGCGGTGCTCGAGGCGATTTCGGCCGAGGATCCCGAACTGGTCCTGGCGCCGCGCGAAACGGAGGTCTCGGTGCTCTTCTGCGACTTGCGTGGCTTTTCGCGCGAGACCGAGCGGCACGCCGGCGATCTGCTGACGCTTTTGGGACGGGTGAGCAAGGCCCTGGGCGTCATGACGCACCAGATTCTCGAACACGGGGGCGTGTTCGGCGATTTCCAAGGCGACGCGGCCATGGGCTTTTGGGGCTGGCCCATGTCCCAGCCCGACGCCATCGAACGCGCCTGCCTGGCGGCGCTGGCCATACGGGTCGAGTTCGAGGCCGCGGCCAAGCAGAAGGACCATCCCCTGGCCGATTTCCGCATGGGCATCGGCCTGGCCACGGGGCGCGCCGTGGCGGGCCGCATCGGCACCGTCGATCAGTCCAAGGTCACCGTCTTTGGTCCCGTCGTCAACCGCGCCAGCCGGCTTGAGGGAATGACCAAGATTTTGCACACGCCCATTCTGCTCGATGAGGCCACCGCCCGCGCCGTGCGCCAGCAGGTGCCGCGGACTGTGGCCCGTTGCCGGCGGCTGGCGGTGGTCAAGCCCTACGGCCTCGACGCCGCCGTCGAGGTCAGCGACCTACTGCCGCCCCTGGCCTCGTATCCCGAACTGACCGACGAACATGTGCAGTTCTATGAAGCGGGGCTCGACGCCTTCTTGGCGGGCGACTGGTCCGAGGCGCTCGAACAGCTCCACCAGGTACCGGCCCGCGACCGCGTCAAGGATTTCCTGACCGTATTCATCGCCCAACACAACCGCACGCCGCCGACAGGCTGGAATGGCGTGATTCCCTTGTCGACGAAAGATTGAACGGGTTTGCTCCAGACGTGGGCGGTGCCCACCGTGCCGCACTCCAAAGCCACTCACTTGGAATCAGCCCTTCGTCCACGAGGGCGGCCCCTACGATGCGTCAAAAAGTCGAATGTCCCCTTTCTCCCCCCGGTGGGCACCCCTCGTGTTGATGCTGGCCAAAAGTTGAGGAAGCACAAAAGGGATCGTTCTACTTTTTTCCTGCCCCGCGAGTCGTACCGTCTCGCCGCCCCGATTCCTGCCGCTGTTACTTTGGACAGGATTGCAGGATTGACAGGATGAGATTCGGAAGCAGTCGTAGTCGCCTGGCCTGCATTGCCCAGAATTGGATGGATGTCTTCTTCCGCCTCTTTTGCGCAGGCCAGGGGTTCCCCACCTGCGATGCCGGGCGCGCGGACTGGCGACCGCCGCGCGCCAGAACGGCCGATTCGGTTCGCATTTTTCGGCGAAATCGCTGCATTGGCCGCCGATGGGCCCGACTGCGGGCCGATCGCGGTTGCGGACATTGGCGGGTCGTGATGGTTTTGTCGCCGCCGCTGGTGGCCATGCCGACCTGCGGCGCACCCGTGACGTGAAGCGGTAAAGAGTGCCATCGTCATCGATAACCACCGACAACTGACAACGAAGCCAGTTACATTCTACCTCTGTACATATGTTCGTGCGGGCAAGAGGCGGCCGGGGAAGCTCGGGGAAGCTGCGGGGAGATCGTCGTACAGGCCCTCGTCCCGCGGCGCGTAGCGCGCGCCGGACCCGGCGGGGCGGCAGATTGAAACGCATCGATGCCGCATTGCCGAAGCGGGCTGAGTTTCACGCACCCGGCGCCGTTAACCCTTTTCCGAAATGCTAAACCACCATGTATTGAGGGCGTTTTGCATCCCAAACCTCCTCCCGGAACGACGGAGGACAGGATTACAGGATGAACAGGATGAAGGAACGCATTGAGGATCGCCCCGACCCCCATCCTGTCATTCCTGCAATCCTGTCCAAAGAGAAATACGGAAGGCAAAGCGGAAAATGCTAGAACGTATCTCATTCGACAACTCCAGCAACTTGCACGCCAGGCACGCCCGACAAATCAAACCAGGTCACGCCGCTTTCCGTTTGGACGGCAAGTGAAGTCCGGCCCGGTTCGCGGGCGAGCGTGACCCCCCGCGGCGGTTGCGACAGGTATCCGACGGCAACCGTGGTCGGTTTATCCTCTCCACTGGCCGGGAGGCGGAGCACCTCCACGCGGAAAGGAATGCTTGAGTCGCCGGAGGCCGCCGCGATGATCCCTCCGCCGACGTCCGTGACGACTACGTCGAGTCCGAACTCGATTTGGCAAGCCTGGTCGGATCGCACGCGAATGCCGAAATCGTCGATTTTAAGCTGGACGGTGCGGAGCCGGGTATGATTTTCTAGCAGACTCAACTCTAGGATTTCGGCGCGGCCGAGCGATCGGTGGACGAGCGTGAGACGAGAAGTGAGGCGAAGACCTTCGATAAGGAAAGGCAGTTCGAGCGACCCGACGCGGTACTGGTAAGCGGCGTATACGAGATCATTGCCCGGCGCCCCGCTGGTGGGGGATCCGAGAAGCAACACCCACTCGGGTGATACTTCGAGAAGCGGCGTCGCATAGGAAACGTCGTGTTCGCCGCATTCCGCGTCCGCGTGCGGGCAGGCAAGGCCCTTCGCGCCGAGGTCGTACAGGTGCAGCGGGTGGCCCGTCCAATCGCTCTCCTGATTCACGCACCCATAGCGAAAGCCGATCAAGCGGTTGGCCAATGCCTCGATTCGGCAACGGCAATCCGGCGTGACATCCGTGATTGGCTGGTAGGCCAATCCGTCGCCGCTGCATCCGACGATCACGATGTCGGTCGCCGCTTGGCCCTCTCCAACGTGGCCCTCCGCGTCCGAAATACCTGGTGTGAGACGCCGCGCGAGAACGCCACACGCCCAATTGTCGCCGTCAATGCACAACGCGTCCTTCACCTCAACAGGTTCTATTCCCTCGAACAAAGGTTGTCGCCAGCCTTTTTGGCGAGGCCATCCCTCCAGCGATCCTGCCGGAGTTGTTCGGCGATCGGACGCAGTGATTCACGGTGCTCAAATCGGTTGGCAAAGCGAGCGATAAGCTCCAGCGCGTCGGTTCGCGCACTCTCGGTGTCGTTACGCAGATCGAGCCGCTCGCACTCGATCCGTTCAAGGAACGGCCCAGGTTGGGTGCCGACGATGGTCACGCCATCACCGGACAGTTGCTGAAGCCATCGCAGGATCTTGCCGCTTTCATCAACGCCAGCCACCTCGTCGATGCCATCGACGAGCAGGTCAATTCGAGCCGCCGCCGACTCGATCACCGCCGAAATTCGCTCGTCAGGTTTACCATGTGGCACTCCACGCAAAACACCGGCCTTGTGCCGCGACAGAACACAAAACCTGGCGGTGAGCTGCTCAGCAAGGGCCGATTTCAGATGATTCAGCGTCATCCGATCGGATCGGCCGCGACGGAAGCTGAACCAAATCGGCGGGAATGGCCGCTTCGCTTCATTCGAGTCGCCGAGCCCCCAGCCCCAATGGCTGAGAAGCGTGGTCTTCCCGAAACGCGGCGGTGCCACCACGGCGAGCAGACAACGTCCGGCGTGTTGGCCGGCTTCGTCGTTGAACTTGCGAAGTTTCGCGAGCGGCCGCGCGCGCCCAACAAATTGGACGGGGCAATATTCGTCATTACAGGCATCTGGCAGATCCCGGGAGGCGCCAATCCGGGAAGTTGAGTCTCGCAACGCGCGATCAACCTTACGGAAGCGGTATTCGGTGAGCCCGGACTCCGCGCAGGTGCGATTCACGAGCCGAATGACCTCGTCCAGCGGCAGATGCTCTGGAAGCAGCACTAACTTCACGCCGTCAACGGCCTTTGGGGCTTCCTCCTTGTCGTCGTGGCACGCGAACAGCAGAAACACGCCGGCCTCGCGAGCGGCCAGCGCCTTCACGCCAAGGTCTCGCACTCCGCGCAGGCGATCATTCTCCCATCGGCCCGTGAAGCCTACACCGAACGGCAGCGGCAGTCTCTGTTGCTCCGCCAAGGACTGCATGACGACGGACAAACCAGCCGAATCAAGCGTTTCCAGCGTCGCCTCGCAATCGGCAAGATCGCGCAGCCACGACGGCAAAGCGGGAAATCTCTTGACGGTAATCATGCCGTCAAGAGATGCGCAAAGCCGCTCCCATTCCGGCACCCGCCGGTCTGTCACGGCCCTCGACAACAAGGTCGGCTCAATCCAAACGCCGCGCTGGAGGTTCACATCGCCATGGTTGAAAATGATCGGAAAACCAACATGCCGCTCTTCATCAAGCAGACGGCTGTTGCGAACCGCGGCGCCCAACGGGCCGTCGTGGTCGCAATCCGCGAGCTTCCTGAGCGTCTCGACGAACTCGGCGTGCGCGGGGCTGAATTCGACGGCGCTGGGGCCTGCACGCGCGACGAGCACCTCTGGGGTCCAGCCGGACGCCGACTGCAGGGCGGCCGCCGCCAAGGCACAAGTATCTTCCCTCGAGCCAAACGCGCGCCAAAGCGGTCCCAAGGAGTCGAGCCATTCCAATCGCCGGGAGAACAGCACGCGGCGGGCAAGCGCGACCACCTGTTCGCGTGATGCAAGAAATTGGTCCATTTTCTTGCGGCGGATCGAGTTCGCCAACTCGCTGAGGAGCGCGGACGAGGTGAGTTCGATCCATGCCGGAAAATCGTCGTGACGAATAAAATCAGCGACGACGCCACGCCGCAATCGTTGAAGGTGTACGCTGAAGTGGTCAATTCTGTTACTCATGGCAGCAAGCATTGAGGTCCACATGACGGTGCCCGCCCGATGCTTCGACAAGCGCCAGGCCCGCGATCGCATGGACCTCGTCGCCGGATAATTCGACGCCGCCAGCGCCGATTCCCAATGGCACCGGTTGTGTGGAACCATTCTGAAACGTAATGACGGCGGCGCCATACCGCTCGAGATCGGGAGTTGGTGCGACCAGGAAAACGCGGAAATGGCGGCGGCCGTCAGTCCCGGGTTCGACCGCGAGCCTCACCTTCACGGCGTTCTCGCCCTCGACCGGATATACCGTACGCTCTAGTTCTTGGGCGACAGCGCCGGGAGTCCGGCGGGCGCTGGCCGCAATTCGCAACTCCGTGGCATGTGCGGCGATCTCCTCACTGCGCCGAAGGAGAAGCAAGACCGCGCGGGGGGACGACAACGTCGCGGGTTGCGACGTGCGCGCGACCCCTCCGAACACGGGAAAATTCCTTTCGCAGGGGACGCTCGACTGCGCCGCGACGCCTGACCGGAATAGGTAGGCGTCCTCGGAAAGGATCTCTCGCGAGGTCGCTTGGGCGACTGCCTCCAGCGTTCCGTCGAGCCACCAGGGCGGCGACTCATTAAACGGCGCGGCCAACATTCCCCGCCAGTTTTCCAAGAGCGGAAGTTCCGTGGCGACGGAAAGCAACAGAAGTCGCTCATCCTGCTGCAAAAGATCATCGAGCGCTTGGAAACCCTCAAGCACGCGGTCCATCGCGGCGCTGAGCTCCCCAACCGGAGTCCCCTTGCACAGACGCGACTGGTATTCATCGTCGATGACAACGAAGACCGCCCAGAATTCCATCAGTTGGTGCAGGAAGTCCGTGCATACCGACTGGTCCTCGATGGCCTCCGCGTCGTCGAACCTCGCCGGCAGCGATTTTGCGTCCTCGGCGGCCGTAGTCAACACGCTTGCAAGCACCTGGGCCGCCGTGACCACGATGTCGGGTGGCAGCGCCTGGCCGATTTGCGTCGCCAAATCGGCCGGCACGTCGATCCCATACAAACGGCAAGACCCAAGGTTCATGACGACGAGATATGCCGCCGAACCAAGCTCGGCCGCTTGCTGATCGAGCGGGTTCACTGGCATCGACCCACCGATGTCGGCGCCGGACGATCCGTCCAGTTGCCCGCGTAGTCGACAGAGCGAGTCACGCAGTTCGCCCACATAGCCCAGCGGGTCAGGATTCCACGATGAATTCATACCTCGGTGCCTGTTATACTCCACACGGCCAGAAATGAGACATATGGTTCTAAAGCCCAACGTAGCAGGCACACTCCGTGTGGCCTGCTAAAAACTCCGGCCGGCGGGCAGTCGGTTTGGAGGCCGGTTTTGTTCCGAAACCTGCCGGACGACAGACAGTTTGGATGGCTAAGTGGTCGTCGCAGCTTCCCTATCTCCTTCAATTCCCCTTTGGTCGCGAGTTCGCCGCCGCTTCGCGGTGGCGAACCCGCGACCAAAGGACACACTGAAGGGTTCGTGGGCGCGTGGCTAGCCGAAAAAACTGCTTCACCTGCCAGGCAAGCTGGCGAGGGGTCGCTGAAAAAGATGCGTAGAACAACGAGGGCGTAAGCCCCAGGGACGTCCGAAAAAAAATGTCGTCCAGCCCCGAAGGGGCGACAGAGAGCGTGACACCACCACGGATGTCGCCCCTCCGGGGCTAGACAACGGGAGGTTACGAGGGATTCCTGGGGCTTACGCCGCTTACGCCCCAGGCTACACTCTGTCGCCGCTGCGCGGCTGGGCCATCGTGCGGCTTCGCCTCTACTGTCCGCTCTCTGGCTCCGTTTCAGCGATTGGATCGACCCAGTGCCAACTTGGCAGCCGCCAGGGGCTGCCTGCAACCGGCGCGATGAAACCCCACGATTGGGCGGTGACGAAAGTGACATGATACGGTAATTCGGGTGCTTGACCGAGGATGGCGACCTCGCGGAGGTCTTGCGTCGCCGGATACACGAAATCATTCGTCGTTTTGTCGAAAGTCGCGTACTTCTGCTCCCGCACGACGCGCCCAATCGCGATCCTCCATCGCTCCTCTTTAGGTATAACGCCCACGGAGCCCGGAAAGTAACACGTTTTCAGGAGATTGCTTGGCGGATCGGCCCGAACCACGGCAAGAGCACCGCAAGGCAAAAGCAGCAGCCAGTTTCGAGTCGGTCTCCAATGTGAGCCACGCTGCTGCAGACGGGAATAAACGATCGCCCGCGGTCGGCGCAGACTTGCCGCGATCTCTTGGCCAAGAATTGATAACGCATTCTCCGTCGCTTCGCGCAATGGACCGAAATCGAGGGCCCCATAAGGACTCCCTTTAAGCAAGTCGAACGTGCTGGTTGGCAGAATATCCCGCCACGGTTCTGAAGAACGAGTGAAGTGTTTGCCAACGATTTTCCGCCAGTCGCGTTCCAAGAGTTCGATTTGCGTGCGCGGTCCGTTCGGCGCGTTCGTCGCGGCGGGATCAGGAAGCTGGTCCCATTGGTAGGGGAACAGCGAATCAGTGGCCATGCCGTAACTCGCGTACGTAGTCTAAGTTTCGCAGTAGTCCACGCTTTCGATACCAATGCTGCTTCGTGGCTTCGGGGGACTCGCCGAGTTCCGCGGCGCACGAGAAGATCGAATCCTGGATCGTCGCGGGCTCCTCGGGATCGTCGGGGAACGGCTGCGACATGCCTTCCTCCTCGCACCACCCGATCCACAGGTGTTCGGGAACTTTCCGCCACAAGCGGGAAATGACCAGGACGCGGAGCCGATCGCGCACCGGCCAAGCTTCAATCTCCCGCAGATCCCTATCGCCAAACGGGGCGTTACGGTCGAACCCAGCGTCCAAATCACTCGTAGCAGGGTCCGGTCGCCTTTCCATCATGCCGCCATCGTCGCCGGAATCGGTGGCCGACGCTTCGTGTTTGGCTCGCCGCCGCCGTGACTTGGTCACGTCAAGGAGAAGCCGGTCGAGAGCCTTCCAGAGCCAGCCGGGAAACGAACCGGTTTCCGCGTCGTATTTATGGATTCTCTCCGGAAGCCTGCCTCCTTCCTTCGTTTCGCGCGGGGCGACGATTGCCGTCAAGGCACTTTCCACGAAGTCAAGCTGTACCTGTCGGCCCACCCTGCGGCGTACACAAACGCGAGTGGCTGTTTGCTCGATCAGGGGTTGCAAGGCGGCGATAGCCGCGTCGAGCGATTCCTGCTCGGCCCCGCCTTGAATCGCGGCGACGTGTTGCCGCCAGGTTTGGTCATAACCTGTGCCCATGCGGCGGAACCCTTGTCAGAAACCCAAAAGTGCAACGGTTGACCCCAATTGTATCGCGGAAACCCGCGCACGAAAGCCGCCGAAAGCGCCACGTTCTCTTTTTTCCGCCGCGACGTCACGGAACGAAGTGGACCGGCGTAGTTCCTATTGTGGGCGCAATCCTGGCGCCCGACTGGCGACAGAGCAGAACCACGAGGAGCAAGTGCATGGCACGCGAGACGACGGTCTGGGGTAGTGACGTGAATTCGGGCGCGGGTTCGCTCGATATCGTGATCTTGGCTATACCGAAAGGGCGAGAGTTCACCCCGGAGGAGTTGGCGGCGGAGGTTCGCCGCCGCGGCCTGCCGGAGCGACGTGCCGTTCGGGAGCATCTAGTGAACCGCGAGAAGATGGGTGTCGTGGAAAAAACGCCGAACGGCTGGAAACGGATTGCCGGAGGTGACGCACCGCCCCTTGGAGTGATTCCCAAACCAATATCAGTTGCCCAACCGCTGCCTGACGAGGCGGCGGGCGTCTTGCGCCCTGATCCACCGTCGCCGCTCCTGGGAACCAAAGCTTGCTTCGACAGTGTCGGCGCGAACAGACCAGCCGCACACGCTGCCATCGTCAACCTCTCGTGCTTCCCGGCGGCCTACCTGGACAAGGCCGACCAGATTTTCCCGCGGCCCACAACCTTGTACTCGTGGGACAAGATCATATCGGGTGCCGCGGTAAAATCGGCTTCGGGGGCGACCCGGCGGATGTTCGCCGTCGGGCAGAACACATTCCGCGGCTTTCACCGGCGCGACAAGGCATGCCCCGGCGCCAAGGAGGCGTTCATCAAATACTTCGTGGACGAGCGTTCTTCACTCGTGGAAGCCCTGTCGGCCGTCCGCACTCGCGACGAGCTCCATGGGCTGAGCAACACGGTTTGTGACGGCATCCGCTCCCGACTGGGCAATGTCGTGCCGACGCAACTCCGCGCGTACAATAAGGTCCGCAAACCCGTCGACCTGTACTTCGAGCACCTCGTCTCGATGGCCGCCGAGTTGGACCATGTCCGAGCGGCCCTCGTTCCACTCCTGTTCTTGCCGCTCGACAGCCAGATTCTCGCTCATTCAGGGCTTTTCTCGGAACAGGAACTCGCTATGCACGGGTTATCGCGGACGTCGACCTACAAGGACGTCGTATCGGAGCGGACCTACTCGGCGTTGCAATCGCTGCTGGTCGAGAAAGCTGGGGCGGTCGCCGCCGAGCGGCGTCGCTCCTTCCACCCGATCTACTTCGATCTGGTCTGGAATGACCGTTACCGCAATTGGGGTGGGAACCTGTTCGAGACCAATCCTTGAGGTCGCCGACCCATGATATCGGGACGGCCATTCCCAGCCCCTCGGGCTCTCGGGGGTTAAAACCCGGCGCCGTGTCGGCTATAATGCGGTACTGGTCTTCGCGGTCACCTCGCGGCGGGGTGCCGCGCCCCCCTTCAAGCCCGCCGATTTACGAGGGACGAATGGCCACAATCTCGATTCAAGTCGATGCGGATGCGGCACGAGCCTTCCGCCAAGCCCCGGCCGAAGAACAGCGCAAACTGCAGATTCTGCTCAGTCTCCGCCTTCGGGAGCTGACTGCCGGCCCCTCAAGGCCCCTGAGGGACATCATGGATGAGATCGGAGCGCACGCCAAAGCGAAAGGGCTGACGCCGGAAATCCTGGGATCATTGCTGAATGACACATGAACTTCGGGCGGTCATCGATACCACGGGCGGGACGTCTACACCACAATGGCGGTTCTGGGACAGGCTCTTAGGAGCCAGATTCTCGCTCATCCAGGGCTTTTCTCCCAACAGGAACTCGCGGCGCACGGGTTGTCGCGAAGGGCGACCTACACAATCAGCTTGCCCTTGATCTCGGACACGCAATCCTCGGCCTTCACGCGCCATTGTTTGAGCGTGTCGCGGTCGCGGATCGTGACGGTGCCGTCGCCGAGCGTCTGGCCGTCGACGGTGATGCAAAACGGCGTGCCGACCTCGTCCTGCCGGGCATAACGGCGGCCGACAGCCCCCTTCTCGTCATAGAAAACCGTCACATGCGGTTTCAACGCGCGATAGATCTTCTGCGCGACCTCGGGCATTCCGTCCTTCTTGACGAGCGGGAACACGGCCACCTTGATCGGCGCCAGCCGCGGGTGAAGCTTGAGCAGCGTGCGCTCGCGGGGCTTGCCGTTTTCGTCGGGCACCATGTCCTCGTGATACGCCTCGCACAGAAACGCCAAGGTGGCCCGGTCGGCGCCGGCCGACGGCTCGATGACGTGGGGCACGAACCGCTCGCGCGTCTCGTCGTCGAAATAGGAAAGCTCCTTGCCGCTGCCGCGGTGCCGCGGTTTGCCTTCGGCGTCCTTTTCCACGACCAGTTCGTTCCCCTGCCGTACCAGCTTGCCCTCCATGTGGCTGCGGAGGTCGAAGTCGCCGCGGTGGGCGATCCCCTCCAGCTCGCCGAACTCGCCCGGCGGCAGGAAGGGAAAGGCGTACTCGATGTCGGCCGTGCCGCACGAATAGTGGCTCAACTCTTCCTGCTCGTGGTCGCGCAGCCGCAGCCGCTCGCCCGCCAGCCCCAGCTCCGTGTACCAGCGGTAGCGGCGGTCGCGCCAGTAACGATACCAATCGGGCGATTGCGGTGGGTGGCAGAAGAACTCGATCTCCATCTGTTCAAACTCGCGCGAGCGAAAAGTGAAGTTCCGCGGCGTGATCTCGTTGCGGAAGCTCTTGCCGACCTGGGCGATGCCAAACGGCACGCTGACGCGGCTACTGTCGCAGACGTTCTTGAAGTTGACGAAAATCCCCTGCGCCGTTTCGGGGCGCAGGAAGGCCGCGCCTTCCTCGCCGCTCAAGGCGCCGACGTAGGTCTTGAACATCAGGTTGAACTCGCGCGGCGGCGTGAGCGTGCCCGGCGATTTGGCATCGGGACCGAGCACCTGGCTGAAGTCGTCCACCTGGGTCAGGTTCAACAGATCGCCTTCCCAGGCCAACTGGGCGATGTCCTTGGCACGCAGGTTGAAGAACTTGAGGGCTTTCTGTTGGGTTTCGGCCAGCCCCTCCTCCCCGCCCGACTGGCTCGTCACAAAGATCCGCTGTCCCTTGGCCGAGACCCAGCGGCCTCGCACCTGGTCGTGGCGGTAGCGTTTTTTCGACTCGCGGCAATCGACCATGAAGTCGTGGAACAGGTCGTAATGCCCGGAGCACTTCCAGACCTGCGGGTGCATGATGATGGTCGAGTCGAGCCCGACCATCTGGTAGGCGCGCGGCGCTCCGGCAGGCGCAGCCAACTCGTCGTGGCCCGTGACCATGTCGCGCCACCAGGCTTCCTTGACGTTCCGCTTGAGCTCGACGCCCAAAGGTCCGTAGTCCCAGAAGCCGTTCAGACCGCCGTAAATTTCGCTCGATTGAAACAGAAAGCCCCGCCGTTTGCAGAGCGAGACGAGTTTTTCCATGTCCATGGTCGTGGTGAGGGCATTTGATGTAGAAACCAACGTCAAGTACCAGGGGGCAAGCCCCTGGCCTGTATTCGATACAGACTTGTGTAGAACAACGAGGGTGGCATCCCCAAGGAAGAGCGCCCACGCAACAGTTTTCCAGCCCCAACGATCCCACGGCGATACAGTGTAACGGTTGGGTGGCGGAACGGTCTATGGGTGGGCTGATATGCCAGAAGTCGGAAAGCCGACTCGCTCTTGATCGGGTCGTTTCGGCGCTCGATAATGGATTTTTCGACTCAGCCGGGGCGAGACCAATGAAAGGCGATTTTTTTGGAGAAACGAAGCCATGCGCAAACCGAAATCAAAACCGTTGACCTGCCAATTCGTTGGGCCAAGGACGCTGGCATTCACTTCGACTCGACGGCCGCTTCCGAGTTGTCCGTGCTTGGGGCGTAGCCGACGCCGCGCAACTGCTCACGGCAATACTTTGATCCGCACATTGCGGAACTCGACGTGCTCGCCGTGGCCCAAGAAACCGATATGCCCTTTGGTCCGCTTCAGCCCTGGGTGGGCGTCGAGAATGGTCTTGTCTTTCACGTCGTCGAGGTTGGCGTCGACAATGACCTTGTCGTTCACCGTGACCTTCACCTTGCGTCCGTCGCAGACGATCTCCTCGGTGTTCCACTCGCCGGCCTTCTTGGGAGCGCCGCGCCGGGACGCCACCACGCCGTAGATCGAGCCGTGGTACTGGAAGGGCTGGAGCTTGGCGTAATCGGGATGGTCGTCGTCGAGAACCTGGATTTCCATCCCCACGTAGGCGGCATCGCCTTCCAGGGGCGCGCGAATGCCGACGCCGTTGTTGCCGTGCGGTTCGAGGCGGTACTCGAAACGGAAGATGAAGTTGGCGTATTCCTTGTTCGTGAACAAATTCCCGCCGCCGTCCTTCGGGCAGACGATCGCACCGTCTTTCACCACGTAGCCTCGGCCACTACCGCGTAGGAGTTGCCAGCCGTCGAGGCTCTTGCCATCGAACAGCCTCGCGAAGCCCTCCTCCTTGTCGGCGGCCAACGCGCGAGCGGCCGACGGCCCGCAAACGATGGTCAAGGCGGCGAAGATCAGACACGATACGTTGCGGCGAAGCATGGAATGTTCCTCCCGATGTTTTGGGACTCCCTTCGCTCCCGAGCCCGCGCGGGAGCGTGGTGTGGAAAAGGCCATTGTATTCAACGACTACAGGTTGGACAACGGCGTCGGATCGAAAGCCAGGCATTGTTTGGTCATGGCAACACTTCCACAAGAACGTCGGGAAATCCAGCCAGGCGGAAGTCGTTGGTCAAAAATCGGTCATAACGAGACTCCACGGCCACGGCCAGGTGAAGGGAGTCCGCTAGACCGTAATGATAAGTTCCCCGGACCATCGCCGCTCTCTGATGCATGCTGGGGGTCAGGGGAACCGTGGCCAGGTGTGGCCCCAGGAGTCCTTCGCCAGGGATGTCTTGGGTCAACACCACGCAGTCATGCTCTTGGATCATGGGTTTATCTCCTTCACGTTCTGCACTTCATTACGCCTGGAATCACCGTCAATGCTCCCGCGCGTCCTCCAGGTACGTATATCCGTGCAGGCCGTCCTCGTAGAAGCGCAGCAGCCTGCCGGCCTGCTGAAAATCGAGCCGCGACTCGCGGACGGCCATCTCGACGTCGGTGCGTAGTTTGCGCACCAGCGCGTCGGGGTCGAATTCGACGTAGTCGAGCACCTCTCGAACGGTGTCTCCCTTGATGACCGTCTCCAAGACGACGCTGCCGTTGTCGTCGAGGCTGACATGGACCGCGTTGGTGTCGCCGAACAGGTTGTGCATGTCGCCCAGGATTTCCTGGTAGGCCCCCAACATGAAGGCGCCCAGGTAATACGGCTCGCCGTTGAAGGGGTGCAAGGGGAGCGTCCGCTTCACGTCGCGTCGGTCGATGAACAGGTCGATCTTTCCGTCGGAGTCGCAGGTGATGTCGCCCAGCACGGCGGGCTGCGTGGGCTGCTCGCCCAGCCGGTGGATCGGCATCACGGGGAAAAGCTGCCGGATGGCCCAACTGTCGGGCATCGACTGGAAAAGCGAGAAGTTGCAGAAGTAGGTGTCGCTCAAGAGCGCGTCCAGCCCCTGCAAGTCCTCGGGCACGTAATCCAACTGCCGCACGAGCCGCTGCATCTTGCGGCAGATGGACCAGAACAGGTTCTCGGCCAGGCTCCGCTGGTCCAAGGGAAGGTAGCCGCCGCTGAACAGGCTCATGGCCATGTCGAGCGCCTGCTGCGCGTCGTGGTAACTTTCCAGCAGGTTGCGAGCGGTGACGTTCTGAAAAGTCCCCAACAGATCGACGATCGGCTGCTCGGCCTCTGGCGGCAATTCGGAGGGCACTTCGGCGTCGCCCAGGCCGGATACGCCGAGCACGTTGAAGACCAGCGCGCTGTGATAGGCCACCACGGCCCGGCCGCTTTCGGAGACGATCGTGGGGTGCGTCACGCCAGCCTCGTCGCAGACGCTCTGGATGTGATAGACGACGTCGTTGGCGTACTCTTGCAACGAGTAGTTGGCGCTCGATTCGAAGTTGGTCTGCGAACCGTCGTAGTCGACGCCCAAACCGCCGCCGACGTCGAGGAACTCCAAGCCCGCCCCGCGACCGGCCAACTCGACGTAAACGCGCGCCGCTTCATTCAGCGCCTGCTTGATGTGACGGATGTTCGGGATCTGGCTCCCCAGGTGGAAGTGCAGCAACTTGAAGCAGTCTTGCATCCCCTGCTGCTTCAACTCCTCCAGCGCCCGCAAAATTTCGGTGACCGTCAGCCCGAACTTCGAACGGTAGCCGCCCGACGACTGCCAGCGACCGCTCGACTTGGTGGCCAGCTTGACGCGGATCCCGATGGTCGGCCGCACGCCGACCTTCTGGGCGTATTGAAGGACCAGGCCCAACTCGGTGTACTTCTCGACCACGGGGATGATCCGCCGGCCGATCTGATGGGCCAGCATGGCCATCTCGATGAACTCGGCGTCCTTGAAGCCGTTGCAGATGATCGGCGTGTCGTTCGAGGCCAGGGCCACCACGGCCAGCAACTCGGGCTTCGAGCCGGCCTCCAGGCCAAACTGGTAGGGGCGGCCGAAGTCGAGCACCTCCTCGACGACTTGCCGCTGCTGGTTCACTTTGATGGGGTAGACGCAGCAGTACTTGCCGTTGAAGTGGTGCTCCTTCATGGCCACCTGAAAGGCGTCGTGGATTTCGCCGAGACGGTGCTTGAGGATTTCGGCGAAGCGGATCAGGATCGGCAGGTCGATGCCGCGCAGTTGAAGATCGTCGACGAGTTGCTTCAAGTCGATCGTGCGTTTGGGATCCTTGGTGGGGTGGACGCAGACGTTGCCGGCCGCGTTGATCGAGAAGTAGCCGGCGCCCCATCGGCCCACGTCGTACAATTCGGCGGCGTCGGTGACGGCCCACGGTTTGACCTGTTGATCCAGCATCGTCGGTTTGGCTCCGGCCTCGTAAGCGCAGATGATTCATGGTCCCGGCGAAACCAGCGCAGTCCGCCGTCACACTAACCCGCGGCGCAAGCAAGGCAACGAGAATGCCGCACATTGCTTGCGCCGCGGGTTAGTGTAGGAGCATGAATCATCCTGGCAAGGGGAATATGCAGTATAACCAACTCCAAGCCATATCAATATCAAAACAAGGTCGCCTGCGCGCCGGCCTCGCCCGGCTCGATGCCGAGGTGCTCGTAGCCGGCGGGCGTGACCTTGCGGCCACGCGGCGTGCGCACGACCAGTCCGGTGCGCAGCAGGTACGGCTCGACCTCGTCCTCGAGCGTGTCGGGGGCGGCGTTCATCGTGTGGGCCACGGCCTCGACGCCGGCCGGGCCGCCCTGGAACACGCGAATGATCGTCTCCAGGTACTTGCGGTCCTGCGTGTCGAGCCCGTGCGGGTCGATTCCCTGCATTTTCAAGGCGGCCTGGGCGATGGACAGGGTGATCCGGCCGTCGGCCTTGCTGGTGGCGTAGTCGCGCACCCAGCGCAGCCGGTTGTTGGCCAGCCGGGGCGTGCCGCGGCTGCGCGTGGCGATCTCGATGGTCGCCTCGGCCTCGATCGGCGAACCGAGCTTGGCCGCGTTGCGGCGGACGATCTCGGACAGTTCCTCGACCGTGTAGAAATCGAGATGCTCGCGCATCACGAACCGATCGCGCAAGGGGGCCGAGAGCAGGCCGGTGCGGGTCGTGGCCCCGATCAGCGTGAAGGGACGCAGGCTCATGTTGATCGTGCGAGCGTTGACCCCCTCGCCCAAGGCGATATCGATGCGAAAATCCTCCATCGCCGGATACAGGAATTCCTCGACGGCCTTGGGCAAGCGGTGGATCTCGTCGATGAACAGCACCGAGTGCGGCTCGGCGTTGGTCAGGTAAGGGAGCAGATCCTTGGGGGCGTCGAGGGCGGCGCCGCTGGCGATCTGCAGCGTGACGCCCATTTCACGGGGAATGACCGTGGCGAAGGTCGTCTTGCCCAGGCCGGGCGGCCCGTCGAACAGGATATGCCCCAGCGCGTCGCCCCGTTTCCGCGCGGCGTCGAGCGCGATTTCGAGCCGTGCGAAGACCTCGCGCTGGCCGACCATGTCGCCCATGCGTTGCGGCCGCAGGTTGCCGTCTTCCTCGGCGTTCTCCTTCTGTCGGAACTCGCGGTCGAGCGGTTCTTTGTCGTCGTTGGGTTGTAGAATCGGTTCGCGGGCCAAACTTGCTCCCTGGTAGGATAGGCGATAGGCGATATTCACGGTGGCTGGGGCAGAGCCTAAGCGATGCCCCGGTCGCTATCTAGCCGGGGCATCGCTTAGGCTCTGCCACCAGCCACCGCTCCTGAATACGAGCGTCGTAGTTGGGCGGCAGACGGTCGGCCAGAACCCCACAACAAGCACCGATGAACCCGTCGTGGAAGTCGGACCCATAGCCGGCCGCTTCCCAATAGGGATCCATTCCGGGAAACGGGCTGAGCATGGCGGCGCCTCGACGCATCAAGACCACGAGTTGTGGTGGTCATTCGCTACCCTAATCATACTTCAAATCATCCTCGCCACCAACGCCTGCGCCACATCCCGTCGAACATCCTTGCAAAGGCATGGAAAAACTGTAAAATATGGGAATCACCAGTACTGAAGAGCAGGTTCCATGTTGAGGTGGGTGCGTAGCGTGGCGTGTTTGGCGGGCTTGCTTGCCGTCTCGATCGCGGTCGAAAGACTGTCGGAATCGACCCACGCCGAGGACAAGCCATCGCCGTCGAAGACGGCCAAGAAGCCTCCCCCGTCGAAGACGGCCAAGAAGTCTCCCCCGTCGAAGACGGCCAAGAAGTCGCCGCCGAGGGTGGCCCCAGTGCCGCCGGACGACCGCGCGTCCCTGTCGGCGCCGTCGTCCGGCGCCGCCGATGAGACGGAATACCCCGATGATGACGACGACACGCCCGTGCGCAAGACCGACAAGGAGTGGAAAAAACTGCTCACTCCAAAGCAGTACCGCGTGACGCGGGCGAAGGAGACCGAGGCGCCGTTCGCGGGCAAGTACGCCCGCTCGAAGAAGCACGGCACCTACCGATGTGCTTGTTGCGGAGCGAAGCTGTTCGCCAGCGACGCCAAGTTCGAGTCGGGCACCGGCTGGCCCAGTTTCTGGACGCCGATCCGCGAACGGAACATCAAGACCGAGCCCGATTACAGCGATGGTCAGGTCAGGGTCGAAGTGCAATGCGCCCGTTGCGACGCCCACCTGGGACACGTCTTCGACGACGGGCCGGCCCCCACGGGGCTACGCTTCTGCATCAACTCGGCGTCGCTGAAACTCGAAGAGAAGAAGCGTTCGTTTCGATGATACCGCGGCCCATGACCGGGCGAGAGGGGCTTTACTTATACTGCACGCGGCCGAGAATGAGACGTTCACGGTGGCTGGGGCAGAGCCTAAGCGATGCCCCGGTCGCTATGTAGCCGGGGCATCGCTTACGCTCTGCCACCAGCCACCACCTTCTCGTGACAAAACGTCTCATTCTG